>CALBRZ010000078.1 GCA_937927735.1 uncultured Planctomycetales bacterium
TCACCTTATGGCTCGGCGACTAAGCAACTCCTAGCTTTTTGGACACGCTCTTAAGGCCTGTTGTGGCCATCCGAAAACGGCGCAGCGAGGGCAGAGCCCTCGCTGGCGTGTCGCATTCGGATGATGACCGCCGCTGCGGTTTTCATCGCAGCGATCGACCATTTGCGCAGTCGCAGGTCCGCACAGCGGCCCCTGCCAAGGCCCACGGCTTAAAGGGAGCCGTAGCACGACATCGAACGGTACCCGGCCTTAAATATCCAGGTTCTTCACTTCCAGGGCGTGCTTCTCGATGAACTCGCGGCGGGGTTCCACCTTGTCGCCCATCAAGATGCGGAACATGTCGTCGGCCGCGCTGGCGTCGTCCATCGTGACCTGCCGCAGGGTGCGGTTGGCCGGGTCGAGCGTCGTTTCTCGCAGCTCTTCGGCGTTCATTTCGCCCAGACCTTTGAACCGGGTAATCGTCAGGCCCTTTTCGCCCATCGATCGGATGGCGGCCGGCAGACCGCGGAGGTCTTCCAGCTCCACCGAGCTGTCGCCACGGCGGACCGCGTAGCGCGGCGTCTGCTTGCCGGTCCGCTGTTGTGGAATGAGCGATTGCAGGTCAAAGCCCAGCCGCGCCAACTCCTTGAGCTGGGCGTTGATCGTGCGGACCTCGTGCAGCTCGACGATGTGGATGCTCGAGCCGCCGGTAACCTCGCCCTCGTGGGCCTGGCCATTGGTGGCCGCGCCGTTGGTCGCACCGGCATCGTCGGCCGGACGCTGGGCCGTGATCTCGTGCTCGTGCTCCTTGAGGAACTCATCGAGTTCCTGGCGGTTGGCGAACCAGTACTCGTTGATGCCGTGGAACACGTGGAACACCGGCAGTTCGCCAGCCGCGTTCAGCTTCTGGGCGTGGTCGCGGAGGCTGATGCCGCGGCGTTCCAGCGCTAGGATGGAATCTTCCATCGCGGCCAGGGCCAGGCACAGCTCGCGCATCGTCTCGCCTTCGATCCGCTGGCCGTCCTCGGTTTCGAGCACGGCCTCGGCCAGACCCAACTCGAGCAGTTGCCGCCGCATCTCTTCGTCGGTCTGCACGTAGTAGGTCTTCTTCTTGTGCGTGACGCGGAACAGCGGCGGCTGGGCGATGTACACGTGCCCTGCGTTCACCAGGTGGTACATCTGCCGATAGAAGAAGGTGAGCAGCAGGGTGCGGATGTGCGAGCCGTCGACGTCGGCGTCGGTCATGATCACGATCTTGTTGTAGCGGCGTTTGGAGAGGTCCAAATCCTCGCCAATGCCGCTGCCGATCGCCGAGATCATGCTCCGCACTTCCTCGTTGGAGAGCACCTTGTCTTCGCGCGATTTGTAGGCGTTGATGATCTTACCGCGGAGCGGCAGGATCGCCTGGTATTCGCGGATGCGGCCGCCTTCGGCGCTACCACCGGCCGAATCACCCTCCACCAGGTACAGCTCGCACTTGTCGACCTCGCGGCTGGTGCAGTCGCGGAGCTTGCCGGGCAGGCCGCCGCCGGAGAGCGCGCCTTTGCGCTCGCGGAGCAGGGCCTTGGCTTTGCGGGCGGCTTCGCGGGCCTCGGCGGCCAGCACGCCCTTGGCGATGATCGCGCGGGCCGTCTTGGGATGCTCCTCGAGGTAGGTCGCCAGGAACTCGCCCACGGCGCTGTTGACGATACCTTCGATCTCGCTGTTACCCAGCTTGGTCTTGGTCTGACCTTCAAACTGCGGATGGGCCACCCGCATGCTGATCACGGCGGTGAGACCTTCGCGGAAATCGTCGCCGGTGGGCACGATGTCCTTGAACAGGTTCTCTTTCTTGCCGTAGTTGTTGAGCGTGCGGGTCAGGGCCGAGCGGAAGCCCGATACGTGCGTGCCGCCCTCGGTGGTGCAGATGTTGTTGACGTAGGAGTGGACGTTCTCGGTGTACTCGCCCGAGTACTGGATGGCGATTTCGTAGCCGACGATTTCGGTTTCGTCGCCCTTGGGGATCTCGGTTTCGCCGGCCAGGTAGATCACGTCGCTATGCAGCGCGTCGCTGGCGCGGTTGAGGTACTCCACGAACTCGATGATGCCGCGTTCGTAGTAGAACGTGTCGCCTTCGCCGGTGCGCTCGTCCTTGAACTCGATCCGCACGCCGCGGTTGAGGAACGCCAGTTCCTGGAGCCGCTTGTAGAGCGTGTCGTAGTTAAAGACCGTGGTCTGGAAGATCTGTGCATCGGGCTTGAACGTAGTCCTGGTGCCGCGCTTGTTGGTGGGGCTTACCCGCACCACCGGGCCCTTGGGTTCGCCGCGCGCGTATTCCTGCTGCCAGACGTAGCCGTCGCGCGAGACGGAGACCTCGCACCACTCGGACAGGAAGTTCACCACGGTGACGCCCACGCCGTGCAGACCGCCGGAGGTGACATAGGCGCCCTTCTGGAACTTGCCGCCGAACTTGAGCACGGTCATCACGCCTTCGAGCGTGGAGACCTCGCGACCGAACTCCTCGCTCAGGCCGTGGTGCTTGTCGACGGGAATGCCGCGGCCATCGTCCTCTACGGTCACCGAGCCGTCGGTGTTGATCGTGACCGAGATCTGGCGGGCGTAACCGGCCATCGCCTCGTCGATCGAGTTATCGACCACCTCGTACACCAGGTGGTGCAGGCCGCGTACGCCGGTATCGCCGATGTACATACTGGGCCGCTCGCGCACGTGCTCCAGGTCGGAGAGGTGCTGCAAGTCGGCTTCGGTGTATTCGTCGCGGGCCTTGCGCTGCGGGGGAGGCGTGGTTTGCGGCTTGGCCTGCGGCTGCTCCGGCTGGGTCTGGTCGTTGCCGGACTTGTTGGTTTCTTCCGTCATGCTTGCTTCTACCTTTCAGCCTGCTACTTCCGTGTATTGGTCGTGCGTTGGATCGCGGGCGATGCCAATCGGCGGTCGTCGCGGCGCCGGCCATGCGGGGGCGCCATAGCAACCTGCATGGGGGAGCGATCCATTGAAGGTTTGGTTGGTGTGATGGTTGTGGTTCGTGTGTTTTGTCTGGGAGTGTGAATCGGGTGGTGTTTGCCCTGCCGGGCCGCCGCCGGCCGCTAGGGCAGGGGCCCCACCTTGAATCGCAGGTTGGTGATCCGCGAGTCGGGCAATTGAGCGGCCAGCCCCTGCAACAGCTCGCTCTTGCGGAACGTCAACTCCTGCACCACGACCGAACTGGTCGCGACCACCTCCAGCGTGCCGCGGCGAATCGCCACCGCCCGGGTGCATTTGGCCGCCAGTTCGCCCGCCACCTGCTGCCAGGCATCCTGCAGGGCGTCGGCACTTTGCACGCGGGCATAGCCGGTGCGGGCCATCAGTTCGCCCAGGATGTCGCCGATGCTTTCGGGTTGCTTCGCCATGTCCTTGCGGTGGATAGGGTCCGTCCTTGGACAAAATGTGAAAATCCAACTGCCCGTGTCCCCGGCAGCCGGCCCAGCGATCCGTTACCGCGGGAAAACCGCTGCCGGCCAACACCGTGGGCGGCGGCTTTCCCGCTGCTAGCCGCGTACGTGCGGCCGTTCGTTAGCGATCGCGGGCCAGCGGCATGATCACATACTCGTAGCCGTCCTCGGTACGGCACACGGCCGGCTCCGTGGAACTGCTGATCGAGAACGTGAAGCTCTGTTCGCCCTCGAGCACCTTGAAGAAATCGATCATGAATCGCGGATCAAGCATGATCTTGATTTCTTCGTGGTCGTAGGCGATGGGCAGTTCGACCTGGGCTTCGCCCACATCGGTCGCCCGGGCGCTGAGCACCAGACGGCCGTCGCCAAAGCAGAAGTCGATGCCGCGGCTTTCGTCGCTGGTGGCGATGGCGGCCTGACGCACGGCCGAGTACACCGGCCCCACCACCATCTCGATGGTCTGGCCGGCGCCGCGTTTGGGAATCACGTCGCGCCACTTGGGGAACCGGCCTTCGACCAGGCGGGCCGAAACGGTTGCCTTGGGCGTGCGGACCAGAATGTCGTTGGCCCGGGCGGCAACGGCGATCGTGGCATCGGGATCACCCAGCGTCCGCTCGATGACCTGCATCGCCTTGGTGGGCACGATCACGTTCTGTTCGGCGGTGGAGTGGCCCTCCACGCACTGGGCCTTGCCTTCCATCTTGGCCAGGCGGCGGCCGTCAGTGCCCACGGCCACGATGTTGTCGTCGATCATCTCCAGGAGCACGCCGCCCAGGGCATAACGGGTGCTCTCGTTGTCGGTGGCGAATACCGTGCGGCGGATCAACTCGCGGAGCAGCCGGGCCGGAATCTCGTGATACTTCTGTTCGTTAAAACCGGGAACGGAGGGAAACTCGCCCGGGTTAACCGACGGCAGATCGAACCGAGCCCGCTGGCCGCGCACGTGCAACTGGGCGCCGTCGGACTCCAGGTGAAGCGTTTCATCGGTGGTTTCGCGAAGAATCTGGCCAAACTTCGCGATCGGCAAGAGCACCGTGCCCGGCGTTTCCACGGCCACGTCGCTCACATCGACCCGGATGCCCAACTCCAGGTCGGTGGCGAGCATGGTCGAACGTTCGGGCGTGACTTCCAGTTTGACGTTCTGCAAGACGGCCGTGGTGGTATTGCGGCTGGGTGCGACCGCCTGCGCCGTTTGGAAGGCGGCCAGCAACTGCTCGCGGTTGGCTTGAATCTTCATGTGCGTCGGTCTCTTGCGTTTTCCTGATTTGATTTTTCAGTAGTCGTAGTATTGCGGGCTGTGGCCCGGCGGTTGGCCGCCCCGACAACTGGCTGTGTAAGTTATTGATTCGTCGTTGGTTGCGGCCTTTCGGGGAGGCTTTTTCGGCTGTGGAAAACCTGTTGTTTACCTGTCGGTGAGCTGTCGATGCCGTGTCGAGGGTTGTCGATGACTGTTGCGGGCTAGGGCGGTGGTTCAACGGGCAGGGCTTAACCGTCGAAGTTGCCAACGAACCATCGACAGTCGATCAACAGGTTTTCCACATCGTGCCTGGATGGTTTGAGTGTGTACGGGGTTGTTTGATCATGCGGGGGAGGTAGCGCCGTCCGCTCGTGCCGATTATTCGACCAGGATGGCCTGGGTTACGTCGTGGACGGCGCGGCGGACCTCGTCATCGGTCTCCAGCAGCCGAGCCATCTTGCGGCAGTTGTGCAGCACCGTGGTGTGGTCGCGATTGCCGAAGTACTTGCCGATCTGTTCCAAGCTCTTGTCGGTGTAGAGCCGGGCCAGATACATCGCCACGGCCCGGGCGTTGACCACGCCCCGTTGGCGGCTGGCACTCTTGAGGTCGGTCACGCGGAGCGAAAAGTACTTGGCCGTGGTGGCAGCCAGCGTGTGCAGGGGTACGGCACGTTGCCGCTGCATGGCCGTCAGGGCCCGGCGAACCACTTCGACCGTGATCGGCTCGGCTCCGCTGCCTTCGCGCGCGGCCAGTACTTGTGACCATGCCTGCTGAAGCTCGGGCACGGTGCCTGCGATGCTCTGGGCCAGCAGATGCAGGGCGTCGGGCTCGAACTCCACACCGGCGGCCGCCGCGGCGTCGACCAACAGCGACTCGCGCTGGGCCAGCTCCGGCAACGATAGGCTGAGAATCAGCCCCGCTTCGAGCCGGCTGCTTAGCCGGGGATATAACCCGGCCGCGGCCGGCGGCTCACGCAACGTAGCGACCACCTGGCCGCCGCGTTGGAGCACGGCATCGATCATGAGGATCAGTTCGTCCTGGGCCGTCTTGCCGCGCAGCTCGTGCAGGTCTTCCAGCACCAGCAGATCGGCGGTGCGATGCTCTTTGCGCGGCTGTTGGCTGCGCAAGGTCGGCGAGCCGGAAGCGTATTGCACGGCGAGCGCCCGGGCTGCTAGCACCACCACCGACGCGGCAGGCCAGCGAGCGGCGAACTCTGCCGCTAAGCCCAAGGCTACGTGGGACTTACCAACGCAAGCCGGACCGCAGAGGACCAGCGGGTTGTAGTCGCGGTTGCCCTGCAAAATGGCCTCAATGGCGGTGGTCAGCAGGGCCTGGCGTGAGCCTGCCCGGTACTCCCGCCAATCGGGCGCAGCATCCACCCCGCGCGTTGGGGAATCGGCTTCGGACCAGGAGGCCAGAAGCGGGATGCGGGCGATGCCGTTAACCACTTTGCGATCCGTCTGATTCGGCCGAAAAGAGCAGAGGCCCTAAGAGCCACTCAAATGCACAGGGAATTGTATCAAATTGCCGCTGTCAGTACGAGGGTTAAACGGCAAATTTGGCCGCTAGTGCCTTTTTTCTAAGTTATTGACTACGCTAGAGATGCGTTGAACGGCTAGATCGACTTCGACGGCCGTCGTAAAGCAGCCGAGGCTGAATCGCAAAGCACTTTCCCAGGCTGCCTGTTCTACCCCCATTGCCAGTAGCGCAGGCGAGGGATCCGTGGAACCGCTAGCACATGCCGAACCGGTCGAGCAGGCCACGCCTGCCAAGTCCAGCGCCATCAGCAGCGACTGCCGGTTATGCCCCAGAAAGGAGATGTTCGAGGTGTGCGGCAGCCGCGGGCCTTCGGCTCCATGAACCACGATGTTCAAGCCAGCCGCCCGCAAACCCGCTTCAAACCGATCACGCAGCTCAGCCAGCCGGCGTGCCCGAGCTTCGGCTTCACGCTGCCAGTGTTGCAGGGCCACGTGCATGCCCACAGCCAGCGATACCGGTTCGGTGCCGGGCCGTTTCCCAGCTTGCTGAAATCCCCCAAACAGACGGGGCTTGAGGTCCATGTCCTGGCGGATCAGCAATCCCCCGATCCCCTTGGGGCCATGGAACTTGTGGCCTGAGAACGTGAGCGCATCGACGCCCAGTTGGGCAAAGTTCACCGGCAGTTTGCCGACCACCTGCACGGCATCGGTGTGAACCAGCACTTGCGAGGGGGATTCGCAGCGACGAACGGCAGCGACCACGTCGGCCACCGGTTGCAGCACGCCTGTCTCGTTGTTGCCCAGCATCACGCTGATGAGCGCGACCGGCGGCAGCGCTGGTTGTTCGGTGGCTTGCTCTTTAAGTTCTTTTGTTGATGGGTTTTGTGAATCGTATTCGGTTGGTTCGCCGGCCAACCACCGCTGGACTTCGGAAGCCTTCAGGGCGCCACTGCGATCGACGCCCAGCCGGCTCACAGGCCAGCCTTGCCGCTTGAGATAGTCGGCCACCTCAGCCACGCTGGGGTGCTCAATCGCCGAAACCGCCAGTCGGGCCAAGCGGCGGGGATCGGCCCCCGGCGGAACCTCAGGCAGCAGGCCAAACAACGCCAGGTTGTTCGCCTCGGTGCCGCCGCTGGTGAAGATCAACTGGTCGCCCGGCGTGCCCAATCGGGCTCCGAGGATTTCGGCAATGCCTTCGCGAGCGTCTTCCAAACGCTGCCGGGCTTTGCGGCCTGCACGGTGCTGGCTGGAAGGGTTCGCCGGAGCTTCGCGCTCGCATTGGAGCATCGCTTCCAGCACTTCAGGCAGCGGCTGCGTGGTCGCGTTGTGATCGAGATAAATGGTTTCCATGACTTGTCATTATAGGGAAGCAGCCGCGGCCCCCAACGCGCACCTCGGGGGGCCATCAGCAGGCCGCCTGATCAAGATTCGGCGAGCAACCCCTTGGTAGCCCGGCAAGGGCGGCGATATTCTCGCGTCTACCGCCGCGCGGCTTGTGGCCGTGCGCGTGGTTGTGATCGCTCGTACAGTTTCGGCTTTCGTGGATGCAGCCGGTTGGCCACTGCCATGACCCTCAGCGAAGCCCAAGCCGCCGTCGACGCCTGGATCCGTGAATACGGCGTGCGGTATTTCTCCGAGTTGACGAACCTGGCCCAGTTGATGGAGGAAGTGGGCGAACTGGCGCGAATCATCTCGCGGCAGTACGGCGAGCAGAGCTCCAAGCCAGGCGACAAGGCAGGCAACCTGGCCGATGAAATGGCCGACGTGTTGTTTGTGTTGATTTGCCTGGCGAACCAGACCGGCGTCGATCTCACCTCGGCCTTGCAGCGCAATCTGGAAAAGAAAACGCAGCGCGACCGCGATCGACATCGCAGCAACCCCAAGCTGCAGGGGTAACGCCCACGCCGATTCTTCGTCGAAGAGGCTGCATCTCGCGCGCTTTCGTTCGGGGGGCGGGCTGCTTCGCACACGCGCGATCTCTGCGAGAACTCGCGATTTCTTGGCATAACTGCCGGTAAGAGTGGTGGTTTTGCGCGCTGCGCAAACGCTGGCACGACGATTGCATACGGGCAAACCTCTCTGGAAGATAGGCCTGACCAGACTTCACCGTGTTTCTGCCTACACGAGTTCGACACC
>CALBRZ010000079.1 GCA_937927735.1 uncultured Planctomycetales bacterium
TGATTCCGGAAATCGCGATTCTTGCCCTGATTTCCTTCGCCTTTACGATTCCCGGTGGCGTATTTGGCTTCGTCAAACGGCTCAATCTTGGTGTAAACCGTCCGGCTGGGATTTTTCGCCTGGTACTTCGATGCTGCACTGCTGAAGCCGTCGTAACCGTAAAGCACGTCGCCCCCGGGCTCTTTCGGCGGAAATGGCGGCAGAACCTGACCAGCGACCATGGGCTGAATGGGATCGAGGATTTCGCCTTGAGCCTGGGCTGCCTTAAGCAGTTCGCCGTCGATATGGAGCGGCTGCAAGCCAGGATTGATTTTGTTGGTACTTTTATCCTTAGTCATCGGCGGTCGTGCGTGGCGCTGGAACCAAGCATGGCCACCTCGACTGATCGACTTATTGTTTTCTTCGGCCGCCCGGGGATACCTCAGCTTGGCGACTGGTTCCTGACTGATGTTCCAAAATTCAACGCGTTGTTGCAGATCGGTGACTTCGTTCTGCCAGCCATCGACTTGCAACGTGCCGTCACTCGATTTTGTAATCGACCAGCCAGGCACAGCCAGCGGCTCACCCAGTTCATCGATCACGCCAACGACGCGGACCGTGCACGCACCAAGTCCCAAAGGCTTACCTCCTCCCAGTCGCCAGGGAACGTGACAGGCTTGCAGCAGCAGCGCCAGTTCGCGCTTAGTGAGTGCTCGAAACGCGATGCGAAGCCTGCCCGTGTTGCCTTCAGGGAGTAGGTCGCAGGTCTTGTTGACCTTTTGCGCGGGTGGGCGTAGCCGGCCATTGTTCTCGTACACCCCTTGTACTTCATAACGCCAAGGGGCGTCTGGGCCAGTTTCGCTCGTAGTTCGGTAGACCTTGTAGCCGCGGAGCGGATCCGCATCGGAAATGGAATCCGGATCGGCGTTGTCGCGGTAAAACGCACGGCAGCCTGGGTGCGGAGGTGCAAGCGGTGCTAGCGTGGTCCGCTGAACCTTCGGAAGGGCATCGTAGAATACGAGATTCTCCGGACGCACTCGTGCCGCAAACGAAGGTGCCGGAGTGCGACGATCGATCGGGGCTTGTCCGAAAAGGTCGGTAACTTCGTCCACCAAGCCGTCGTTTCGCATGTTATCTGGCAAGACATAATTCGGCACGGCGTCGACCATTCTCTGACCACGCCGACCCAGTCTGGCCCATTGGATGCTGCGAATTTGGTCGCCGGATACGATATCTTTCTCGTCGAGGGTCGGGTCGGCCAGTTCCAACCAGATGAGATCTCCCTTTTCCAGCACGGGCCGATCACCATGGGCGTAACGGCTGCTGTACTCCGCCCAGAGTGCCGGCGGCAGCTCGATCTCGCGGTTGTCAGGCTTAAAGACGGCTTCCCGTTTTCGCTCGGACTGGATCGGTCGACCGGACAGACGTAACTGCCAAGGTGTTGCTTCCGACCACTGCGTTGTCACCTTGACAGGGCGATCTTGGGCGTCGAGGCCAACCCAATAGGTCGTCCGCTTGCTGGAGTGGGCCGTCAATGAATTGGTTCGCTCTTCAGGCGTGAACGACCTGCCGTGAACGGACTCTAGCTCTGCTAATTTAACGAGCTTCGTAGTCCCCAGTTGCACGCGTCCCGGGCGAAGATCAGACCCCGGCTGGATGACTTTGGCCAGCACGGCATGTTGCTGTGGTTTTTCCTTTTGATTCTGACCCGGAAGATCAAGACTAAGGTCGCGACCTTGACACAGGTAGGCGTGTCGGTTGACGTACCCCAAGGTACCACCGGTAAGGATGGTTAGCAGCGTGCGCAGCGCGCCGCGAATACCGGTAGCAGGTACGATCAGATCCTTACCAATCGCGAGCGCGGTGTACGTCTTATGGTCGGCATCGGGGGCCTGTGGCTTGGGATCGCAGCTCAGCAGCGGCGTGACCGTGGTGACCTCAAGTTCCAGTACGCCCGTCAGGCGATGACGCTCTTCAGGCAACTCATCAATGCTCAAAGGCGTGGGAGGCCTGCGCTGCGGTGGTTGGGTCGAGAACGGGATGAAGGTGTACGGATTGTGGAACGGACTGCCGAGTATCTTGGGGGAGGCTTTCGCTTTGGTTTTCAATGCTCCGGTTTGCGAGTTCGCTGCGCGATGGGCTCGCCATTGTCCTTGCTGGTTGCGAGGGCCAGCTTTGACACGTTCATTGCGGGACCCTGGATTCTGCGAATGCGTCGCTGGCGAAACCTCTGGCTTGCCGGGAATGGTAACCCTGGTGATGCGGTTCTGGTTATCCCGCTCTACAGTCACCTCGATTCCATCTTGAGCATCCTGAGGATTAAAGCATACCGCGGCTGCGGGAATGCTATATTGTGCCTCACCGCCTTTCTTAGTGGGCAAAATAACTGCGAAGCTCTTCCCACCTTTCAGGACCTTCAGTTTGCCGGTTTCTTGGTTCATTGTTCGAGAACGCTGCTTCGAAGTGAAATACCTTACCATTCGTTACGATGGCGGCGGCGGGTGCTGATAAAGCGGATTAGGCACCGCGCTTGAGCGCGAATGGCTCAAGCATCCGCAACCGCTCCGCAAACGGCCCTTCGGCGCGTGGCGGCGCGGCCAGGCACAATCGGCCGCTGCTCTTGCTGGAACCAACCCGCAGAACGCCGACATCTAATGCCCGAACGGTCCGCCAAAGCCAATCGACCTCATGTTCCTGGGGATCGTGAATCCAGAGCTCGACAGGAAACGCGAGATGGTCAGCCGAACATAAGACCGTGTTATCGAACAGCATGCTTTCTGCGGCCCCGCCCGTGAGGCGGTCGACAGCGACATGCGTCCGCATTTGTTCTTCGGAACACTGGGATGACGGTTTCATCCGCGAGCAAGGGGCGTACGCGTCAGCGATGTGAATCCGTCCTGCCTGGAACAAACTGCCGAACAAGCTTGCGATGGGGCAGTCGGTCTTGGCAATTTCGTGTTTTCGGTCGGAGGTCGGTAGAAAACACCAGCCAAGGTTGTCGCCGTTAAGCTGCTCGTGCTTTGGCAATTCCTCTCCAGACCACAGCTTCTTCTGACGGCGAACGCTATCGGCGACACGCCACCCCTCCCGGGCCGCCAACCGCGAGAACCAACTTCGGAAAAGGCCTCTCAGCGATGCACCAGGCAACCGCCAATACGTGCGCCCGTCGCTTGCCTTGACATACTGCGGCTCCATCTCGTAATCGAGCCCCTGCCCGTCGGCGATCAACAGGTCTTGGCCTCGAGGAATGGTAAATTGCAGCTGCACATGTAAAACCTGGTCGATTGATTCAGCCGGCCGGCAGACCTCTCCTGAAAACGTTCGCTGCGGATCCATTCGCCACTGCCGATAATCATCGAGCCAAGCAGCTGCATCTTGAACGCGATCCAAGTGGTAAGTGTGATAGGACGCGCCTTCGGGGCGTAGCCGAACCAAACCGAGACCACGGGCTGCATTTCCGCCTAGCGTCAGCCCACCTTGAACGATGCCGACCAGCGTGCGGAGAAACTGTAGCGACTGGTCCGGCGAATCGTCGTCATCACGTAACCACAGGGTCACGTTGGCTTTGGTGCGGGGCGGGCAGGCTTCTAGCGAAAACAACCCGCCTGGCAGGACACTGCCGGAGTGGCGATTGCGTAAGTGGTGTGTCCGCCGAACGATGTCAGCCTCGGAAGTATTCAGTACAAAATCGCCCACAATTAGGCGACTTTCCTGGCCAATGCCGTCGGCAACATCGGGGAGAGCAACTCCAAAGAACTTTTCCGCTTGAGTAGTGCTGGTTGCGGTCCGCCCAAGATGGCGTTCGTAAGCATGCCGCAAGGCCCCCGCCAACGAGGTTCCACGCAGAACGGGCCGACCTTGACCATCGCGGGCGATGGTGAGGTGGTTGTAGTCTCTGCCCTCGCCGAGGGCGATCCCTGCCGGAAATTCAATCGGCAGGTGTAAGCGATGAATGCGACGGCTCATACTTTGACTCCTTCCGGCTGCTCCGCGATGGCAAGATCAGCCAGAACCTCCAAGGCTTTACATGCAATGGGAGGAGAATAGCTCGTTAACAAATCCATCATGTCGTTCCGAATCGCTTCCCATGCAAACCAAATACGAGGCGTTCGTTTCAGTTGATGTTGGAAGTAATCCATTGCAGCCTCGCGACTTCCAGGCGGCAGTAGTCGCTGCTGAACAGCACGAATCTGGCTAGGAGTCGGCAGTGGCCGCTTTCTCGCGATCTTCAGCACAGCGCGGACCGCCTCTGCAAACTCTAATGGTTTGGGTGCTTCGGGCACGCTTGGAAGCGGCTCGAAAAGTGCAACAGCCTTGCCTGGGTGGATGCTGACAGCACCATAACCTCGTTCGCGCCCATCAAGTCCTGGCGAATCCTTCAGTAAGGTGGCAGCCAATTGCTCCGAATCGAGTTTGGTGTCGAACACAATCACAGACCCAGGCAACGCAACCCGGCAGGCCTTCTGGAGTCCGTTGCGATGTCGATTCCAACCAAAGCGGATGCCCACGTTCGCCCAGGCGGTCTTAGGTGTGGGAAGTTGGTTTCGATTGGCCCATTGCTTGGCTAGTTCCAGTAGTTCCGCTTCGGCCGATTTACCATTAGAACGCTCGGGCAGCAGCAGAGGTGATTGGGCGACCAGGACGGTGTGGTCCGTTCGGGTTTGCCATTCGGCGGGAACACCGTCAACTTGTGTGGCGTACAGCCGGCCGCTACCGCGAACACTTCGACCTTTTCCGACCGACACGAGCGGATTGTCGCCAAGATCATGAAGCAGTGCTTCGGCAGCATCGGCCGGCAGCACGATCAGGCCTCGCCAAATCAATGGCGCCATTGCGTCGACTGTGAAAAGGTTGCGTCCACCTCCAGCTTCTGGGTCACTATGGACACCATGCGCCGACAGCACATGGGGCATGGTCGAGGCTTTCCACAGTTGGACCGTTCCATCAGGCATCAGCAGCAGTACGCCATCGGAAGCCTT
This sequence comes from uncultured Planctomycetales bacterium, assembly GCA_937927735.1. Classification (GTDB taxonomy): domain Bacteria; phylum Planctomycetota; class Planctomycetia; order Pirellulales; family S012-138; genus CALBRZ01. The sequence goes on from CALBRZ010000079.1 coordinate 4,959, forward strand.
AAGCGGAGCACCGCCAGGAACTTTTGTCCAATCGTATGGCTCCGGATCCAGGGCATCATCGGCGAAATGGGCTGGTTGGTAGCCGTCAGGTGCCGAGAACTTGGCGACCCGATGCGTCAAGCTCACGCGAATTGGTACTGGCAGGCTGCCGCGAGAGACTGATTCTTCGCGGTGAGGCAGCCAACAGGGATGCATTGGCCACGCTCGAAACTGTTGAGAACTGTATAGCGCCGTGGCGAGTGCTTCGTCACGTTGGTTGAGTCGTGTAAGGATGAGCCCTTGAACCGTGCTTGCGGGGATACTGAATCCGGACGTGATGACGTTGGTCTTGTCGGGGATCTCCGGGCAGCAGATCGGAGTCTCGGCGTGCAGTTCCAGACGCAGCACGACTGTTTTCGAGGACAAGCTATAGGACTTGCCTGAGGTATGTGCCGCCGATACGGCACCCTGTGGCATTGGCGAAAGGCCGTTACTTCGATAGGCGTGATCAATGGCTACCAGCAACTCTCCAGGGGTGCGGCTTTCGCCTTCGATCTCGACTACGCATATACCAGAACCGCGCGTTCGATTGCCGCCTACAGCCGCGATGGCGGATAGGGCCAGCCGCCACCCCAAATCGATCACACCCCCGACCGGTGCGTTGGTGCGTAACTGGCCTCGAAACCGTGTACCCGCGGAGATGGATTCTGTGGTGCGCAACGATCCATCCGAGGCGACTCCGTTGGCACCGACCGCTGTTCTGGTGACAAGCTTGACCGTTTGCTCTGCCGAGACATCAGCAACCGCATCGGTCAATTGAATGGCAGACTCCAGGCCAGGCGTTATCGCGTCAGGCTGACCGAATATCGCCAGCTCGATATCCTCATTCCACCCTAGAGAGGCAGCCAAGTCACGGAGCGTTTGCCGCATTAGCCCTTTGATGTGCGAGCCAGGCAGCATCAACTGTCCCTGATGGTTGCGAGGAACCAGGGCGTTTACGATATCTCCACCCAATCCTGTGCCCAACTCGGCGTCGGTAGTAAGGGTGATCCAAAATGACAATACGGGCATGTTACAACCCCTTGAGCGGATTGCTTATGTCACACACCGCTGTGTGAATCAGCTAATGCGGCCGCAGCTGCTTCAGTTGGCAGAAAGGCCGAAGACGGTCGTCAAACCGTAAGAATGGGTGCGCGGGATGGTTCAATCGTCCGACGGGCGGTTTAAGCGATCCTCTTCCTCCAGTAACGAGAGAGCATCAGGCAACCCGGTTGTGCGGATCTTTTTGTCGTCTTCAGCGTGCCAACCATCGCCGAGCTTATCACCGCCTTCCCATAACAGCTCTTTGAGTCGTGGGTAGCGTTTCGCCAGCGATGCCACGAAGGCGATGCGTTCGCTCCAAGGCTTCCGCAACGCAGGCAACAGGCTTGCCCTTACCGTGCGTGGTACGCCTTCTGATTTCAGCATCGCCATCTGGTCGAAAAGGCTTGCTAGGGGCGGGGCATTGCTCCCCTCCTCGATGAGATATGGTCGTCGGGTCAGACGTATCTCGATATCGAGATCTGGGTCGACAAAGCGCAGCTCACGGTTCCGCCGTGCTGCAGGAGTATCGATAAGCGTGTCGGTTACAGCGTCCCAATCCACTGCCGCAGGCGTCGGTTGGCCATCATTGGCTGTATTGCGGAACCTGCCCTTGGCACTGGCAAGCAGACTTTCCGCGTAGGGAATAGCCATATGTAGCGGAACAGAGACTTTTGTGAAAAGGATGCCTGCGCTGATCGAAAGACAGTCGCCAGTGGCCGGCCAAAGCGGCTTAATCGGCGACTGTTCGGCTGCCCGTTGGCTCTCGGTCGCGAACTCACGACACATCGTTCGAACAAAATGCATCGCTAGCCCTGGATGGCATAGCAGAGTCACATCGTCCCCGCCAAGAATGAGGGGGCGAAAAGGAAGGACAAGCACACGCTTGCCCTGGTGGTTCGTATAAATGCAATCGTTGGGGCTAACTGAGTCGCCTTCTTTCAGCTGATCCCACCATACGCTAATGGCGCTGGCCAATGCCTTGACGAACGCAGCCCGCGTACATTGGCTAAGCCGTTGGCTCATCTTGCACAGCCAAAGACGCATTTGCGACTCGGAGAAATGCTGCTCACGTTGCCGTCGCGTGAACGCCAGAAATTGTCGCCCCATGTCATTGCCATCCATGGCAACGACGGCCCAACGATTGCGGTTTCCCAACGCGTGATCACTGGCATCGGCCTCGTCGATCAATTGGGGATCGTCGTCCTTTTCTGCGCTGATTGTCCTGAAAAAACGCAGTTCATCGACCTCGTGTAAGCCCTTTGGCAATAGGTCATTTGTGTGCAGTTCTTCCAGCAGATTTTTCCCGAGTCTGTCTTCCTTTGCTTCGGCATACCGTTTCTGGATTAGGGGGTGAACTGATCCGTTCGCGACCGGCCAAAGCCCCGAAACGGCACAGGGCACACCATTAAGATCAACCGGACAATAAGGGTGTAACTGATCGGCGTGGTGGGCCGCGTGCGAAAGTGATTCATCGATTCCAATGCGGATATCGAGGCCAACCTGATGGGCTTCGTTGATCAAGAATTGGGCTGCGGATTCGGCTTCGGTGCGGCCGGGACACTCAAATGCGCCGCGACCGCCTCCGGAATAGATCCGAGTAATTCCATACCGCTCGGCGGCGGTGGCGGTAGTTGTATCGAAGTTCACGATTAGCCCACTGGCACCGACGACACACTTCAGCTTCGGAACGCTGAAGATGAACCGCTGGATTCCCTTAATGTCGTAGCAGAGATACACGGCGCGCAGGCTCCTCGAATTCGTTGTGGGCGCAACCAAGGCCGGCCCACCAATGGGTTCCCTTAAATAGAAACGCACCGGGACTTCGGTTTTGACAGATTCGCGATAGTTTTTTTCAAGATCCCGAGAAGCCCTTCGAGCTGCCCGAACTTTTCGCGATGCCCTGGTGGTGCAGCTCAAGGGAATCCGGTAAATTTTCCCCGTGAATCGAAGGGGCTTGTGCCGCTGCACGTTTCGCGGTTCCCATAGTAATTGCCCGCCAGACGTGAATGCGGTCGCCAGGGGGCGGCCCAGCAGCATCCTTCGCCGCTTTCATAGGAGAAGGAAAGGTTCCCCGTAGAACTCGCTTGGGGCCACGTCATGAGTTCTCAGAACCAAGTTTGGTTCAAAGTTCGGAGTCTTCTGGCTAACGAACTGCAAATTCCCGAATCGGAATGTACCGACGAACTGGTGCTCAGAGCGTGTCCAAAAAGCTAGGAGTTGCTTAGTCGCCGAGCCATAAGGTGAA
>CALBRZ010000080.1 GCA_937927735.1 uncultured Planctomycetales bacterium
AGCGGAGGGCACGGGACTCGAACCCGCAACCGGTTTCCCGGCACCACATTTCCAGTGTGGCCGCTAACCAATTCGCTTACCCTCCGGGCAGTCGGGCCTCGCCGCTGAAAGGGGACGCTGCGGGCGGCCGTGAGGTTCGCCCCCCCAACACCACAGCGAGGTCTCCAAATGTTACCACAAGTCCGGTTGCGATTCCATTGCCTCGGCCCGGCCAGAAACGCGGGCTGCGGCCGCACAGGCCCTTCAGCCGGCATATCCGGCAGAGCCGCCGGGGGCGTCACACCCGCTGCACCGTGTTGCCGCTGAGGCGGCGGACCAGACGCCGCATTTCCAGCACGGACAGCGTGGCCAGCACCTGGTGGATGGGCAGCCCACTGGCGAGCACCACCTGATCGATGGAGGTGGCCGTGGCGTCGATCGCCTGGAGCACGCGTTGCTCGGTGTCGTTGAGCAAGCGTTCCGCCGGGTGGCGGACGACGTCGCCCTCGGGCGTGGTGGTCGGTTCGACCAGCGGCCCCAGCTCGTCGAGGATGTCCTCCACGGTTTCAACCAGCCGGGCACCGTCGCGCAGCAGCCGGTGGCAGCCCTGGGCGACACGGTTATCCACCTGGCCGGGGACAGCGAACACCTCGCGGCCCTGTTCCATGGCATGCCGGGCGGTAATCAGGGCCCCGCTGCGGACGGCTGCCTCGACGACGACCGTGCCCAAGGTCAAGCCTGAGATGATCCGGTTTCGCTGCGGGAACACGCCGCCCTGGGGTGGGGCGAGCGGCGGCGACTCGCTGATGACGGCGCCTTGTCGGGCGATCTGGTCGGCCAGCGGCGCGTGCTCGGGCGGATAGATGTTAAGGACGCCGCTGCCCAATACGGCGATGGTCCGGCCGGCGGCGGCGAGCGCACCGCGATGGGCTGCCGCATCGATGCCGCGTGCCAGGCCGCTGACGACCGTAAAACCGGCACGAGCCAGGCCTCCAGCCAACCGTTCGGCTTGCCGCAGGCCGTACTGCGTGGCATGGCGCGTACCGACGATCGCCACGGCGATGCTGTCTTGCGGCAGCAGTTGCCCGCGGATGAACAACACGCCCGGCGGCGTGTGCGTTTCGGCCAGCAGCCGCGGGTACGAAGCGTCGGCTTCGGTCAGAACGGTGATACCGTGCTGGTCGCATACGGCCAGCGTTTCATCGACGGGGATCTGCCTGGCCGCTGTGATGGCATCGCTCAGCTTGCGGCCGATGCCTGGCACCTGGCAAAGCTCCTCGGGCGACGCGGCGAACACGGCCGCCGGTGTGCCGAACGCTTCCAAGAGCGCCATCCGCAGACGCGGCCCGACGCCCGGCACCAGGGCCAACCGCACCCGGTCGCGCAGCTCTGGTTCATCGGCTGCCATCGATGTGCCCCGTTGTTTGTGTGAACTCGACCGGCAGAGACACGCGGCGAAACGGTAAGAGGAGCCCCGGTGAACGTGCGCCGCGTGTGAGGGACTATCTTAACCGGCTGGTGCGGCCGGCGGAACCGTGGGGCCGTGCTGGGAGAGGTGGGCGCGGCTTCGATGGGGAGGTCATCCCAGTCAAAACGACTGCACACGGCTGGCACAGCCGTGGCACGCGGCACGTTGCCGGCGCGGGGATCACTTGGCGGCGGGTTGGGCATCGCTCTTGTATTCGCGTTCCACCACGTGGCAGCGGACCAGGTGGCCGTCGAGGTTCAGTTCCCGCGGTACTTTGTGGCGGCAGATTTCTTCGGCCAGTGGGCAGCGGGGGTGGAAGCGGCAGCCGGCCGGCGGATTGGCGGGGCTGGGCACGTCGCCTTGCAGCACGATCCGTTCGCGCTTGGCCGTCGGATCCATCACCGGAACGCTGGACAGCAGCGCTTTGGTGTATGGGTGCAGCGGGTTGCGGTACAGCTCCTCGCTGGTGGCCAGTTCGACGATCTCGCCCAGGTACATCACCGCCACGCGGTCGGCAATGTACTCCACCACCGACAAGTCGTGCGAGATGAAGATGTAAGTGAGCTGGTGCCGGTCGGCGCTGCCTTGTCGCAGTTCTGTCAGCAGGTTGATGACTTGCGACTGGATCGAAACGTCGAGGGCCGAGATCGGCTCGTCGAGCACCAGCAGTTTGGGGTTGAGTACTAGTGCCCGGGCAATGCCGATGCGTTGCCGCTGGCCGCCGGAGAACTCGTGCGGGTAGCGCTGCATGTAGCCGGGATCGAGGCCCACGTCCTTCAACGTCTTGGCCACCAGCTTCAGACGTTCCTGGCGGTTCCCGATGCGGTGGATGACCAGGCCTTCTTCGACGATCGCCTGGACCGTCATGCGCGGGTTGAGCGAACTGTACGGGTCCTGAAAGACGATCTGCATATCGCGCCGCAGCCGGCGTAAGGTGCTGCCTGAGGCCGTGGTAACGTCGCGGCCTTCAAAGGTGATTGTGCCGGAGGTGGGCTCGATCAGCCGCAGCAGCGTCCGGCCGACGGTGGTCTTGCCGCAGCCGCTTTCGCCTACCAGGCCGAGCGTTTCGCCCGGCCGGACGGCGAACGATACGCCGTCGACCGCTTTGACGTGGCCGACCACGCTGCGGAACACGCCCCGGCGGATTGGGAAGTGCTTCTTGAGGTCGCGGATTTCGAGCAGGGGGGCCTCAGGCATGGGACAACTCTTCGGCAAAGTGGCAGTGGACCAGGTGGCCGGGCCGCAGTTCACGCAGGACGGGCTCTTCGACGCGGCAACGATCCTTGGCGAACGGACAGCGGGGATGGAACTTGCAGCCGGGAGGGAACTCGTCGGGCCGCGGCACCATGCCAGGGATGGTTTGCAGCCGGTCGGTCTTGGCGCTGCGTCCGTCGGGCCGCGAGGCGAACAGGCCCTTGGTGTACGGGTGCAGGGGATGCTTGAACAGCTCGACCACCGGCGCGTATTCCACCACCTTCGACGCGTACATCACGGCTACGTCGTCGGCCATTTCGGCGATCACGCCCAAGTCGTGCGTGATGAACAGGATCGACATGCCGGTCTGCTGTTGCAGATCACGCAGCAGATCGAGCACTTGGGCCTGGATCGTCACGTCCAGGGCTGTCGTCGGCTCGTCGGCGATCAGCAACCGGGGATTGCAGGCCAGGGCCATGGCGATCATCACGCGCTGCCGCATACCGCCGGAGAACTGGTGCGGGTACTCGTCGAGCCGCCGCTCCGGATCGGGGATGCGCACCTTGCGCAAGGCGTCGAGGGCGCGTTTGCGGGCTTCTTCCTTGGAGCAGTTCTGGTGCAGCAGGATCGCCTCCATGATCTGCGCGCCCACGGTGAAGACCGGGTTGAGCGAGGTCATCGGCTCCTGGAAGATCATCGCCACCTTGGAGCCGCGCAGCTTGCGCATTTCCGGCTCGGGCAGGTGGTTAAGCACCACCGGCGGCTGGTTGTCCTCGTACAGGGTGATCGTGCCTTCGACGATGCGGCCGGGCTGCGAGATCAGGCCGATGATGGACAGCGCCGTGACCGACTTGCCGCAGCCGCTTTCGCCCACCAGCCCCAGCGTCTTGCCCTTGGGGATGGTCAGCGACACGTCGTTCACCGCCGGCACCACCGCCTTCTCGGTATAGAAGTAGGTGTGCAGATGCTTGATTTCGATCAGCGGCGGTGCGGAGGTGCCGGGGGCGACGGGCTGGCTCGTGGTCTGCGTCGACATGGATGGTGATTCAGCAGGCTACGGGTAGGTTGAATTGACCGATGCGGCGTGCCAGGGACGGGGACGGTTACGCGGCGGCGATCTGCGGAGTTTTCGTTGCGGCAACAATCCGTGTTGAACCCGCCGCGCGCGGCATGCGCTTAACGCCCGGCTTCGCGAAGCCGCGGGTCGGTGGCTTCCTGCAGGCCCTCGCCGATCAAATTATAGGCGAGCACGGTCAGGAAGATCGCCAGACCCGGGAACACGATCAGCCACCACATGGTGTTGTTCTGTTGGCCTTCGGCCAGGATGCGGCCCCAACTGGGCGTGGGCGGCGGCGGACCAAAGCCCAGGAAGCTGAGGCCGCCTTCGATCAGAATGGCCGACGCGATGCCGAAGGTGATCGGCACCAGCACCGGGGCCATGGCGTTGCGCAAAATGTGCCGGAACATGATCCGGCTCGGTCCGGCACCCAGCGCTTTGGCGGCCGAAACAAAGTCGGCCTCGCGCAGCTTGATGAACTCGGCGCGGGTCAGGCGGGCGATGGACGTCCAGCCGGTCAGACCAATGGCGGCCATGAGGTGCCAGATCGTAATCTTGGGCAGCACCGCGATCAGGGCCAGGATCAAGACCAGCGTGGGGACGCACATCACGATCTCGATCAACCGGCTGATCAGCGCATCGACCCAGCCGCGGAAATACCCGGCCAGGGCGCCCAGGGTGATGCCGATGGCCGCGGCGATGCCCATCGAGACAAAGCCCACCAGCAGCGCGATCCGCGTGCCGTGGACCATGATCGCAAACACGTCGACGCCGGCCGGCGTGGTACCAAACAGGTTGTAACGGTTCGGGGAGCCGTAGTTGCGCGTGGGGTTGGCGGGTTGAGCCGGCCATTCACCCTCGCGAACGCGCCGTTCGGGATCCTGGTAAATCAGCGGCCAGATGGCCCAGCTTTCCGGATCTTTCTCCTTGAGGTTACCCGCATAGACGTTGCGGAAGCGGTCCTTGGTGAAGATGGCATTCTCCCAGCTTCGGTTGAAATAGCCCAAGCATGGGAAATAGATCTCACCCTTGTATTTGCAGACGATCGGTTTGGTGCCGACGATGGCCGGCGAGAAGATGGCCACCAGGGCCAGGAACACCACGAACAGCAGCGCCGTCATCGCCAGCCGGCGACGGCGGAACCGCAGCCAGGCCTCGGCCCAGTAGCCGCGGGGAACGTCGCGCTCGATCGGCTCCTGCGGCTCGGCAGCCGGAGCCGGCACCGAGAAGCCGACCACTTCGGGCCCGCTGGTTGCGGCTTCGCTTTCGATGGCGGCTCCCAGGCCCGCAGCGTCTTCCGGGGCCTGGCGAGGCAGGGCCTCGTCTCCCGGTCGCTCGGGGCTTTCCCCGTGAGGCTGTTTGTGATCTCCAGGGTGTGAAGTCATCCCTGCACGTCTACCTGCAATGGTTCAGGAATGGATTGATGCGTTTGCCGGTGGTGGCTGCCGTGGCGTGCGCTCAGGTGAGGCTTACCCGCGGATCGACGATGGCATACAGCACGTCGGCCAGCAGTTGGCCCAGCAGCGTCAGCACCGAGAACATCAAAACCAGGGACATCAAAATCGGGTAATCGCGGTAGCCCAGCGCTTCGAAGAACAGCTTGCCGATGCCGGGCCAGGCGAAAATTTGTTCCAGGATCACCGATCCGCCCAGCAGCGCCGGCAGCGTCAAGCCGATTTGCGTGACCAGCGGGATCAGCGTATTGCGGAAGGCATGATGAAAGATGATGTTCCGCGGTGATACGCCCTTGGCCTTGGCCGTACGGATGTAGTCCTGGCGGATCACCTCGTTCATGTTCGCTTTGATGAAGCGGCTGTAGAACGCCAGGCTGCCGTAGGTGAAACACGTGACCGGCAGGATGGCGTGCTTGGCGATATCCCAGACCTGCTCAATAAACGAAAGCTGGGCGAAGTTGTCGCTGTGCGTGCCGAACAGCGGCAGCAGGTCGAGCTTGACCGCGAACGCCAACTGCAAGAACAACGCGGCCACGTACGACGGCAGCGAGTAGAGCATGTACAGCACGGTGCTGAGCGCCCGCTCACGCATGGTGCCGTTGCGGGCGGTGAAGTACAGGCCCAGGGGGATGGACAACACGTACGCCAGCACCAGCGATGAGACGGTCAGGATCAACGTATTGCCGATCCGCTCGCCGATCACCTGGGAGACGGGCGCGCCGTTGTAGGCCATCGATTGGCCCAGATCGCCCTGGACCAGGTGGAGCACCCACATCGCGTAGCCGACGTAAATCGGCTTATCGAGGTAGTACTGCTCCCGAAACCGCTGGAGCGCCTCCGGGCTGGGTTGGCGATCCGGACTCATCGACTCGATGTTCACGAGCGTGGGATCGCCCGGCGTGCTGCGAATCAGCGCGTACACCAGGAACGTGATCACCACCAGCATCGCCAGGGCGATAAGCAATCGGCGGATCAGATACTGCGCCATGGCTATCGAATGACAGGTACGGGATGGTAAGTCCGGCGAGCGGTGGTTGGCTGGGCGAATGTCTTGGGCTGCTGCCGCGGCGACACGCCTTACGCCAAAAAACGCCGCAGGCGGGGCAGTTCAGGCGGCATGGGCCCGCCAGCGCCCCGCCCTGCACGTTGTTCAGCAGCTTTGCCTGGGCAGCACGGCGCTGGGCGAACCGCCGGTCAGGCGTTTGCTGCCTGCCGGCGGCGCCCACATGCCGTAGGCCCAATGCTACTTGGTAACCCAAACCGACCCGAAACCGGGGCTGTATCCAAACGGCCCGCGCGGGCTGAACATGTAGCCGCGGAGCTGCTTGTTGAATCCATAAAACGACGACATGTTGTACAGGAACGTGTACGGCTGCTCGTCGTAGATGATTTCGGCGATGCGGCCGTAGATTTCGGCCCGCTTCTCGCGGTCGAACTCGCGCTCGCCCTGCTTGAACAGGTCGTCGACTTCCTTGTTGGAGAAGCCCACGAAGTTACGCGGCGCGCCCGTCTTCCAGATGTTGTCCGAGGTGCTGGGATCGGCCCCGGCGCCCCAGCCGGAAAACGCGGCCACAAACTCCTTCTTGAACATCCGCTCCTGCATCACGGCGGCTTCCAGCGGCCGCACGTGGCAGATGATGCCGATCGACTCCAGGTTCTCGCGCAGCAAGTTACAGATGGCGATCCGGTCGGGCTTGTTGCTGACCAGGATGTCGAACTCGAACTTGATGCGTTTGCCGTTCACTTCTTTGTCGCGGATACCGTCGCCATCGCTGTCGACCCAGCCGGCTTCGTCCAGCAGGTCCTCGGCCTTATCCAGGTCCTGCTGGTACTGCATTGGCCGCTTCTTGGGGGCCATCCACGAATCGGGAGCAAAGATTCCCAGGCACGGCTGGTACAGACCGTAGCACAGGTCGTCCAGCATTTCCTTGTGGTTGAACGCGTAGCTCATCGCACGACGTACGCGGACGTCGTTGAAGTACGGCGTATTCATGTTCCAGCCGAAGTAGAAGAAGGTCCACTCCGGGCCGCTGACCTTGGTGTTCTTGGCGTAGAACGCATCGCTGTTGGTTTGGGCCTGCCACTGTGCGGCACCCAACATCGATTCGTCGAGATCGCCCTTTTCCAGCGCAAGCAGCGCCGTGTTGTTGTCTTCAACGATCTTGAAACGGACCCGCTTGATGTACGGTTTCTCGCGGACCTGCTTGCCCTTGTATATGTAGTAGTCTTCGCGAGCCTCCAGCACGATTTCCCGGCCGCGCTCGCGCTTGACGATCTTGTACGGTCCGCCGGAGATCGGATTCAGCTCCAGCTCCTGATGGTATGGACTGGTCGACATCTGCGGGTCATCCCGGTAGCTGTCCTTGTAGATATGCTCGGGGATCACCGGGAACATGATGTTCCACACGTTGGTCGCCAGCGGCTCCTTGTGGAAGAAGACGACTGTGCGATCGTCGTAAGCCTGGACCCAACGCAGCTCCTCGGTGCCGGAACGGATGGCCGGAATGTGGGGACCCACCTTGCTGTCCATGATCACCTGGAACGAGAAGGCCACGTCGTGGGCGGTGATCGGGTAGCCGTCAGACCAGGTGAGGTCGTCGCGCATGACCACCAGGTCGTACAGGCCGTCCTTGCTGGTCTTCCATTCGACCACGTGCTCGGCGGCGGCGAACGGTTCCAGGTTCCAGTCGATGCTGAACAAGCCAAAGCCGATCAGCGAGGACACTTCGCCCTCGGACACGCTGCTGAAGAACAGCGGGTTGGTCCGCTTGACGTCCATGGTCAGGCGGCGGTTGACGGTGGCGTCCCAATTGACCTGGTTGTCGTCGGTGGGCAGCTTGCCCAGCGTAAGCAGGATTTTTTCGTTGTTCTCGGCCGAAGTGTTCCGCAACGCCAGGGCCTCTTGGACGCTGATGGGGGCCGGATGCGCAGCATCGTACTCGCGGCGCAGTTTCATGGCGTCGCGGACGGGGCGGTCAATCCACTCGACCTTGGCTTCCAGCTCGTGCAGCGGGGGCGGATCGAACGGCTCCAGGGGCGGGAGCGGTTCAGGCTCGTTGGCGGAGATGCTGGGCTCGTCGCCGGGCCCGCTCGTCTGGGCCGACCCGGAGTCCGTCCGGGAGCCGCAGCCGCTGTAGATCAGCAGCCAGCCGCCCAGCAATAGCGTCATCCAAGGCCAAAATCGCCGCATGGTTTACTCCTCCACAGGCGGGATGGTTTGGGTCAGGCGTGTGGGTTGGATCTAGCAGGGGTGGAGCGCCGGCCATTCGGCCGAGCTGCTTGGGCACGCCACCAGCGGCAACGCCTGCGGGGCTGCGGTGAAGGGACACCACCTCCTGCGTGTGCGACAGGGAATGCCTTTCCCTAGTGAAGTTGCGGTTACTCCAGTTCTACGGCTCCTGCCCGCAGCATGGTTCTGGGGCGGGGGGCTGGAGCGGCCGCACCGGTTTGCCCGCCCCCTAAGGTCGCGGCTACCTTGCCCCCTTGCCTGCTATGGTAGCGAATCCTGCAATTGCCGAACAGACGAAAGCGGCAGGGGTTGCGTCGCCGTGAGCCAATCACGGGCGGCGAGGCTGGGCCGACGCACCGAGGCCAACGACTGGGGCCGCAAGAGGGGGACCTACTCTAACCATTGACGCAGACGTCGCCCGCGACAACCTGCCGCCAGGCGGGGTGGCTAACTGCCGGGCTGGTCAGCGATGCATCGGATCACGTGGCGAAATGCTTGCTCACCGGGAGAAATGCCCTCAAACTCGTGACAAGCGCCGTGGTTCTGATGGCCATGCGACGCGGTGGGCACGGGGCAACAATGGCGACAAAACGCGATGCCGGACACCTCGGCGGTATGGCGCCAAGTTCGCCTCGGTGGGCGACCAGCCATCAGCAAAGGGGGCAGCCGTGTTACTGTTCAAGAAGCGGTTTCTGCCGGCCATTCGCGCCGGCACCAAGACGCAAACCGTGCGGTTGTGGAGGTACCGCCGGATGCGAGCCGGCCAGCGGAGCTACATTCCCGGAGTCGGCTACATCTGCGTGCTGACTGTCGATCCGGTGAACCTGGACGAGCTCGACGAGCAGGATGCTCTAGCGGACGGCTTTCCATCGTCGGAGGCCTTGCGACAGGAAATCACCGCGCTTTACCCGACTGAGTTGGCTGCCGGCTACCAGGCGTACCGGGTACGGTTTCGCCTGTGTACCGAGGAAGAAACGGCCCAGGCAATCGCCGAAAAAACACGGCGAAAAGGCGGCCAGGGCGACGCTTCAAACCCGTAGACGATGGGCCATCAACCAAACGCCCATCCACCAAAGAAAACAGCGGGCGGCACATCGCACCGCCCGCTGCTTGGGGATCACAATCAGGTTGATGGCCAGGCCGCGGCGTTTAGTGGTTGAACAAGAACTCGCGGGTATTGGCCAGAGCCCAGAGGATATCTTCCAGCCCTTCCTTGCGGTTGGGGGCCGACGCGATGATCTCGCGGCACGCGGCGATTTCGTCGGCGTCGGGCTTGCGGCTATACGCCGCCAGGTACAACTGCTCGATGATCTCCTCGTCGCTTGCGTTCTTCTTGAGCAGCGAGGCGATCCGCCCGCGGCTGTCGCTCACTTTGCGGTGCAACAATTCGCCGTTGGCAATCTGGAGCACCTGGGCCAGGTTCGGCTCGGCGGTGCGTTCGCACTCGCAGGTGATCACGCGCTCGGGCCGGCCCAGCGTGTCGAGGAAGTAGCTGGTGTAATTGTTGTCGGGCAGTTCGATCGCCCGGGTGCCCAGCGGGATACCGGCAAACTTTTCCCGGGTACCGCACAGGCTGTCGATGGCATCCAGCAGCACTTCGGCCGGCAGACGTTTGACGTTGTAGTGGGTGTAGAACCGCGTATCCGAAGCGTTCGACGAGGTGGGCGTCGAGCTCAACTGGTAGGTGCGGCTGGTCAGGATCGCCCGCAGCAGTTGCCGCAGGTCGTACCCGCTTTTCACAAAGTGGTCGGCCAGGGCATCGAGCAGTTCGGGGTTGGAGGGCGGGTTGGTGGCCCGCATGTCGTCGATCGGCTCGACCAGCCCGGAGCCCATCAGGTAGCCCCAGAAGCGGTTGGCGATGTTCTGGGCGAACAGCTTGTTCTCGGGCGAGGTGAGCCACTCGGCCAGCGGCCGCCGCAGGTCCAAGTGCTTGGACGCGTCGATCGGTTCACCCATCAGCGGCGTGGGCTTCATCACCTCGTTGGTGCGGGGGTGACGGATCGAACCGGTGCGTTTGACTAGCACCACCGAGTCGCCGCCCAGCGCGCCGAAATCGCGGCTGTTCTTGTTGGCCACGCGGGTGAAGAACGCCGCCAGGCCGTAGTAGTCGTGCTGGGTGTAAACCTCGAACGGGTGATTGTGACACTTGGCGCATTGCAGGCGCACGCCCAGGAACACCTGTGCGGTGGCTTCCGCCAGGTCGTCCGGCCGCGTGGCGATCTTGTAGTAGTTGGCCGGGCCGCTTTCGAAGACCGAGCCTTGCGCCGTGATCAGCTCGCGCACGAACTGATCGACCGGCTTGTTCTCGCGAAGCGACGCGCGGATCCAGTTGTACAGGGCCCACATGCCGCCGTCGCCCAGGCGGTTGCGGTTGTTGCGGAGCAGGTCGCCCCACTTGAGCGCCCAGTAAGCGCTGAACTCGTTGTTCCACACGTCGCGCGACGGGTCGCCGGTTAGCCCCAGTAATTCGTCCACCAGTTGGTCGCGCTTGTCTGGGCTGCTGTCGGCCAGGAACGTCTGCACGCGCTCGGGCGGCGGCAGCGTGCCGATGCAATCGAGAAACACGCGGCGAATGAACTCTTCGTCGCTACAGGTGGGCGAAGGTTCCAGCCCCAGCCGCTGCCAGCGCTTCTTCACCAGTTCGTCGATGAAGTTGTTGGGCTCAAAGCCGGCCAAGTCGACGTGCTCGGCAAACGGCACAGCCACCATCGAGATCTTGGCCTGGCCCTGGTAACGCACCATGATCGGCGTTTGGCCCGCACCTTCGGCGGTGACGTAACCGTTGCCGTCGACCGTGGCCACGGCGTCGCTCATGCTGTCGAACTGGGCGGCCTGGGTTACGTCGCGGCGGCTGCCGTCGGAGTAGATGGCTTCCACCCGCAATTGCCGGTGCTCGCCCACGCGGTACACGTGCTCGGCCGGTTCAACCACGAGGTCGACCACCTTGGGATCGCGCTTCACGGGGGCGGGGATACCGCTAGCCAGCCAGGTCCGCAGCACTTCGTACTCGTACGAGTCGCGGCTGAACCGCTTGCCGCCGCCGTGCGAAACTTCCATCACGGCTTTCTGGAGGATCAGGCTGTCCTCCGGATTGACCAGCGAAATCCGCCGACCCATGGCGTCACGCACAATGGCCGGGTAATCAAAATCGGGATCAAAGCCAAACAGCGAGAGCTTGAAACCGGCCTGGCCGTACTGCGCGGCATGGCAACTGCCGCCGGTGCAGCCAGCCCGCACGAGAACCGGCATCACGTCTAGCCGGAAGCTGACCGGCACCGTTTTCACGCCGCGCACCGACAGCTTCACTTCGGCGCTCTGGCCGGCGTGTTCCACCCGCACCGTGGTCTTGCCGAGGGCCACCGGGCGAACCAGGCCGCGGTCGGAAACCGTCAGCACCGACTCGTCGGCCACCGTGTACTTGGCCTGGGCCGTGACATCCAGCGGGCGTTGGCCGTCCTCGTGGTACACCACCGAGAGCTGCACCCGGGCCAGCGGGCCTACCAGCTCAAACGACTTGGGCGAAACCTCCAGGGAAGCCGCGTTGGCTTGAGCCGCGCCCCAGGCGGCGATCAACGCCAGGGCGACCATTACACGTCCCATGCGGACCGGGAACAACTGGCGAATCCGCGCATCGGCAAGCCTGGCGTTCATACGCATGCCCTGATCGGAGTGGAGGGAGGTTGGATGCGAACCAGTGGCGGGACGTTCTGGAAGGCAGGGTGAGCCGTCGGCGCAGCCGATGGCTCAGCATACGAGTATGCCGGATATCGGAGGTGGGTTCAATATCCGTCGATGGGTTGGAAGTGGCCCCCCCAACCGTGTCGAGTTCGCAGCGGGCTCGGGGACCTGTGCCGGGCATTCGGACGATGCGGTAATCGACGGCCCGGCGAGCAAGGCCTACAATGCCGCTTTCCCGGGGTGCGCAGCGGTACAACCGCGGCGCCCCATCCATGTCGCAAGGTTTCACTCCCGCCGGCCGACCATGGCGAAGAAGGCCAAAAACCGCAAACACCGCAAACTGCAACCGCAGCCACCGCGCGAAAGCCGATCGGTGGAGTTTCTCACCGTGGCCTGGATGCTGGCGGTGATCACCACGCTGTTGTGCGAGGTCGGCGGCACGCTTGCCAAGGTGCTTGGCGAGAACAACCTCCGCCTGAGTCTGCTGGCCGGTTACCTGCTGTTTGCCGCGGCCGTGATCGGCGCCGTGTCGCTGGTGATGCTGACGGCGGTGTACAAGCTGCGGAAGGTGAAACCGCCCTCGGGCATTATCTTTTTCTCGGCGGTGGTCGGCGGCACGCCGCTGGTTGTGCTGCTGTTCTCGTGGCTGCAGGAACGGGGCTGATCGGCAATGGGGTCGGCACAGGAGTACAATCGCCGCGCTTGGGATCGCCGTGCGCTGCAACAAGCCCGATTCACGCGGCCCGCGACCGACGAGGATCTCCGCGACCCGCTCCGCAAGCTCGACGGTAGCGGCTGGTTGGGCGACGTCGTGGGCAAGCGGCTGTTGTGCCTGGCCGCCGGCGGTGGCCGCCAGAGTCTGATGTACGCCGCGGCCGGCGCGCTGGTGACGGTGGTCGATATCAGCGAGGAAATGCTTGCCATCGACCGCTACATGGCGGCGCAGAAAGGCTTTGACATCGCCGTGGTGCAGGCGTCGATGGATGATCTTTCCATCCTCGACCCGGCCAGCTTCGACCTGGTGATTCACCCGGTCAGCACCTGCTACGTACCTAACATCCACCTGGTCTATCGCGAGGTGGCGAGGGTGATCGTGCCTGGCGGCATCTATGTGAGCCAGCACAAGCAACCCACCAGCCTGCAAGCAACAGTCGACGTGTCACCGCTGGGGAACTACGAAATCACCGAGCCGTATTACGAGCGGGGGCCGCTGCCGCCCGTCGCCGGTAGCCTGCACCGCGAAGAAGGCACGTTGGAGTTCCTGCACCGCTGGGAAGAGATCATCGGCGGCATGTGCCGGGCAGGTTTTGTGATTGAAGACCTGGTGGAACCGCTTCATGCCGACCCCGAAGCCAAGCCCGGCGAATTCGGCCACCGCAGCCGGTTCATCGCGCCGTATGTGCGCATCAAAGCGCGGCGTACGGAACGGCAACCTACGCCGCCGCCCAAAGTTTGGCTGCCCGGCGAGTGAAGTTCTTCGGCCAACGCCGGAACGGTTCTGTCCCGACACCTGACCGTGGGCCGGGCACTTTCTCTAGATTGTCCGGCGCATAATAAAGCCCTCGTTCGCGTCAGGGCGGTGAGGGCTCACAAACGCTGTCGGCGAACGAGGGGTAACAAAATCACCGCCGGTCATTCCGTGGGAACGGCCGGCGGTGTTAAGGCGACTTGCTTTGTGCTTTGCCAAGTACTCGCAAAGTGCTTGTCAGTTGGCAAAGCGTTCAATCATTCCCACGGCCTCGACCGCCGCCACCACCGCCACGTTGGGCCGGGGCCCGACCGCCGCCGCTGGGGGCGGGCTTCGCGCTGGGGCCGCTGGGAGCTCCTCGGAAGCTCGGAGCGCTGCGGCTAGGGCTGCTGGGAGCGGGGGAAAAGCTCGGCCGGCTGGCCGGCGGTTGGGCACTTGGCGTTCCCCCACTGGGCCGGCTGGGCGGCGCGATGTTGGGACGGCTCGGAGCCTGGATGCGCGGAGTCGCACTAGGCGCTGGCGTGCGTGCCGGCGTGCGGCTGGGCGCGGGAGCACTAGGCCGCTGGATGCCACGCTGCACGTCGGGCGACTGGAACCGTTGCCGCATGTCCTGCTGCGGGCCACGCTGGATTTCGGGGCGTTGCGGAGCAGGCTGCTGCGGCAACCGATTCCGGATGTCGGGCTGAGCGCCCGGCTGCGGCATCGGTTGACGCGGATCGGGCTGCGTGCCGCGGCGAATCTCCGGCCGCTGCTGCATCCGATCACGCAGGTCTTGGATCGCGCCGGGTTGTTGCGGCTGCTGCGGCAACCGATCCCGCAGATCCGGCGGCGTACCCGGCCGCTGCATGCGGTCGCGAAGATCAGGCCGGTCCGTACCGGGGCGTGGGCTGCCAGGCGGCTGCGTATCGGGCGTGCCGGGCAGGCGGTCTAAGGGCCTGCGGCCATCATCGGGGCTGCTAGGGACCATCGGTCGCGGCCGGCGATCATCGGTACCGGGCGTCCCAGGCGCGCCAGGTGTCCCAGGCGTACCGGGCTGCTGGGCGGAGGGCGGTTGCTGACCAGGCCGCGGTTGCCCACCGATCCCAGGACGGTCACGGAAATCGGGACGATCGCGGAAGTCCGGCCGATTATCCGGGCCGGGTTGTCCAGGCCGACCGAAATCGGGGCGATTGTCCGCGCCAGGGCGAGGATCACGTCCATCCGCGCCGGGGCGACGATCGAAATCAGGCCGGTTACCTGGGCCAGGACGCTGATCGTCGGGGCGGCGGTCACCGGGGCCGCGCTGTTCGTCGATAATCGGTCGCATCACGCGGTTGACCTGAGGCAGGTTCCACCGGCCGCGGGCGATGCCATCTCGGCGATCGGGGCCGGGCCCGCGCTGATCTCGCTCGCGTTCGAAAGTCCAACGATCGCGGGCGAGCGAACGCATGTTGCCTTCAACGCTGGCCCATTGCATCCGCTGCTGGGGATCCAGGCGAACGAACTTGCGCTCGCGGGCCACGTCGCGCAGCGGTTGGGTCAACAGCGCGACCTGAGCGCGCTGGTCGCCGCGCCGTGCCAGTTCAAGTTGCTGGCGGTAGTAAATCGGCGGCCGGTAATCCGGATGTCGGTTCTGGTAATGGAACCAGCTTTCCAGACGCGACACGTACGGCACGTTTTGCCGGCCAAAGTGCCACGAGTAGTAGCCCAGCATGGGCGTGCGGTACGAGAACCACGGCTGCAAACCGATCCGGGTATATACGTCGCCGTAGTAGTTGCCGTAGAAGTAGTGATGCCAACGCGGGCCGACAAACAGGTGCAGCATCAAGCGATTGCCGAGCACCACCGCCGATGGCGCGTAGCGGAAGCCGGGCCGCATGTAGATGCGGTTTCGGAACAGCACCGGCGAAAACAGCAGGCCGCGGCGTTCGACCACGTGGTCCCAGTAGCCGCCGCAGAACACCACGCCGCGCGGCGTCCACACGTAATAGTTGGGCACCCAGATCCAGCCCGGCTGGTACTGGGCCCAGTAACCGGCGCGCCAGGCGTACGTGCCGCCTTGATCGATCCAGCAGCCCGACACCCAGAAATAGTCGTCCGACGGGGCGGGGCTGGAAGGACCTTGTTCCAGGCTTTCAGGCGGCGGAGCCAGGTAAGTCAAGCCATCCGTTTCGGCACTGGTCCAGAATCCGGCTACCCAGCGCCACCCGCCCGGCACTTGTTCCCAATAGCCGGGCACCCAGCGTTGGCCGGGCGGCGGTTCGCGCCACACGCCGCTGACCCACACAAAGTCGTTTTCGGCCGCGCTCCAGAACCAATAGCCGGGAATCCAAATCGGATTACCTTCCGGCATCATGTCCGGTGGGATCTCTTCGATGGGGTCGGGCGGCTGTTGCGGGATGACTTCGGAGGGCTGAGCGGTGTCTTGCACCGGGTTCAGAAACGCCTCGTGGACCGGGCCGCGAGCCAGCGGCTCGATGTCCTCGGAGTCCATCTCCGCCTCGCCGGCGATGGCAGGCGGAAGATCTTGATCGGCGAAGGGTTGCTGAGCCCAAGTCGCCGGCGCCACGAGCAGCCAACCGCCGGCCGCTACTGCGACGCCCGCTATTAGCCGCCATGGCCGAGTGTAATCGTGCCTTGGCATGTGATTGTCTCCAAGCAAGCGTTACCTGCATTACGTCTGAGCTTGGGGATGGTTCAAACGGGTGGGGGGCCCAAGCTTCTGGCCGGGGGACCGGCATTAACAAAATCAGTGTGGCAAACGGCGCGCCAACGGACCAGGCAATTCCCGCAAATGCGTGTGATGGTGACGTACCGACAGTTCGTCATTCGCAATTTCCGGGGGAAAAACCAGCACCACCCGCCCGATCGGCCCAGAACGCAAACATTGTTCACCCCGTTGGGTGGCAATTAGAATGGGCGTTTTGCCATATGCGGCGGGGGAACTAGGCCGCTGCGAGTGTGCGGTGTGTTCACACTCGCGACACGCATTCGCAACACATCACATCGATTCATCAATGGGGAGCGATCTCGATGCACGCGGTGAGCAACGTTTTGCAGCGGTGGGCGGAGATCCCGCAGGCTGGCAAACTGCACGCTGTGGCTGTGGTAACCCTAGTCGCCGCGATACTGGGACTGCCTGGCATGCAGCCAGCCGCCGTGGCTGAACCGAAGCCAGCCTTCCGCAGCCCGGTGATCACTGCGGCCACGCCCGGCCACGCCGTCGAGATCGATGTTCCGCTGAACGGCGCGAGGCAGCTCTATCTGGTCGCGACCGATGGTGGCAACGGCTACTCCTGCGACTGGGCCGACTGGGCCAACCCGCGGCTGATCGGCAAGCAAGGCGAGCTGAAGCTCACCGATTTGAAGTGGAAGTCGGCCACCACCGGCTGGGGGCAGGTCCAGGTGAACCGCAACTGCGAAGGTGGCCCGCTGCGGATCGCCGGCCGCGCGTTCGACAACGGCATCGGCACGCACGCCAACAGCATCATCCATTTTGAGCTGCCGCCGGGCTACGACCGTTTCCAGGCGATTGCCGGCCTCGACGAAGGTGGCACCCGCCAGGGCGGCGACCAGAGCAGCGTGCAGTTTGCCGTGTTCTTTGAGAAGCCGACGCTCCCCGGCCCGGGCTTGCGCACACCTCAAGACGGCATCGCCGCCCTGGACGTGGCCGACGGTCTGGAAGTTGCCATCTTTGCCGCCGAGCCGCTCCTGCAAAACCCGGCGAATATCGACATCGACCATCGCGGCCGCGTCTGGGTGTGCGAGGCGGTCAACTATCGCAACTTCCAGAATAAGGACGTTCCGCCGCGCGAGGCGGGCGACCGCATCCTGATCCTCGAAGATACCGATGGCGACGGCCAGGCCGATCGCGAATACACCTTCTACCAGGGCCGCGATATCGATTCGCCGCACGGTGTTTGCGTGCTGGGCACGCCCGACGACCGCGGCCTGCGCGCGATCGTATCGGCCGGCGACAGCGTGGTGATTCTGACCGACGACGATGGTGACCTTAAGGCCGATCGCAAGGAAGTGCTGTTCACCGGCATCTCCGGCAACCAGCATGATCACGGCATTCACTCGGCCCTGGTGGGACCTGATGGCCGGCTGTACTTCAACTTCGGCAATGAAGGCCGGCAGTTGAAAGATGCCAAAGGCAACATCGTGATCGACCGGGCTGGCAACCCGGTGGTTGCCAACCGCCAGCCGTACCAGGAAGGCCTGGCGTTCCGCTGCAACCTCGACGGCAGCGATCTGGAAACGCTGGGCTGGAACTTCCGCAACAACTGGGAGCTGGCCGTCGACAGCTTTGGCGGCATCTGGCAGAGCGACAACGACGACGACGGCAACCGCGGCGTCCGCATCAACTTTGTGATGGAGTTCGGCAACTACGGCTACAAGGACGAGTTGACCGGTGCCGGCTGGCGCACGCCGCGGATCGGTATGGCCGAGGAAATCCCGCGGCGGCACTGGCACCAGAACGATCCGGGCGTCGTACCCAACCTGCTGCCTACTGGCGCCGGCTCGCCGACCGGCATCCTGGTGTACGAAGGCGAGCTGCTGCCGCCGAACATGCGCGGCCAGTTGATCCACTGCGATGCCGGCCCCAACGTGGTTCGCGTGTACGAGGTGCAGCCCGATGGGGCCGGGTACAAGGCCACCATGGCCAACGTGCTGCACGGCGCTCGCGACAACTGGTTCCGTCCGTCCGACGTGTGCACGGCTCCCGACGGTAGCATCATCGTGGCCGACTGGTACGATCCGGGCGTGGGCGGGCATCGCATGGGCGACGTGGAACGCGGCCGCCTGTTCCGCGTGGCTCCGCCGGGGGCTGCGTACAAGATGCCCAAGTTCGACTTCTCGACGGTCGAAGGCGCCATCGCCGCCCTGAAAAATCCCAACGTGGCCACGCGCTACGTGGCCCAGCAGGCCTTGCGCGGTTTCGGCAACAAGGCCGTTCCGGCGCTGAAACAAATGGCCGCGGATGCCAATCCCGTCTACCGTGCCCGGGCGTTGTGGCTGCTGGCCGCGATTCCCTCCGGCAGCGGCGACCAGGTGGCCGAGGCTGCCAGGCAGGCCGCGGCCGATGCCGACCCGAACGTGCGTTCGATGGCCCTGCGCATCCTGCGGCAGTACCATCGCGACCCGCTGCCGATGGTGGCCCAGTTGGTGAAGGATCCTTCGCCGGCGGTGCGGCGCGAGTGCTTCATCGCCCTGCGCGGCAGCAAGTCGGCTGAGATGCCCAGGCTTTGGGCCATCTTGGCTTCGCAGCACGACGGCAACGATCGTTGGTATGTGGAAGCCGCCGGGATCGGTGCCGCCGGCCGGTGGGACGAATGCCTGGAGGCGTACCTGAAGCAGCAGCCAACCGGATCGTCGACCGACCTGCTGGCCAGCCCTGCCGTGCGCGACATGGTTTGGCGGTCGCGGGCCGAGGCCACGCCACGGTTGCTGGCCGAGATTCTCGAGCGCAGCGACGTCACCGCGGCTCAGGCTCCGCGTTACCTCCGGGCGTTCGATTTCCAGGACAGCCCACTCAAGCAGCAGGCCCTCTTGCAACTGGCCTTCACCACCGCCGGCGGCGATCGCGAGAAGGCCGCGCTCATTAACGAGGCGGCTCTGGAGCGGCTGCCGGCTACGGCCGACCTGGCAAGTAACGCCGAATACCGCCGGGGGCTTGAGCGCGTGATTGCCGCCTTGGCCGATTCGTCCAAGTACGTGCAGTTTGTCGAGAAGTTCCGTCTGGCCGATCAGTACGACAAGCTGCTTGAACTCGCCCAGCGCCAGCCTGACGCGCAAACGGCCGCCGACGCGATCCGTGCCTTGTTCAACGTGGACGCTGCGGCTCGCATCCAGGCAGCTTTGACGAGCTCCAACTTGGAGCAGGCCTTGGCGACGGTGCAGGCGTTGGCCACGGCCGCCGACGGCCGGGCGATGCGGTTGTTGATGCCGGTGGTGCAGGATGCCCAGCAGCCGCTGGAACTGCGGCGGCAAGCCACGCGGGCGTTGGCCAAAACCCGCAACGGTGCGCTGGCGCTGATCAAGCTGGCTGAAGGGAAACAGCTCGACGCCGATCTGGTGCAATCGGCCGCGTTTGAACTGCACCTGTCCAACGTGCCGGAGATCAAATCGGCCGCCGAGAAGTATTTCCCGCTGCCGGAATCCAAGGACGCCCAGCCGCTGCCGCCCATCTCGCAACTGGTCAAGATGCAGGGCGACGCCGCCCGGGGGCTCAAGGTCTTTACCACCAACGGCACCTGCAACAAGTGCCACGTAGTCCGGGGGCAGGGCAAAGACGTGGGGCCGGACCTCTCGGAGATTGGCAGCAAGCTGAGCCGCGAGGCGATGTTTGAGTCAATCCTCTATCCCAGCGCCGGCATCAGCCACAACTACGAGTCGTACGCCCTGCTGCTGGCCAGCGGCAACGTAGTGGTGGGCATCATCACCAGCGAAACGCCGGAAGCCGTGACGATCAAGAAGGCCGACGGCCTGGTGGAGGTGATTCCTGTGAGTGAGATCGAGGAACGCGAGAAGCAGAAGATCTCGCTGATGCCCGCCGACTTGCAAAAGGTGATGTCAGCCCAGGATCTGGTCGACGTGGTCGAGTACCTGCAAACCCTCAAGAAGGTGACGCCCTAGTGCGGGAGATGCCCTGCCGCGGCGTTAGAGTCTGCCTCACGGGCGCGTTGTTAAACGCATGCGCGATTGGCGACGTGTTTCTTCAGCTTGCGCCTCTTGCCATTTGATAGTGGCAGGCGACAATCGCTGCATGACCGACGATGTGCAAGGTGGGTTGACCGCTACTAGGGGGCAGCAGGCCCCCGTCTGAGGAACAGTATGGCCACGATGACCCGAGGAACCTTGGAGAGCAAGGTTGTTGTCCAAGAGACCCACGTGGGCAAAGGCGTTTTCGCCCGGCGCAAGTTCAAGACCGACGCCATCATCGCCGAGATCACCGGCGAACTGATCCACGATCCCCTGTACACGTCGGCCTACTGCGTGGACATGGGCGATGACATCGCCCTGGAGCCTGATCCTCCGCTGCGCTACCTGAACCATAGCTGCGATCCCAACTGCGAACTGTTCGTGTACGACGACGACATGTTCCGGCTGTACCTGGTGACGCTGCGGCCGGTTCAACCGGGCGAGGAGCTGACCATCGACTACGGCTGGCCGGCCGACGTGGCCATTCCTTGCCTGTGCGGCTCGAAGAACTGCCGCGGCTGGGTGGTCGACCCCGAAGAACTGCCGCTCGTGCTGGAACGCGAAGCCAAGAAAGCCGCCAAGGCCAAACGCAACAGTGGCAAAAAGGCGGGCAAGGCCGCCAGCAACGGCCGTTCGAAACCTGCCGCCACCATCTAGCTACTGGGCAGCAGGTATCACGTGCTAAGTCGCCTCCCACTGCCGTAGTGCTTCGTACAGCACCACGGCCACGGCGTTGGAGAGGTTCAAGCTACGCACTTCGCTGCGGATCGGGATGCGCAGCGCGCGCTGGGCATCTTCGTTGATCAGTGCCTCGGGCAGGCCCGACGATTCGCGGCCAAACACCACCACGTCGCCCTGCTGGTACTGCACCT
This sequence comes from uncultured Planctomycetales bacterium, assembly GCA_937927735.1. GTDB lineage: Bacteria > Planctomycetota > Planctomycetia > Pirellulales > S012-138 > CALBRZ01. The sequence continues at coordinate 21,084 of CALBRZ010000080.1, forward strand.
GGGTGTAGCTGCGGGTGGCTCGCTTGGTGAAGAAGTAGGGCCGTTGAGGGAGCCGCTCGCGGAGCTGCTGCCAGTCGTCGACCACTTCCCACTCCAGGTAGGGCCAGTAGTCCAGGCCGGCGCGGCGGAGGTAGTAATCGTCGAGCCGGAAGCCCAGCGGACGAACCAGCCACAACTTGGCCCCCACGGCCACGCAGGTGCGGCCCACGCTGCCGGTGTTGTGCGGAATCTCGGGCTGGTAGAGGACGACGTGAAGTTTGGGTTCGTAGGGCATAACAGTTATTCAGAAGCAGGCAGCGGAACCTGCTCGCTGGATACCAGGTATGCCACCAGCCCTTGCAGTTCTTCAGGCGTGAGCCGGTCGAGAATGCCTTCGGGCATCATCGACTGGGGCGATGGTTCCAAGGCTTCGATCTCGGCCCGTTCGAGGGTGACGGTTTCGTTCACCGTTTGCAGCACCACCACGCGCTCGTTCTCGCGACGCACGATGCCGGAGAGTAGCCGGCCGTCGGCGGTGAGGATGTTGGTGAGCTTGTAATCGCGGGCAATCAGGGCGCTGGGATCGAGCAGGTTTTCGAGCAGGTAGTCGATGTTCTTGCGGTTGGAGCCGGTCAGGTCGGGGCCGACAGTGCCGCCTTCACCGTACAGCTTGTGACATTGGCCGCAAATGCGATTGTACACCACACGGCCCAGGCTGGCGTTGGCCTTGAGCAGGCTCTCGTGGGTAAGCAGTTTCTTGTAATGTTCGACCAGTTCGGCCTTCTGCTTCGACGTTTCGCGGATCGTTCCCCACACCTGGCGGAGCTTGTCGTCGATAGCCTGGTTGCCGAACTTGGCCAGTTGCCGGGCGGTGAACGCGGGCAGGTCGCTGCTGGGCACGTCGCCGCGGCCGATCGCGTCCAAGAGCGCCAACGCCCATTCGGGCCGCGAAGCCAGCGTGTTGACCGCGTCGTTGCGCTCGCTGGGCGTTAACCGGCCATATCGCGATAGGATCGCCTTAGCCGTGTCGGCATGGTTGTACGTGGCCAGAGCGCGGATCGCGTCCGAACGCATTGCCGGATCGTCAAGCAACCGCAGACAGTCGGTATCCAGGCCTGTCACCTTGCGTTCCAGGAGCGCCTGTAACGCTTCGCGCCGCCGCTCCGGAGCCGTCGAGGCATCGAGCATGGTCTTGCGGATCGATTCGACGGCGCGTGGATCGCCAAATAGCACGGCCAGTTCTTGAGCCAACCGCAGCACGCGGGAGTCGGTGCTGGTCAGCAACTTGGGGCCGGCCGCTTCCCAGGCAGCCGGAGCGGCCATCCGCTTGCGACCTTGGAGGGCTTCGCTAGCGCCCTTGAGCAGGTCGTACTGCAGGTCGGCATCGTCCACCGAAACGACCAGCTCCAGCACGGCGTTAAGGCCTGCCGCATCATCATCCATGGCCGTCGCTACCGAGCCGTTGAGCGACAGCGCAACCCAAGCCGCCGCGGCCAGGGCGGCAACCGCGATCGCCAGCCAACCGCTGGAAGCTAGCCGGCGTCCAAGTGCGCAAAAGGTACGAACCATGGCAAACGATTCTGGTTGGGAGGGAAGCTGCCGGAAGAAGCGTTACTTGGCCACCGCACGCCGGGCGATGTGCTGCCGCACCAGCGGAATCTTGCAGGCAGCAGCCAGCTTCAACGCCCGAGCCTTATCGGCCGGCACCAGTGGTTCTACGCCGTACCAGATCAACAGCGGCAGGTTGGGATCATCGGCGTCCTGCTCGTGGGCGACCAGCGCCTCAGCGATCGGCCACCGCAGTTCCAGCGGCAATCGTTGCAGGGCTGAAGCCAGCTCCCGCCGTACCTGGGCCGATGGATCGCTGGCCGCCATCTCGGCAAACCGCTTTAGGACCGCAGGGCTGGGCAGCACCTCGTCGGCAGACAAGTCGGCCAGCTTGGGCAGAGCGTCGGGCAGCGGAGCCCGATCGACCAGCAGACGCACCGCCCACAACCGAACCTGGTCGCTTGGGTGGTTCAACTGCTCGGCCAGAAAATCGCGATCCGCCTGGCCAATGGCGTACAAGGCCCAAAGTGCCCGGAGCTTCCGCCGGACGTCTTCTTGCTCATGGAACGTGGCCCGCAGTTGGCGGGCGACTTCGGTCATGTCGGCACCAGCCGCCGCACGTTCTTGCAGCAGGCGGCGAGCCGTACGGACGTGCCAGTCGTTCTCGTGCAGTTGCCGGCGAACCAGTTCGGCATCGCTGGCGGCAGATAACGGTAGGTTGGTTACGCGCTTGGGCGTGCCGTAAGTCACTTTGAAGATGCGACCACTGTCGTGATGGGCGCCGTGGGCGTCGCGTTCGTGGCATTCGCCCGTGTCCGACCAGTCGATTACCCACATTCCGCCATCGGGGCCAACCTGCATGTCGAGCCCTCGGAACCACTGATCGTTGGAGAGCATGAAGTCCGGGGCGTGCCGGGCAATGTAACCGGAGCGCGACCGCTCCAAGATGTCGCGGTTGAGCCGCTTGCCGTGGATGTTGCCCATCAGGATCGAGTTGCGATAACTGGCCGGCCAGTTGTCGCCCAGGTAGATCATCGCGCCGGAGTGCGCATGCCCACCACCGGCGATACTGTGGGCGCCGTGCCCACCGCGGCTATCGGTCCACTTGCCGCCGCCCCAGTGCAGATGGTCGCAGCAGGCCGGCATCAAACCATACACGTACGGATTGAGGTCATCGCCAAACATCCGCTGGAAGTGTGCGCCGGGGACCACGTGGAACAGGTGAGCGATCACGCAGTTGGTGATGAACGCCTGACCGTAATCGTCCCAGTCCAAGCCCCAAGGGTTGGTCGTACCGTGGGCGACCACCTCAAACGTTTCACGCGTGTGGTGATACCGCCACACGCTGCAGTTGAGGGCGACACGCTGTACGTCGGGCGTGCCGGGCTTGCCCACCTTGGAAGGCGCGGTGATGCCATTAAGACCATACAGCCAGCCATCAGGCCCCCAAGCCAGGCCGTTGACCACGTTGTGCACGCCCTGGTTGGACCAGCCGTCGAGGACGATCCGCGGCTCGCCATCGGGCACGTCGTCGCCGTCGGCATCGGGAATGAACAGCAGGTGTGGCGCGCAGCAAACCCACACGCCGCCAAAGCCAACTTCCAGGCCCGTCAGGTAGTTACCCTGGTCCCAGAACACCTTGCGCTGGTCCAGGCGGCCGTCGCCGTCGGTGTCCTCAAAGATCAGGATGCGATCGCGACCCTTGTCGCTCCACACCGGGTACGAGTAGCACTCGGCCACCCACAGCCGGCCGCGGTCGTCGATTGTCAGCGCGATCGGCTGCCGGATGTCTGGTTCGGCGGCGGCCAGCGTGGCTTTGAAGCCCTCGGGCAGCGTCATCTGCGCGGCCGCCTGCTCCGGCGGGAGCGGGTTCTCTTGTTGGATTTCCAGGTCGAGCCGACCGGAACGCGGATCGACTTGAGCGGGGCGAACTTCTTTGCCCCCTTCGGCCGGTTTGGCGGTGGCTTGTGCTGGCTGACCGGCCTTGGCGCGGTCGGCGGCTGCGTCGTCGGCGACGGCACGCCAGGTGCCAACGGCCACCAGGCCTACCCCCAGCACAACGGCGGTTCCCTGCCATAGCCGCTGGAGCCAGCGGCGTCCCTGCGGGTGGAAATCCGAGTGTTTCATGTGGCGACTCATGTTCTTGGGCGTGGATGTGAGATGCCGGCTTGTCGAGGGTTCGATTCTAATCGACCGCGCTTCGCGATCCCACTGATGCCGGGGGAATTGTCCCAGCGCCCCAAACATGCCGGGCGGCTGGCTGGGTCAGCCTGGTCGGGCGAGAACTGCCAACTACGGCAGCTTAGGCACGCCCGTTGCAGAAGGAAGTTCGGAGCGCGTCGCACGCCAACTTCACGCTCGTTGCGGTTGTATTTCTGGCCCGTGGGAACGTTTGGGAGCGGCTCACCATGACAGGCAAACGGTCCAGCGGGCGGCAAGTTACTACCCGCAAAACGGCTACAGCGCGAACGGCCTCACGAAGCTCAGGGCGAAACAGCCGCTCTGGCGGCAAGCGGGCGGGTAATCGTACCGTCGCTCAGCGAACCGCTGCGGTAATGCGTTGGTGGTTGGCCGGCGGCGAAACGTGCGTTTTCTGTCAGAACGCGTATGCATCAGAAACCGAGTACCGCTGCGCCGGTTGCGATCGGGCGGTGTGTCCCGACTGCGTGGCCGTGTGTGCTACCGGCGAGTGCAGTTGTCCCGAGTGCGGCACTGAACTGTCCATCGAAGGAGCCTGAACCGTGGGTGCCCGAGCTATCTGGAAAGCGGAGCTGCACCTGGGCGAAGAAACCGTCCCGGTGAAGCTGTACTCGGCGGCGCAGGACCGCAACATCCATTTCAAACTGCTGCACGAAGTGGACCACGTGCCGATCCAGCAGCGTCGTGTGAACCCGTTGACCGATGAAACCGTTCCTTACGAAGCCACACGCCGGGCGTATGAGGTCCAGCGCGATCTGTTCGTGGTGCTCGATGAGGGCGAACTGGCGTCGGCCCAGCCGGAGCCTTCCCGGGCGATCACGGTCACGCGGTTTGTCGACCCGTCGCTCATCAATCACCAGTGGTACGAGCGGCCGTATTACCTGGGGCCTGATGGTCACGAGGAAGATTACTTTGCCTTGGCCGAAGCACTTGCTACGCAAGGTAGAGAGGGCGTCGCCCGGTGGACCATGCGCGGCAAAGGATACGTGGGCGCACTGCGGGCCGAAGGACCATACCTGATGCTGATTGCGCTACGGTCGGCCGATGAGATCATTCCGGCTGCCGAGTTGGAACCGCCCTCGGGCAGGGCCCTGGCCAAGGAAGAATTGAAGCTGGCCGAGCAACTTGTCGAGGCGCTATCCGGCGAGTTTCGGCCCGAAGACTTCCGCGACGAGTATCGCCACCGCGTGCAGGAATTGATCGAAGCCAAGCAGGAAGGCAAGTCGCTGCCAGCGCGGACGTACGAACCCCAGCCCGCCTCTGACTCGCTTTCGGCCAGCTTGAAGGCGAGCCTCAAGAAGGCCGGTTTGAAGCGGGCCGGCTAACGACGCTGAGCTATCATCGCAGCCATCACTCCGGGAAGCAACGGCCATGGCAACCAGCAAACGGGCTCGACGCGGTCAACGTAACGGCTCGCATCGCTCCGGCGGTGACGACCGGCCTGACGATATGGCCCAGGGCCGTGCGTTCTGGTCGGGCACCATCAGCTTTGGGCTGGTGTCGATTCCGGTCGAGCTGTTCCCGGCCACGCGATCATCGACCGTGCACTTCCGCATGCTCAGCCCCGATGGTACGCCGGTACGGCGGCGGTACTATTGCCCCGAGCACAACCAGGATGTGGAAGCCGACGAGATCGTGCGTGGCTACGAAATCGCCAAGGGCGAGTACGTGGTTCTGCATGATGAGGAACTGGAATCGCTCGAACCTCAGAAAAGCCGCGACATCGACTTGCGGCTGTTCGTCAACGTGGCAGAGATCCCGCCTACGTACTTCGAGCGGGCTTACTACCTGGCGCCCGCCGGCAATTCCAACAAGGCATATCGTCTGTTGGCCGAGGTGATGCAGCAGACCGGTAAGGCGGGTATCGCCACATTTGTGATGCGCGACAAGGAGTACCTGGTCGCCATCCTGGCCGAGAACCACATTCTGCGGGCGGAGGCGTTGCGCTTTTACGACGAACTGCGCACGCCAGAGGATGTAGGCCTGCCACCCAAACCACGGGTGGATCGAGACCGCGTGGCCAAGTTTGAGCGGATCATCCGCAAGCATACCGCTGACAAGCTGGACCCGGACGAGATGCTCGATGAGCAAAGCCGCCGGTTGATGGACATCGTCGAGCAAAAGTACGAAGCGCAGCAAGACGTGGTACGGCCGGAGCTGCCGGAGGAAGACGAGGACGACGAACCCTCGACGGTAAACCTTTTGGAAGTCATCCGTCGCAGCCTGCAATCGGGTGGGAGCAAGTCAGGCGGAAGTCTCAGTTCCGGCAGGTCAGGCACCAAAGGCCGCACACCCAAGTCGGCCCCTGCCGATAAAGCCGCCCCGGGCAGGGCAACCACCAAAGGCCGTGACGCCCGACAGGGACGCGGTAAGCCCCAGGCAGAGCATGATGAAGGGCCGCCGGGCCGTTCGGTCGCGGCGCTGGGCTCGAAGACCAAGGACGAACTCTATGAGCGGGCCCGGTCGCTCGATATCGCCGGCCGCAGCGGCATGAGCAAGGATCAACTGATCGAGGCGATCCGCCGCCACGGTTGAGCGGGGCTACCCAGCGAGGGACGAACTCCGCCGAGCCGTTCGCTCAGCGCTGTGTGACAATCGGACGTGTCCAGTTCGCCGCCAATGGGTTGCCCGTAAACTCTCCCTACGCGGCGCAACTGGCTGCCGCGGCGGCAAAAGTTGCGGCCCGCAGGGCATTTCTGTCGGCACCATGCCACTATAAGTGGTGGTCCCCGCGCACCGCGGTGCTTATACTATGGTGCCTTGGCGCGTGTGTTCTGGGGAGATTCCTTGCCCTGGCCGCATCACAATAGGGGGACTTAGCCCGGAACGGGGCTACAAGCGTATGGCTGTTCGCCCCCGGTCAAACCGCGCGACCTGCCAACCAATCCACCGTGCTACCGAGGCGCCGGCGGCGTCTCGTCCCGCCGCATCCATCAAAGGTAAGTCAATGTCGGATCTGGATCTGGGCATCCTCTCGCACCAAGCCGATGGCCCCGCACCCTCCTCCAACGGACGGGCTGCGCGGGTATTGCCCGACATCGCCCAGGATACCGCCGCCGCGGTCAGCGGAACGCTGGAGCGGGTGGGCATGTCGGGGGTCGAAGTGGCGATCCGGTTGCCTCGCGATCCTCAGGTGGGCGAGGCCAGTCCCCAGTTCCTGGTGCCGGCCCGAGCCGACTGCTTTGTGAGCCTCGACGATGCCCACGCCAAGGGCATCCACATGTCGCGGCTGTTTCTGCCGCTGCAAGAGGCGCTCGAGTCGCAGGTGCTGTCGCCACCTTTGCTGGCATCGCTATTGGATCGGTACATTGATTCGCACCAGGGGCTCAGCGGCAGCAGCTTCTTGGGGCTGGAGTTCGAGTACATGCTGCGCCGGCGGGCCCTGATCAGCGAGCACACGGCCTGGCGCAGCTATCCGGTCCGGGTTGAAGGCGAACTGCGCGGCGGCAAGTGCCGGCAGGCCGTGCGGCTGCGGATCGTGTACTCCAGCACATGCCCCTGCTCGGCCGCGCTCTCGCGGCAGTTGATGCAAGAAGGCTTTGAGCGAGACTTTGCCGGCCATCGCTGGGTGAGCGTTGCCCAGGTGAAGAACTGGTTGGGCTCGCACGATGGTCTCCGGGCGACGCCGCACGCGCAGCGCAGCCTGGCCGACGTGAGCGTGGAGCTGGACAGCCAGTTGGATCACTACCCGCTGGTCGAATTGATCGACGCCCTGGAAACGGCCGTTTCGACGCCCGTGCAAGCGGCGGTCAAACGGGCCGACGAGCAGGAGTTTGCCCGGCTCAACGCCGAGAACCTGATGTTCTGCGAGGATGCCGCCCGGCGGATGAAGGCCGCGCTGCTGGAGCTGCCGTTCGTGGTCGACTTCCGCATCCAGGCCAGCCATCTGGAAAGCCTGCACCCGCACGACGCCGTGGCAATCACCACCAAGGGCGTGGCCGGCGGCTATCAACCGTAAATACCAGCGGCCACGCTGTCGTGTCGTTCTTGCTGGCAGCTTGTCACGGCTTTTCACGGCGCTGCCTGCGCCTACTCGCCGCCTAAGGTGCGCTCGCTACAATGCTGGCAGTGCCGATAACTGCCGGTGCCTGGATGGAGCCTGCGCGCCATCAGCGGTAGCACGTCCTCAAGCCGCTGAGTCGCCTGGGCTGTTGGAACCTCTTTTTTGCATTTTCTTGCGACGGGTCGTTTATCGCTCATGGAGAAAGCCACGGCCATTGTGCTTCGCGTGGTCGATTGGAGCGAAACCAGCGCCGTGGTGACGCTGTTTACCCGCGAGTTCGGTTTGGTGCGCGGCCTGGCCAAGGGGGCGCGTCGCCCCAAAGGGCCGTTCGAGTCTGCCCTTGACGTGCTCTCGCTATGCCGAGTAGTGTTCCTCCGCAAATCGTCGGGGGCCCTGGACCTGCTGACCGAAGCGAAGCTCCTCCGCCGTTTTCGGCCCGGACGCGATCTCTCGCGGCTGTACGGCGGGTATTACATCGCGGAACTGCTGGTCCGGCTGACGCACGATTACGATCCCCATCCGGAGTTGTTCGACGCGGCCGAGGCAACCCTGTCGGCCCTGGGCGATGCCAGCGAACCCACGCCATCAGCCGTTCACGTGCTGCGGTTTGAGGTCACGCTGCTGCAACTGCTCGGCTACCTGCCACAGCTTGAAGTCTGTGTGGAATGCGGAACGGCGGTCGCTCCGCGCGACGGCCGGCTGGCATTTGGGCTGCTGGCGGGCGGCGTGCTGTGCCCCAGGTGCCGGCCCGGCAAACGCCAGGTGGTAGCACTGTCAGCTCCAGCCTGGCAAACATTGCGGGAATGGGCTCAACCCGACGGTGCCGCGAGGACGATTCCCGATCGGAAGGTGGGGGGCGAGTTACGCTCGGTCATGAACCACTACATCAACAATCTGCTGGGAAGCCGACCCAGGCTCCAGGAATACCAGTCGGGCTTTTGAGGGCGGCCGCCGGCCGCTGCAAGAGCCGCCAGCGCGTGGCAGAACAATCGCGAAACGAGCCTTGCATGGAAGCGAGGAAGATGCAGAAGGTAGCCAGAGCCCTGATGCTGTCCGCCATCGCGGCCACGGGTTGCGCCCAGCCTTGGGCAGCGTCCGGGCAGCGGTCGATGGTGCTGGGGCCGCCGCCCTCGCCGCAAGCGGAGTCGCTCGCCTCGGTCGTCGAAGCTCAGTCCGGCCGGCGCGATGCCGCCGTCACCGCGGCTGCCTTCCGGGGACAGAGCCCCGGCGAAGCAGGCAGCATGCGCGACGGGTACGATTCGATGCTGGCGCCGGAAAAGGAGCCCGGCACGCTCAAGGGCATGTTCCGCAAGGCGACCGCCTTTACCCGGCCCGCCGAAAGCGAAGAGGCCGCCCGAAAGCTGATGAAGGAAGGCGACGAGCTCTTCCAGGCCGGTAACTACAAGGAAGCGCTGGCCAAGTACGAAGCCGCGGCCAAGCGGGTGCCGGACACGTTTCTGGAAGAGGACGCCCGGTTCATGGTGGCCGAATGCTACTTCTTTCTCGACGATTACCCCAAGGCGTCGGACACCTACAACGAGATCCTCAAACGCAACAGCAACACGCGGCACCTGGACCGCATCACACGGCGGTTGTACGCCATTGGCGAGTACTGGAAAGAACGCTACCTGGAATCGCCGACCTGGGCCCTGCGTCCCAACCTGATGGACAAGACGCGGCCGCTGTTCGACACCAAGGGCAACAGCGTCTCGATGTTCCGGGCGATCTGGATGAACGATCCGACCGGGCCGCTGGCCGACGACGCCATCATGCAGGTGGCCAACACGTTCTTCCTGAACGGTAACTATCAGCAGGCCGACGAGCATTACACGCAGCTGCGCCGCGATTACCCGAGCAGCAAGCACGTGATGCAGGCATACCTGTTAGGCTATCGCACCAAGCTGGAGCTGTACCAGGGGCCCGTCTACGATCGCACCCCGCTGAACGAAGCTGAAGAACTGATCGAAACGCTGCTGCTGCAGTTCGGGCACGAGCTCGGCGAGGAACGCGAGCGGGTGCTGCAAGCTCGAGCCATTGTCCGCGCGCAGCAGGCCGAACGCGACTGGAACTCGGCCGAGTACTACATCAAGGGCGGCTACAACCGGGCCGCGCGGAAGGTGCTCGAAAAGCTGATCAGCAAGTATCCCGAAACCAAGTTCGCCGAGGAAGCACGCCACCGGCTGGCCGAACTTGAGGGGCTGCCCGATCACCCGCCCGAACGTCTGGCGTGGTTGGCGAACCTGTTCCCGAAGGAGAAGGAACTGCCGCAGCCGATCAACGCCAAGCATCGAAGCGAGCTGCGATGAAGTCTGTACGTTCTCTGCTGGTCCTGCTGGGGCTGTGGGTGGCCTGCGGCGGCTGCGCGCGCTACCAGTTCGGCGTGAACTCGCTGTACGACCCCAATATCCGCACGGTGTACGTGCCGATGTTCACGTCGGCCAGCTATCGCCGCAACCTGGGCGAGTTGCTCACCGAGGCGGTGATCAAAGAGATCGAGCAGCGGACCACGTTCAAGGTTGTTCACACGCCCAATGCCGACAGCATCTTGACCGGCCGGATCGTGGGTGAAACCAAGGCCGTGCGCATCGAGAACAGCAACGACGATCCGCGCGAGGTCGAATACGAAATGGTGGTCGAGGTGAGCTGGCAGGACCGCCGGGGCGAGCTGATCATGCAACGTCAGCTCGCCGTGCCGCCGGAACTGGTCGATGCTTTCGACCAGGCCCGCATCGTGCCTGAAGTCGGTCAGAGCACCGTCACCGCCCAGGTGCAGGTCGTGCGGCGGCTGGCCACGCAGATTGTGGACATGATGGAAGCCCCCTGGGGCGAGGAAGTCGGTCCGGCGTTCTTGCCGTAGCTGCCGGGCGTGCCGCGTCGCACGCCGCAAGTAATGCTTCGCATAACCTCCGTTGCCGGCTAGCGGCTAGCAAGCCGTATCAGGCCACGAATTGTCTTTTTCGGGCAGGCTGGCCAGTTGCGACTCGTAGTAAGGTCGCACGCCTTCATCGAGGATGGCCCGGGCTCCGTGCAGGAACTCACGGGCGTCGAACCACGGTTCCAGGAAGTTCTCGAACAGCTCGTCGATCGTCGCCTGCGAGTGGTGACGTTCTTCCAGGTCGTGATAGGTGAGGTAGCCCAAGTCCACCTTCCGCGGCAGCGTGGCATTGAGCTTTTTCATGCCGGCGATCCAGGGTTGCCACAGGCTGTTGGCCGCCCAGTTCTCGATGCCGAACGAAGCACCCAGGGCGTGATTCTGATCGGTGCTGGCGTAGTACTTGAACACGGCATCGACGAACCGCCGCGTGCCGGGCAGGGCCAGCCAGATCTTGCCGATCTCCTCGAACTTCAGGCCCAGGTCGCTGGCCATCCGCCGCAGCCAGCTATAGTGCACGGTGTCCATGCTCCAGCGGCCGGTCAGCTCGCCCTCGAAGCCGTCCTTGTACGGGATACCTTCCTCGTTGAGCAGTACGTGCAGCCGCTCCTCATAGGCTTCCACCGTGGGAGCATTGGCGACCAGCAGCGCTTGCGCCGCATTGAACTGGGCCGCAAAGACCGAGAACTGCTGCAATTCGTGCCTTGCCTGGGCGAACGTGACGCCCTGGCTGAACCGATTTAAATAGCGGTTGTTGGCAATGATGGGGTGGCACAGCACCTCGCGGCCCGCCTCCACCAGCAATTGCCGGAACTCCAGGGCCCGCTCGGCGGTCATCTCGCCGTGTTGCACCAGCTCACGCACTTTGGCGAGTGCCTGCTCCGATTGCTCGACAAACAACCGCAGGTGTGGCGGCACCGCGTTGGGCTCGTCCAGAATTCCAGCCGCACAAAACACCTTCGCGGCGGGCATGTCCAGGGGGAGCTGTTCAGTCCGAGACATGAGTTTCCTCCTCGGTCGATGGGCCACCGCCGGCTTACTGGCGCACGAGGGCTCACGAACGAGCAAGGCCCTGGCGGCCGCAACGGCGGGCGGTCAGCGAAGGTAGACGTGCTGCACCTGCGAACGGTGTACGGAAGACGGGAAGCCACCACGCGGCCGGCACTCACCCTGCCGGGCGGCGCGCGGGGCTTTCCAATTCTAGGAATCGTGGTTTGAGAGGGGCAAGGTTCGCGGCGGCATGCCTGCTTCGCAAGATATTATTGTTTTTGCGCTTGCGACGACAGCACGGCAGGCCGTTCGCCACGGTCGCACTTGACCCAAGCGGCCAAACGCGGCTAGTCTGCGGCTGCTTGCCCGGCCCGCCAGGTGCGCTGTCGCTGTAAATTGGTAGCGCAGGGGGAATCGGCCTTGTTTCAAGCAGCCTGGCCGTGCTAGCAGCCGGCCCTCGGGAACCGTTGCCGCAGGATCGTTCGTAACAGGAATCAACGTCAGGATGACGCTCCGCCCGATGATCGTGGTCGGCACCCGGCCCGAGGCCATCAAGCTGGCCCCGGTCGTTTCGGCATTGGCCCGACAAGAAGGTTGCCAGCCGCTGGTCTGTCTGACCGGCCAGCACCGCGAACTGGTGACGCCGCTGGTGGACTATTTCTCGTTACCGGTGGCGCTCAACCTGGAAGTCATGCGGAGCGGTTCGGGCCTGGCGGGGCTGACGGCACGCTGCCTGGAAGGCTTGGACGACGCAATCACTTCCCTCCAGCCCGACTGCGTGATCGCCCAGGGCGATACCACCTCGGTGCTGGCGGCGGCCATGGCCGCGTATTATCGGCGGTTGCCGTTTGTGCATGTGGAAGCCGGCCTGAGGACGGGCGATTGCCAGGCTCCGTTTCCCGAAGAATTCAACCGCCGCGTGGCCACGTTGGCCACGACGCTGCACTGTGCTCCCACGCAAAACGCGGCGCAGAACCTGTTGGCTGAAGGCGTGGCCCCCGAACGCGTGCGCGTGACCGGCAACACGGTGATCGATGCTCTGCACGCCACGCGGACCCGCGAACGCCAGAACGATGCCCATTGGCGGCGCGAGTATCCCATGCTGGGCAATCGGCCTCTGGTGCTGTTTACTGCCCATCGCCGGGAGAATCTGACCGGCGGCTTGGAGCGTGCCTGCCAGGCGGTGGCTCGGTTGGCCCAGCAGTTCCCCGGCACGGTGTTCCTGTGTCCGGTCCATCCCAATCCGCAGGTGCAAGCCCCCGTACAAGGTACGCTGAGTGGGCTGGCCAATGTGCATCTGCGGCCGCCGGCATCGTATCCGGAGTTCGTGTGGCTGATGGATCGCGCCAGCCTGATCCTGACCGACTCGGGCGGAATCCAGGAAGAAGCGTCCGTGCTGGGTAAGCCCGTTCTGGTGCTCCGCGAAACGACCGAACGTGTTGAGGGATTGCCCTCAGGCATGGTCGAAGTGGTGGGGACCGATTGCCAGCGCATCATCAGCCGCGCGCAGGCGTGGCTGATGCGGATACCGGCTCCGGGAATGTCGGGCGCGAAGCGCGCCTTTGGCACGCAGGCAGTCGGCATGGCGGTTCATCCGGCGATTGCCATGGGCACAGCCGCATGTCGGCCAAGTCCCTACGGCGATGGGCAAGCCTCGCAGCGGATTGCCGAGCTGGTGATGGCCGCCGCCCGATGCGGTTGGAGCACGGCGGGCCTCAAAGCCATTTCGCTGGCGCAAGTCCGCCAGCCCAGCAAGGTGCCGGCCCCGCACTTCTTGAGTCTCGCTGCGGCGAAGATGCGCTAACACGCCACCGAGGCGAGCCGCCTGGCCGCCGGTTAATTCCCCGGCTCGATCATCTTGGCTTCGACCACGTGACCCTTGCTGATGCCCCAGAGCGTGCCATCCTGGGTACGGTCCCACACGAACGCCTGACCGGCGAACGGCACCGGCAAGATATCGACCAGCTCCAGCGTGCTGCCCAACTGCGGAATCCGGAGCACGTACATCTCGTAGCGGTCATGCCCGGTGCAGTACAGCAAGCCGTCGGGGCCGAAACTGCCGCCTGAGTTACTGCTGGGGGCGAACCGTTTCAGCACCTCCTCCGGGAAGCCCCAGGAAGCGAGCTGCCGCCACTGGGGATCGAACTTCACCAGCCTGGTGCGCCGCACGTGCTCGGGACCTTCCTTGCGGCTGTAATAGACGAACACGGCCCACCAGTGGCCGTCGTGCCAGTCCACCCAATTGAGCGCGCCGCCGAAGTCCCCGAAGCTGTGGTTGCCGATGTGCTTGAGCGTGGCGGCATCCCAGATTTCGACACTGCTCACCCAGGGTTTTACGGGCCAGGTGGAATGAGTACAGTACAGCTTGCCATCGACCACCACGCCGGCGTTCATGTGGCGGAGCGGCCCATCCTTGGCATCTTTCCACTGGGCGACCAGCTTGCCGGTGGCTTTGTCGTACTTGCCGATGCGGCGGTTCGTGATCGCGTAGAAATGTGTGGCATCGACGGCCGCTCCCTGACCGGCCTCGAGGCACTTGAACTGCCGCACGGCTTCCGCACGCCGGCCGCTTGGCGTGATCTCGGCAGGCTTGTCGTTCGCGGTGGCAGGCGCAACCGCGAAACCCAGGAGCGTCGCGACAACGGCACCAAGCATGAACGGTCGCGATGCGATTGGGGCCACGCAAGCCATAGAAACTCGACCAGGAAAGCCACGCGGGGGAACCAACGACATCAGCACACCCTCCAACGATCCAACACCAACTCGCCGCGGACGCCGATCACGCCGCGCCATGGTCTGCGGCGGCCAAGCAAGACGCGGCATTTCTCACGGCCTGACGGCCGTTGCGGCGCACAACGCGGCGCCAACTTGCCAGGGGCGACGGCCGGTTACTTGGCGGGCTCGACCATCTTGGCTTCGACCACTTCGCGCGTGCGGCGGACGATGCCGAACAGGGTGCCATCCTGGGTGCGATCCCACACAAAGGCCTGACCGGCGAACGGCACCGGCACGATGTCGACCAGTTCCAGCGTGCTGCCCGACTGCGGAATCCGCAGGGCGTACATCTCGGCACGGTCGTGCCCTGTGCAGTACAGCAAGCCGTCGGGGCCGAAGCTGCCGCCGGAGTTGCTGCTGGGGGCGAACCGTTCCAGGACTTCTTGCGGAAAGACCCAGGCGGCGAGCCGGCGCCACTGGGGATCGAACTTCACCAGCGTGGTCCGCCGCACGTGTTCGGGGCCTTCCTCGCGGCTGTAGTAGGCGAACACGGCCCACCAGTGGCCGTCGTGCCAATCGACCCAGTTGAGCGCGCCGCCGAAGTCCCCAAAGCTGTGGTTGCCGATGTGCTTGAGCGTGGCGGCATCCCAGATCTCGACACTGCTCAACCGCGGCTGACCCGGCCAGGTGGAGTGGGCGCAGTACAGCTTGCCGTCGACCACCACGCCGGCGTTCATGTGGCGGAGCGGTCCACCCTTGGCGTCCTCCCATTGGGCGACCAGCTTGCCGGTGGCTTTCTCATACTTGCCGATCTTGCGGTTGGTGATCGCGTAGAAATGCGTATCGTCGACGGCTACGCCCTGACTGGCTTCTGGGCAGTTGAACCGCCGTACGGCTTCCGCACGCCGGCCGCTGTGCTTGCCCTCGGTGGGCTTGCCCTCGGTGGGCTTGTCCTCGGCGGGAGCCGGTCCGGCGGCGAGCAGTAGTGCGATTGCCAAAGCGGCACCGCACGACAGGGGCCACGCGATGCGGTGGGCGAAACGGGCCAGCGAATCTCGACCAGACCAGCCAGGCAAAGCAACCAGCGACATCGGCACATTCTCCTGCAGGCAAACGAAAACTCGCCGCGGGCATCGTTCGCGCCGCGGCGAGCTTCGATGATAGTCGCTGGATTGTGCGCCGCCAGCTTCTTTCGGAGGCGGCGTTTCGAGCCAGGCTCCCTCCGGCTTAGGCCACGCGGAGCGACCGGGCGTGCTGGGCCCAGGCGATCCAGTTGGAAACCTCGGCCAGGTCGGGCGGGTTCGAGCCACGCAGGATGCGAGCCCCTTGCGGGCTGTTGATCAGCGGTTGCAGTTCGTTGAGCAACTGCCGAGGGCTCATGTGCGCGAACTGCTCAGGCTCCTTGTAACCGGCCGAGACCAGCAGTTGGGCGTCGTGGCCGTGCAGCATGGGAACCCGGCACACCAGGGCGGCCTGCGCCTGCCACTCGCGGACCGTGTTGCCGTTGATCCACTTGCGGCCCAGGCGGCTGGCGATCTCGTCCGGATCGGCGTCCAGCAGGTCGGCCACGCTGTACACGCCCAGCACCGACAGCCGGCGAGCCGTCTTGTGGCCGATCGAGGGGGCTTCTTCCACCGGGCTGTTCATGCTCAGGTGAAACCGCCAGCCGGCGGTGGTTTCCGGCGGCGTTTCCACCTGCGTGGCCAGGGCCACGGTCGCGGTGTGTTCGGCAGCCACCGCGGCGGTGCCGGTACGGCTCTTCGACGGCCGAGCCAGGCCGTCGCTGCGGCTGCCCGACTCCAGCCGCGTGTAGTGCGGACCCGTTACCAGACAGTGCTCCAGGGTATTGGGCAGCGGCCGGGCTTGCCGAGCCCAGGCGATCCAGTTTGGCACGCGGCTGCGGGCGTAATCCAGTTCCTTGGCCAAGCCTGAGTGCTGGCGGGTCCGCGCTTCCAAGCGGCCCAGCAGCGCATCGGGCGTGAACGAGGCCAGTTCCTCGGGCGACTCGATCCCGCAGGCGATCAGCAGCATCAGGTCGCGACGGGTGATGTGCGGAATCCGGCAGGCCAGCGTGGCCTCGACCTGCCATTCATTGAGGCGGGAAGCCCGAAGTGCCGGATGGGCCAAACGCTGTTCCAGCTCGGCGGCTTCCGCAGCCAGCAGGTCGACGATGCGGCGGATGCCGTGCTCGCCCAGCAGGCGGGCCGACTCGCTATCCATCGACGGGATTTCCGTTACCGGGCAGGACAACGCCGCCAGGTACGGAGCCGTGGCCTTGGTACGGGTAAACGTCACATCGCTTACGGTGCGGAACCGCGGCTGTGGGATCAGCGGACGCGATGGTTCAGCGGCCGGCGGCTCATCGGACGAAACTACCGTGAGCGTGTGCGCCTTGGCCGTGCGCTGCAGCGGCACCGACGCCGGCACGGCTTCGGTCCAGCCGTCGTCGGAAGCGTCGTAGCCGTTGATGGCCGAAAGCCCCAGCCGCTCGCCACGCCAGCAGACGCTGCGCGACGGCACCTGGAGATCTTCGAACAGCTCGGCGATTTCCTGCCGGCAGGTGAAGTACAGGATCTGGTAGCCGCGTTTGGAGAGCGTGACCAGCAACCGCGCGGCGGCGATGCAGGTGGCCGAGTCGAATTGGCCCAGTACGTCGTCCACCAGCAGCGGCAGATGGATGCCCCGCTGCACCTGCTGACCCACGGCCGCCAGCCGCAGGCAGAACAGCAGCGTTTTGCGGTCCAGGCTGTCGAGCGAACCCAGCGGCAGCCAGCGCTGGCCGGGCGATTCGACTTCCAGACCGCCTTCCACCAGCCGGGCACGAACCTGCGTCAGCCGGCCCGAGGTCAGGCTGCGGAGATACTCCGAGGCCGCGGTCAGCAGTTCCGGATTACGGCTGCGGTTGTAGCGAGCCGCGGTGGCTTGCAGCAGATGGCTGGCGGCGGCAGCACGCTGCCAACGCGCGGTAGCTTCTTCCCAGGCGGCTTCGGCAGCGGCCAGTTCGGCCCGCTTCTCGACGATGGTCTTATCCGACCGCAGCACATTCAGGCGGCGGGCAATCGCGTCGAGCTGGTTCTGCGTGGAGTGCCGGCGCGACTCGGTCTGGATCAGCTTGTGCCGCAGTTCTTCCAGTTCGCGGCGGAGCCGTGCCAGTTCTTCGGCGCGGGCAGCCGCGGCCTTATCAGACCGGGCGGTATCGATCTGCGACTTCGGCGTTGCGACGGTCAGTTCGCCATCGAGCACCAGGTGGCTCGCGTTGCAGCGGCACAGCAAACGATGCTTGCGGTGCGTGGCTTTGCGAATCTGCCGGGCCAGCCGTGCTTGAACTTCCTTGAGCTTGCGTTCGTTGGCCACCAGCACGTCGTGCCGGTACGCACGCGACTCGTACTGCCGCAGTTCCGAGGAAATCTCGTGCAGCTCGCCCCGCAGCGCGGCAGCCAACGGTTCCAGCGAGAGCAACTGCTGCGTGCGCACGCGACCCTGGGTTTCCGACTGTTCGACCAGTTCGGCCACGCGGCGGTGCAGTTCGGTGGCGCGCTGTTCGAGCCGGTGGAACGATTCGCTCTGCCGGGCGAACCACACCGCATGCTGCGAATCACGCCACAGGGCTTCGTCGACCGCGCATTCGGTGATCTGGGCGCGCAGCCGCGAACGCTTGGCTTGAATCCGTTTGAGCAGCCGGTTCCAGCGATCGAGCTTAGCTTGCAGGGCGGCCAGGCGGCGCTGGAGATCGTTTTGCGGCTGCGCAGGCTGAACCGGGGCTGGCTCTGGGACGGGCTGTTTTTCCAGTTCGGCGATCTGGCGGGTGATCGCCTCGATGTCGGCCTTGAGCCGGTTTTCTTCTTCCTTGAGCTTGTTCAGCGTGCTTTGCAGCTCCGGCTGTTGCCGCAGCAGATCGGTTTCTTCGCGCCGCTGGTTGGCGGCCAGGGTCTGAATCTCATCGCGCAGCTTGCGGCACAGAGCCTGGTGCTCGGCCACGCCCCGCGGCAATACCTTCCACGCCTCGCGGCGGAGGCGAGCCAGGCCGGCCCGGGCATCGGCCAAAGCCTGCGGCTCGGCAATCGCGCCGTAGCGTGCGAAGCGGGCGTACAGATCGGCGCCTTGCAGGCGTCCCAAGCCGTCGAAGTCGCGCACCGGAAACACGTACGTTTCGCGATACGTGTTGCGGTCGACCTGGTGCAGCAGGTTCTGGAGCGTGTTGGGCGGGCAGAGCTCGCCGTCGAAGTTCTTTACCGTCAGCTCGCCGCCCAGGCGGCCGCGATCGTGTCGGGTCACACGGTAGCGGCCTTGCGGCAACTCGACGGTCACGGTGCCACCGGCGACCAGCTCGTGATCGTCGGCACCGTTAATGAATCGCTGCCGGACCGATTCCGAGAAGCCGTACAGCACCGACGGCACGAAGTGCACCAGCGCGGTCTTGGTCGCGGCGTCGGGGAAGTACACCACGTTCAGGCCCAGGGCCAGGTCGCGCAGGTCGACGCTGGTCCAATCGCCGAACCGATCGATCCATAAATCGGTGACGCGCATCAGCAGACCTCCTTGCCGTGCAGATACTCAGCGCCTAACAGCGCGGCGTCGGTGAGCAGCGGGACCGTATTGCGGGAGCGGTCCAATTGGCTCACATCGGCCGGCAGCGAGGCCGCAGCCTCGTCGGCGTAGGGTTGCAAGTCGAGCTTCTCCGCCTCCGTCCGTTGTACGTCGCGAGCCGTGCGCAGGAACTCGGCCATGAGCGAGTCGGTGGGGTAGTCGTCGAGCGAAACGCTGACGGCCGGCTGCAATTCGACAGCGCGGCTCCACAGGGCAGGCGTCGCCATGCCGTGCGATTGCTGGAGCCGCTCGGTGAGCTGCACGTCCCAGCCTTGCACGCGTGCCCGGTGCAGCACGGCATGCGGCCCGTACAGCCGCCAGGTGACAATGCGATCGATCGGGGCCGCCGGCGGGGCCAGGATTTGCCGGCAGCGGTTGAGCACCCGCTTCTCGATCATCTCCAGCGTGTCGCCCAGGTTGACTTCCACGCGTTCCAGGTGCCAAGCGACGCTGGCGGTGGCAATCGAGCGCGTCCGCACGCCGTGCTGGTCGACTTCGACGAGCGTGCAGCCGTGCTGCGTGACGTGTTCCAGCGTGCGGCCGACCGGCGTACCGGCGAAACGCACCGGGGCCAGGCTGCTGCCTCGCGGGCTTTCGTCGGCGGTCATGCGGCCACCCAGCGCCCAGTAATCGACCCCGGCCAGGTCGCCCAGGTGATCCACCCGTTCATCCAGCCGCACGTGCAGCAGGCCGATGGTGAACGGCGACGGGTAGCGGGGCAGATGGAACGACAGATCGTTCAAACCCTGGTGCGGCAGGCGGCTCACGCCGGCAATACGGGCCAGCGGCTCGCCGTCCTTCTGCACCAGGTAGGTGTGCAGCGGCGCGCGTACGGCCGAACCGGCCGGGGCCACCAGGCCCGATCCCGGGGGAACTTCGGCCTGCGAGATCGGCAGGTGCGTCACATTGGCAGGCAGCCGGTAGTGCGCGGCCAGGCTTGCCGGGCCGTCGTGGACGCTGCCGGCCCAGTACACGGGAATGCCGTGCTGGTGCAGGCGGTTGAATTCTTCGATGAGGAAGCACACCTCGCTGGGCGCAGCCTGGGCGAGGTGGAGCAGGCCCCCGGAAAGCACCACGAAGTCGACGCGCTCGTTGATGGCTGCGGCGAAGACCGCCGAGGCCGAGCGGTACGGCGCTTCGGCAAGTCGCCGGCGCAGCGTCGGCGGAACACCCAGTGGACTGGCTAAGGGCTGATCGAGCAGCAGGTCACTGGCGTGCAAAAAGCGAAATGCACGACCGTGGGTCATCAGGGCCTCCTTGCACTGAGATCGCGGGGGGCGGCAATGCCGCGGTGCGGCTACCAGGGGCCGGGCTGCCAGCTACGGGCTGGAGTGGCAAGCTGGGGGGGCAGCGGCTCCCGCTGATAGCTGCATGGTTGGCTACCGGTGGTAGCGGGGGTGCTAATTTAGCATCTGGGCCGAAAATGACCTAGCCGGATTTCCGACCCCCAGACACACGAGAAATGCCCGATTTCACCCGCCAAAGGCGCTGTAGCGCCGCAGGCCCCGGGCAAACGCGATACGGTTGAGCACGATGAAGAACAGCACCCAGAGAAACTGGACAAACAGGCCGTAAACCAGTTCGGTCCCCTGCACCTTTTGCAGGAACACGGCAGCGGGGAAGTAGGCCAGGTATTGCAGCGGGATGGCTTTCACGACTTCCTGCAGCGACGCGGGCAGCATGTCCAGCGGGAACATATGCCCGGAGAAGAAGAAGTTCAGTAGCATGTACACGAACAGCAGGGAGTTCACCTCCAGGAACCAGAAGCCGATCATGCCGATCGTCGATTCGAGGAAGAACCCCAGCAGAAACGCCATCACCAGCGAAGCCAGGAAGGCGGCCATCGTGGTGGCATCGGGCCAGCCTTGGCTGAAGTAGTCGCGGCACAAAAAGAACACCAGGGCGAACGGGCCGGCCGCCATCGTGTAATACACCAACTTGTGGGCAATCCGGCTGAGCAGCAGAAAGCCCACCATGTCGACCGGCTGAATCAGGTACTTTTTGATTTCGCCATCGCGGATCTGCCGGGCAATGCCCGACGCCAAAGCCGGCATGCTGGAGAACGCCCTGCTGACCATGGTCAGCAGGTAGTAGGCGACAAAGTCCTGGTACGAATAGTGGGCCAGGTCGGTGCGTCCGGTCGCCTGAAAGATGGCTCCCCACAGGAAGATCTGCGTGACGATCGGCAGAAACCGCATCAGCGTGCCCAGCGCGAAGTCTGCCCGGTAAACCAAGCGTTCTGCGATGGCGATCCGCAGGATCGTCCACCAGGTTGTGACTCGCGCTACCATGGCGGGGATGGCTGGCACCAAAAGGGGAGGGGGCACGCCGGACGGCCGGCGGGAATCAGTTCGGCTGGTCTTGCGCAGCTGCCTGCTGGTGTTGTTTGATGCGGCGCTGCTCTTGCTCGGCTTCGGCTTGAAGTTCGGCCCACAGTGAGTCGCGGCGGTGGATCATCAGGCGCGCCAGCCCCACGACGGCGATATAAATGCCGATCGCCAGCAGCGCCATATCCCAACCGTCCATTGTGACTCCATGCTTTGCGGCAAGCGCTTAAGGGAGCAGGATTTCATCCTGCCGCTTTAGGGATGGGTTGTAAAGGTGGGCGAAGTTTGCCTGCCGCACCGGAAACGCCCCCAGGACAGGTTGGGGGCAAATCGCCAGCCCCGCAGGCTGCCAGCCGAGCCTTCCGAGGGCGCGGACCGACGCCCGCCAGCGTGGGGAGTTCCCTTTCTACGGACGCCCTTTATCTGTTGCAATCGTCACCGCCGCTACGGACGTGTCCCCGCCCACAAACCCGCGATACTCGCGGGACCAACAAGTTTGACGCTCCGGAGGGCGCAACATAGTTTTGAGAACCGGGCGCCTGCACAAGAAGGGGCAGATCCACCAACAGGGCAACCCAAGCAACACTTGGCCTGCATCGCGACCGGTAAACGCAAACTTGGAACTTGCCGAACTGCCAGGTCCTTGCTGTTTGACCCGATGCAACCGCCTTCCCAGCCATGGTTACCAAACTCTGCTTCCCCAGCCGAAGTTGGGACGCCGAGAGGCAACGCGCCAGAGCGGAACGCGCTTTGGGACGATAACCGCGCCGAGAATCGGCTGGTGCAGGCCCGCTTGGGCGTCGCGAGCAGTTTGTTTGCCGCACTGCGTTGCAAACACGCCGATACCGCCAGCCACAGTCTGCGCGTGACGCTCTGCACGGCGTCGTGGGCGCTGGTGATGGGCATGTCGGAAGAACAGCGCGACGTGATGGAAGTCGCGGCACTGCTGCACGATATCGGCAAAATCGCGGTGCCCGACGACGTGCTGCTTAAGCCGGGCCCGCTGACCCGCGAAGAAATGGCGGTGATGAATCTGCATCGCCGCACGGGCGTGCAGATCTTGCAGGCTTCGTGCACGTCGACCGATGTGCTGGAGATCATCGCGGCCTCGGGGGACTGGTACGATGGTTCACGGAGCCTGTCGCCTAACCCGTCGCAGCGGGAAGACATTCCGCTGGGCGCGCGCATGCTGGCCATTGCCGATGCGTACGACGCCATGACCAGCAATCAGGTCTTCCGCCGCGCGCTGCCGCGCGAGCGGGCGATCATGGAACTGTACAAGTTCGCCGGCACGCAGTTCGATTCCAAGCTGGTCGACAGCTTTGCCGCACTCCAGGAACGCAATCAATTTGAAGCCCACGAGCGGGCTGTGCGCCGCTGGCTGGAGGCGCTCGAGCCGGACACCGTCAACGGCATGTGGGGCCTGAATCAGGCGCCAGCGGCAGCGCCCGCGCTGACTCCCGAAGCCCTCTTCCGTGAGCGGCTGATCGACAACCTGCGCGACGCGGTCATCTTTGTGGATACCAACCTCCGCGTGGTGGCTTGGAACCCGGGCGCGGAGCGGATGACCGGCATCTCGGCCAGCAGCATCTACCAGCGGCCCTTCGGTCCGCAGTTGCTCGAGATCCGCGACCCCGACGGCATTCTGCTGAACGAACGCGAGTGCCCTGTGGCGATCGCCCTGGCTACCGGCGAGCAGCGCATCCGCCGGTTGACCATCCGTGGACGTGGTCGCCAGGATTTGTCGGTTGAGTTACACGCGGTGCCCGTGGTGGGCAGCGACGGCATGATGTACGGCGTCGCCGTGACCATGCACGACGTGTCGCCTGAGCTGTCGTTGGAAGCTCGTTGCCAGAGCCTCCACGATGCGGCGACCCGCGACCCGCTGACCGGCGTGGCCAACCGCGCTGAGTTCACGCGGGTGCATGAGATGTTTGTGGTGGCACACCTGGAACGCCGCCGGCCCTGCTCGCTGATCATCACCGATATCGATCACTTCAAGCAGGTGAATGATACCTACGGCCACCAGGCGGGCGACGAAGTGCTCAAGGCATTTGCTCGGCTGCTCAAGAGCAACTGCCGGCCGGGCGACCTGGCTGCGCGGTTTGGCGGCGAGGAGTTCGTCATCCTGTGCGCCGATTGCGACGTCTCGGTGGCCAGCCAGCGGGCTGAAAGCATCCGCCGCCAGTTCAGCAACCTGCCGCACGATGCCCTGGGCGGTCGCACCTGCACGGCCAGCTTCGGCGTGACCGAGATTCAGGCAGGCGATACGCCGGGCACGATGGTCGCCCGGGCCGACCGCGCTCTGTACGATGCCAAGGAACGCGGCCGCAATCGCGTGGTTCAGCTGGGCACCGGTTTGCAGGCTGCCGACGACGAGATGGCCGTGGCACCCAGCCAGGGCGATACGAACCTGGTGGCCGAGCAGACGCTGGTGTCGACGGTGCCGCTGTCGATGATTATCGAGAAACTGCGGGGCTTTGTAGCCGATCATCACGCCGAGATCGTGCGCGTGACCAGCCACGAGGTCCGGCTGAAAATCGGCAGCAGCGGCGGCTTCTTCTTCCGCCGCTCGTCCGATCGCAAATGCCCTTGCTTTATCGACCTCACGTTTGAGGAGATCTTCGGCAAGCAGCAAGGCGCGGACGGGTTGCCGAGGAACATCCGCACCCGGATTCGGGTACTGGTCTCCTTGCAGCGGCAGCGCGACCGTCGCCGCCGCGATATGGCCGAGCGGGCGCGGCAGTTGTTGGCTAGCCTGCGGGCATACCTGATGGCGATGGACGTAACGCCCGGCTTCACGGTCGATCCGCCGATCGAAGAACCCAGCACGCCCGAAGCCAGAATCCTGGCCAAACTCCGCGAAAAGGGATAAGCAAGCGCGTTGCCTGGCGGCCAAGAACGACGCCGGTGCGGTGGCTCGGCGGATACTAGCGGATTGGTGAGTGCCGCCATGCGCGATCTATTCTGGCGCAGCGTAGAACGCACTCGCCGAGGCAACGCTGGCCTTCGCGCCAGACGGTCGACTCGGCGATCCTAGACCGCTTACTGTCCGGCCACCAGTTGCCGGTAGTACTCGATGGAACGTCCGAGCCCTTCGTCGAAGCCGACCTGCGGTTCGTAACCCAGGATGCGGCGAGCCTGGGAGATATCGGCCAGGCTTTCGCGCACGTCGCCGGCCCGAGGCGGCTCGTGGATCGGTTTAACGTCCGTACCCAACAGCCGGTTCAACTTGTCGAGCAGTTGCAGCAGGCTGGTGGTTTGGCCGCAGGCGATATTAAACACCTTGCCGGCGGCCCCCGGGGCGTCGGCGGCCAGCAGGTTGGCGTGAACCACGTTGGTCACAAAACAGAAATCGCGCGACTGGTGGCCGTCGCCATAAATCTTGGGTTGCTGCCCTTTCAGAATCGCCGTGATGAACAGCGGGATCACGGCCGAGTAGGGGCTGCCGGGATCTTGCCGCGGCCCAAACACGTTGAAGTACCGCAGGGCAACGGTTTCGAAGCCGTACGTGGCAGTGAACGCTTGGCAGTAATATTCGGCGGCCAACTTGGCGGCCCCGTAGGGCGAAATCGGGGCCGGCAAGTCGGTTTCACGCTTGGAGCTGGTGGGCTGATCGCCGTAGGCGCTGCTGGATGCGGCATAGACCAGCCGCCGCACGCCTGCCCGACGCGCGGCATCGAGCAGGTACAGCGTCCCGGTCACGCAGGCGGCGTGGGTGTCCAGCGGGCGTTCAACGCTCCGCGGCACCGACGACAGGGCCGCCTGGTGAAACACCACTTCGATCCCTTCGACTGCCTGCGTAACCGCTTGCGGATCGGTCAGGTCGCCTTCGACAATCTCCAGACGGGGATGGTTGGTATCCAGGTTGGCGCGGTTGCCGGTCGAAAAGTTGTCGAACACGCGGACGTGATCGCCGCGAGCCAGCAGTGCGTCGACCAGATGGCTGCCGATGAAACCGGCACCGCCGGTAACCAGTACGTTGGACATCCCCTAGACCCTGGTAGTTAAGGATTTACGATCATTCGGCGAGCGCCGGCGAGCGGACGCATCACCAAACGTATCGTAGCCTTTTCGGTGCGCTGGGGGCAGTCCTATTCAGCCGCGCCGCTCACGGAGTCTAGTGCCGGTTCCACTCCCACGATTCGGTCAGCGCCGCGCGGATCAGCACCAGCAACGCATTGGGATCGTAGGGTTTACGCAAAAAATATTGGGCTCCGGCCATGCGCACTTCGCGCAAGATGTGCGGGCCTTCCATCGCCGACAGCACAATCACGGGGATGCCGCAGGTTTGCGGGCTGTCGGTAATCCGGCGGCAAACCGCCAAGCCGTTCATGTCCGGCAGGCGCAGATCGAGCAGGATCAGGTGGGGGCGATCCTGGTGGGCCGAGGCCAAGCCCATCTGGCCCGAGGCCGCGGTCAAAACGTCGAACCCCAGACGCTGCAAGCGTTTGCTGAGGACGGTTACCTGATCGTGATCGTCGTCGATGATCAGGATCGACGGGGGAGTGGAGGGAGCCGACGACGACTCGGGGGGTTCCAAACAAAGCAGGTCCATAGCAAAAGGGCCGTCGTGAGGGGCTGCTTTGCGTGGGTCAGACGCAAAGCGTCGGGGAACAGGCGTACGACAACCCGGCGATGCCGAAACGTAGGTCAGCGGAGCTGCCCGGTCAAATTACCGTTTCCGCAAACTCACCGACTGCCGCTAGCACCTACCGCCCGGCAGCAGGGGGGAGCTAGCAAACTATTGACGGCCTCCCTTCAACTCATTAACCTCCACTGATGCTACGGTCGATGAATCCGCCTACAGAAAACGCATTGGGCGCGATTCTCCTGCCTACCATTACGACCTCCCGCCTGCGGTGTTTCTTCATGCCTTGCCGCTACCTGCTCTCTGCGTTGTCGTTAGCAGCCGGCCTGTTGCTGGGTGTTCCATGTGGCTCCGCTCAGGCTGATGAGGGCCGCATCAGCTTTATGAACGATGTCGTGCCTGTGCTTACCAAAGCTGGCTGCAACATCGGCCCTTGTCACGCCAAAGCCGGCAACGGTCAGAACGGCTTCTATCTCTCGCTGCTGGGCTTCGAGCCCGACGAAGACTACGAGAACCTGGTGAAAGCTGCCCGCGGCCGGCGAATCTCGTTCGCTTCGCCTAAGAACAGCTTGATCCTGCTCAAGGGGACGGCCCGGCTGCCCCACGGCGGCGGCCAGCGGCTGGCTCCCGACTCGCCCGAGTACCAGGTTCTGCTGAACTGGATTCGCCAGGGGGCTCCCTACGACGGCCAGAGCGCTCCCAAGCTGGTGAACTTCGAAGTTCAGCCCAGCGGAGGCACCTTGCAGCGTGGCGCCCAGGTGCAACTCAAGGCGCTGGCCCATTACAGCGACGGCACCGTCCGCGACGTTACGCGGCTGGCGCTGTACGAATCCAACGAAGAGGCCATGGCCACGGTGACCTCCGATGGGCTGGTCACGGCCGGCGACATCGCCGGCAATGCGGCCATCATGGTTCGTTACCAGGGTAAAGTCGCCGTATACGGCGCAGCGGTTCCACTGGGGGCCCCCGTTACGAACCTGCCGGAACCCAAGAACTTTATCGACGAACTGGTTTTCGCAAACCTTAAGCAATTGGGCATCCCGCCTTCGGAAGTGTGCGATGATGCCACGTTCCTGCGCCGCGTGACGCTGGATATTGCCGGCCGTTTGCCGACCGAGGCTGAAACGGCTGAGTTCATGGCCAACACGGCTCCCGACAAGCGTGAGCAACTGGTCGATACGCTACTGCGGAGCCCCGATTACGCCGACTTCTTCGCCAACAAGTGGTCGGCCCTGTTGAAGAACCGCCGCGACTCAGCCAGCGACATGGTGGCGAACTTCGCCTTCCATGCCTGGGTCCGTGACAGCTTCCTGTCGAACAAGCCGTACGACCAGTTTGTGCGTGAGCTGCTGGCAGCGACCGGTACGGTAGTCGATAATCCGCCGGTGGCTTGGTACAAGCGCGTCAAAGATTCCAAGCAGCAGATCGAAGACGTGGCGCAGCTTTTCCTGGGCGTGCGGATGCAGTGTGCCCAGTGCCACCATCACCCGTTTGAACGCTGGAGCCAGGACGATTACTACGCCCTGACGGCGTTCTTCAACCAGGTGGGCCGCAAGCCCTCGGGCGTCCGCGGCGAAGACTTGATCTTCCACCAGCGCGGCATTGCCACCGCGGTGAACGTCAAGACGCATCAGACGCTGCGGCCTGCGGCGCTGGGCGATGCCATGCCGGACATCGCTCCGGACGAGGATCCACGGCTGCGTTTGGCCGACTGGATGAGCTCGCCCAATAACCCGTACTTTGCCAAGGCCCTGGTCAATCGCTACTGGAAGCACTTCTTCCAACGCGGCCTGATCGAGCCTGAGGACGACATCCGCGATACCAACCCGCCCAGCAACCCTGAACTGCTGGCGGCCCTGGAGAAGCACTTCATCTCCAGCGGATTCGACCTGAAGGAACTGGTGCGGACGATCACCACGTCGCGGACGTACCAGCTCAGCTCGGTGCCCAACGAGCACAACGTGGCCGACGTGCAGAACTTCTCGCGGTACTATCCGCGGCGGCTCCAGGCCGAAGTGATGCTCGATGCGATCGATTACCTGACCGGTTCGCAAACGGTGTTTAACAACCTGCCGGTCGGTACCCGGGCTGTGGCTCTGCCCGACAACAGCTATAACCGCTCGGTACCGTTCCTGGCGGTATTTGGCCGGCCAGAAGGCGCCAGCGTGTGCGAGTGCGAACGCATTTCGTCGTCGAGTCTGGCCCAAAGCCTGCACCTGATCAACGCTTCGGACATCAAGTCCAAGCTGGCCAGCCCTACCGGTCGTGCGGCGAAGCTCGCCAAGGCCGACATGCCGCTGGAAGAAAAGGTCCGCCAGTTGTACGTCGTGGCCTTCTCGCGCGAACCGCGTGAAGACGAGATGCGGGCTGCATTGGAGTTCCTGAACGAGCCGCAAACGGACTCCAGTGGCCAGCCGCTCGATCCGCAGAAAGTCGCCCACGAGAACTTCCAGGACCTGGTGTGGGCGCTGATGAATACCAAGGAGTTCCAGTTCAATCACTAACAAGCTGCCATGGACGGCTCTGGCAGGTTTGTCCAAGCCGCTGTGACAGTTCCCCACACGCGTCGCACCTGCCCAACGCGGTAGTTGCTACCAACGATCCCAGCGAGTCTGACGCATGAGTTTGATCAATCGAATCTTCTGGCGAGCGATGCAGCCTGCTGCGGCCGTTCGCTTCAGCGCGGCATTGGCGGCTGCGTGGCTCTTGGCCGCGTGGACAACGCCGGTTGCTGCCCAAAGCGTGTGCCTGCCGTCGCCGCGTCTGTTGACGATCAAGCCGATGGGCGGCCAGGCCGGCACGCAAGTGGAGGTCACCATCACCGGCGAAGAGCTCGACGAGGCCGATGAGTTGACCTTCTCCGATCCCCGCATCACCGCGGTGCCCAAGGTCAACTCGGCAGGCCAGGTCGAACGCAACAAGTACGTGGTGACGATCGCCGCTGATTGCCCCGAGGGCGTGTACGAAGCCCGTGCCATGTCGCGGCTGGGCATGTCGTCCTCGCGGGCCTTCTGCGTCGGCACGTTACCCGAAGTAACCCAGACCCCCGGCAACCACTCGCTCGACAAGGCGATGGAGCTGGCGGTGGATTCGGTGTGCAACTCGGTCCTGTCGGTCCGGGCGGTCGATCACTACACCTTCCAGGGCCGCCAGGGCCAGCGGGTGATTGTGCAATGCGCGACCCGCGGCATCGACTCCCGGGCGATCGGCGTGCTGGTTGTGGCCGATAGCCAGGGACGCGACCTGATGGTCGAGCGTCGCGGTGGCGCCATTGACTTCACGGTGCCCGAAGACGGCCGCTACGTCATCAAAGTGCACGAACTGACCTACCAGGGCGGTCCGGAGTTCTTCTACCGGTTGAGTCTTCGCGAGTTGCCGCCGGGGGCCCCCATTCCGCCGCTGCCGAGCACGCGGCCGGTCAACGCGTTCTCGTGGCCGCCGGTCGGGCTGAGCACCCATGCCGCCACAACCGAGGTGGAAGACAGCGAGGCCCCGCAAAGGATCACGCTGCCGGCCGATATCGCGGGCCGTTTCTACCCGGCCGCCGACGTCGACGTGTACGAGTTCGAAGCCAAGAAGGGCGAAGTCTGGTGGGTGGAAGTCGGTTCCGAGCGGCTGGGCCTGCCGACCGATCCTTCGATCATTGTCCAGCTGGTGACCAAGAACGGCGACAAGGAGCAACTGACCGACGTTGCCGAGTTCTCCGATATTCCCAGCCCCGTGAAGGTGTCGAGCAACGGTTACGCCTACGATGGCCCGCCGTACAACGCCGGCACTT
This sequence comes from uncultured Planctomycetales bacterium, assembly GCA_937927735.1. Taxonomy (GTDB): domain Bacteria; phylum Planctomycetota; class Planctomycetia; order Pirellulales; family S012-138; genus CALBRZ01. The sequence continues at coordinate 50,673 of CALBRZ010000080.1, forward strand.
CCGACGCCATGGGCAAGCTGGAGATCAAGCAGGACGGCCTGTACCGCTTGCGGATCACCGACCTGTTTGGCGGAACCCGCAGCGATCCTCGTAACGAGTACCGCCTGGTGATTCGCAAGGCGGCTCCCGACTTTGCGGTGGTTGCCTGGCCGCTGCACATGGGCCTGCGCAACGGCGACCGCAATGCGCTGTCCAAGCCGATCGCCCTGCGGGGCGGCGCGACGATGGCCCTGGAAGTGGTGGCCATCCGCCGCGACGGTTTTGACGGCCCGATCGAACTGGAGCTGGAGAACCTGCCGCCGGGTGTGCGGGCCCAAGGCCTGAAGATTCCCGCCGGCAAGTCGCGCGGCATCATGCTGATCACGGCCGATGTCGACGCTCCGCGCGGCATCACCAACGCCAACTTCTATGGCCGGGCTGTGATCAACGGCGAGACCGTCACCCGCCAGGGTTACCTGGCCACGATGGCTTGGCCGGTCCGCGACGCGTGGCAGCAGATCCCGCATCCGCGGCTGATGGCCGACGTGCCGGTTTCGGTCGGCGGTTCCGAGGCGGCACCCATTACCGTGGCGCCCGCCAAGGCCGACGTGATCGAAGCCGTGGCCGGCTCCAAGGTCACCGTCCCGCTGGTGCAGACCCGCCGTAGCGATTTTTCGGGCACGGCGATCACGATGAAAGTGTTTGGCGACGGCTTTGAACAGGCCCCGTCGGTGAAGGTGCCGCTCAATGCCGATACTTCGGAAGTGGTCTTCGACCTGGCCGCCCTGAAGACGCCGCCAGGCGAATACACCATCGCCCTGTACGGCGGCGCCGTGGCCAAGTACCGCCATCGCATGGACAAGCTCCAGCAGGCGGAGGAAGCCCATCGCAAGGCCCAGGAAGAAGTGAACGCCTTGTCTGAGCAGCTCAAGCAGCTTGAGGCTCAGGCCAAGACGGCCACTGCCGAGAAGCAGGCCGAAGCCGAAGATACCCGCGAAAAATTGGCGGCGCAGCGTCAGGCTGCCGAAGCTCAACTGAAGGCCGCGGCCGAGCAGTTGAAGCAAGCGACGGCCACCGCCGCGCCCAAGGATATTGCCGAGATCGTTGTTTCCGAACCCATCAAGATTCGCATCAAGCCTGCGGAGACAAAATGAGCCACTCGTACAACACCGGTGCGGCCCGTTTTTGCCCCGGCCCCGGGTTCAACCCGGCTACGAGCCGGCGCGGATTCCTCCAGGTGGGGTTGGCCGGTTTTGCCAGCCTGAGCCTGCCGGGCATCCTGCGTCTGCAGGCGGCGCAAGCGGCCCAGGGCACGCCCAAGCGTGAACGTACCGCCGTGATCATGGTGTGGAAGCCCGGCGGCTGCTCGCACATCGATACCTACGATCCCAAGCCGGACGCGCCGCTCGAGTACCGCGGCCCGTTCAACACGATTGATACCAAGGTGCCGGGCTTGCAGTTCACCGAGCTGCTGCCGCGTCAGGCCGCCATTGCCGACAAGTTCGTCGTGCTCCGCTCGATGAAGCAGAGCGCGGGCGGTCACCCGGCCGGCTCGATGCAGTTGCTCTCGGGCGACCCCGATACCCGCGATAAGCCCAAGCCCAAGTATCCGGACTGGATGTCGGTGGCCCACTACCTGCGCTCCAAGCAGGGTGGCCGCGACAACCCGCTGCCGGCCTACGTGGGCGTGAACCCGCCGCGCGAGTACAACGGCCCGGCCTACCTGGGCGACGCTTACGCGCCGTTCACCGTGCTGGGCGACCCCAACTCGCCAACCTTCAGCGTGCCTAACATCGGCCTGACCGACTCGCGCGAGGTCCGCCGGCTCCAGCGTCGCGCCTCCTTGCGTGAGAATCTCGATACGCTCACGCGGGCGTTCGATCGGGCGGGCGAGTTGCAGGCCCTGGATGAGTTCGAAACCCAGGCGCTGACGCTGCTCACCAACCCCAAGACCAAGGAAGCGTTCGACCTCAGCAAGGAAGACGACCGCACCCGCGATCGCTACGGACGCAACACCTGGGGACAGCAGTTGCTGTTGGCCCGGCGGTTGGTCGAAGCCGGTGTCGAAGTGATGACCACTCAGCTCAGCGGCCGGCTGTGCGGTCGCGTGGGCAATTGGGACGACCACGCGGTGAACCATCACATCTTCGACGCTCTGGCTTACCGTGCCGAGGCGTACGACCAGGCCGTGTCGGCGCTCATCGAAGATATTTACGAGCGTGGGCTCGATAAACGCGTGCTGGTGATCGTCACCGGCGAGTTCGGCCGTACGCCCAAGGTCAACTACGAGCCCAGCACCGGTGCCGGCGCCGCCAGCGCCCCGGCTGGTACGCTCCAGCCCGGCCGCGACCACTGGCCGCGGGCGTTCTCCAACATCTGGGCGGGCGGCGGTATCGAGACGGGCCGGGTGATCGGCGCGACCGACAGCAAGGGTGTCGACGTGGTCGAACGCATCTGCGGCCCCGGCGACTTTCTGGCGACAATCTATCATCACCTGGGGATCGACGCCGCCAATACGACGATCCTCGACTTCAATGGTCGTCCGACGCCAATCGTCGACAACGGCAAGCCGATTCCTGAACTGGTTGGCAAGTCGGCCTAGTGCGGCGGCAGACGCCAGCCACAATCTCTTGAAACGATTTCGCAATCGCCGGGGAGGCAACCAGGTCTCCCCGGCGATTGTTTTTTTGGGTGAAGCTTAATTGAAGCGGCGACGCTGGTGCCGCTGCGTGCGCCGCCGCGCGGGCGTCAGTAGCTCATCCAGAACTGCACGATCTCAGCGACCTCGTCCCCTTCCATCATGTCGTGCGCGAGCAGATGGTCGGCAATGGCCGCGACCGCCGCCCAAGGCTGTTCCTGATCGAGCAGTTGGTATAACTCCGCGGTCACCTGCTCCAGGAAGGCGAGCCGTTTGCGCTCGTCGGCAAAGAGCGGGGTGGCTTCTTCCCAGGCCGCTTGCCAATCGGCGGCCCACTCGGCAACAAAGCCTGGATGATATGGCTCGCCGGTATACAGCATCTCGGCCACCGGCCCTGCCAGCGCCACCAGGATTGATTTCTCGCGCAGTTCGCGCGGGCTGAAACGCCGCAGCGGCCATTCAACCTGGATATCGGCGAAGCGCTCCGGGCCGTCGTCCTCTTCAGGTTCTAACGTCACGGAGCGCACGCGGGCTCCGACGTAAACCGCCATAAAGGCGTGGCCGGCTTCATGGTAGGCATTGATGTCGGACATGAAAGTCTGCGCAGGGTTGAAGAGGGGGACCGACAACCGGCCACGCGGTTGGAAGCGTACGATCTACCAGGACCAGCCACGCAACGCCAGGGGGCCGGACGCAACCTGGCAGAACACCTGAGCGTAGCGCTGCACGCTTGGGACGCCGCTCGTGGCCCAGGTACTCGCCTGGCGGGGGGCCGCCCAATGGAAATTGAGGCGGTATCGGGGTAGAACAGAATTTGGTCGAGCGCCCCCACTGTGGGGCTGGCCCGTTTGGTTCCGCGCCGCCTGCCCATTGAGCATCCATGTCTGTTGATCCGTCAGCGTATCTTTCGTCCGATGCCGAGCACCTGATCCATCCGCTGCATAATGCAGCCGCGCAGCAGCAGGCTCTGGTGTGGACACGCGGTGAAGGCGCGCTGCTGTACGATCAGAACGACCGTCCGGTGCTTGATGCACTTTCCGGCTTGTGGAACGTGTTGGTAGGACACGGTCGGCGCGAACTGGCGGCAGCCGCCGCGCGGCAGATGGAGAAGCTGGCATACGCCTCGTGCTACGCCGGCAGCAGCAATCCGGCCGCCATCGAATTGGGCGAGCGGCTGGCGGAGCTCACCTACCCGACCATCAACCGGTTCTTCTTCACCAGCGGTGGCGCGGAGGCGAACGAGTCGGCCTTCAAGACCGCCCGGTATTTCTGGAAGACGCAGGGCAAGCCCGAGAAGTATAAGGTCATCGGCCGTATCTGGGGCTATCACGGGACGACGATGGCCGCCATGTCGGCCACCGGCATCGCTTCGTACTGGCCGATGTTCGAGCCGCGGGTGCCGGGCTTTTCGCACATTGCGAGCCCTTACCCATACCGGTTTGAGTTTCATCCCCAGCCCGGCGATACCCGCACGCCGGGCCAGGCGGCGGCTGACCTGCTGGAAGAAGAAATTCTGCGGCAAGGTCCGGAAACCGTGGCCGCGTTTATCGGCGAACCGGTGCAGGGGGCCGGCGGCGTGATCGTGCCGCAGGACGATTACTGGCCGCGGATTCGCGAAATCTGCGACCGCTACGACGTGCTCTTGATCGCCGACGAAGTAATCACCGGCTTTGGCCGCACCGGCGATTGGTTCGCCTTGAGCCGCTACGGCATCGAGCCCGACATCATCAGCTTTGCCAAGGGCATCACCAGCGGCTACTTCCCACTGGGCGGGATCGGCGTGAGCGACCGCATTGCCGAGGCAATCGATGCCGGCCCGCAGCAAGGGCTCGTCTGGATGCACGCGTTCACCTACTCGGCACACCCAGTGGGCTGCGCGGTGGCGCTGGCCAACCTCGATATCCTGCAGAACGAAAACCTGCTGGCGCGTGCCCGCGAATTGGGCCAGGCCTTGCAGACGAAGCTGAAGACGCTCGAGTCGCACCCGCATGTGGGCGAAGTTCGCGGACTAGGCTACATGGCCGCTGTGGAGATCGTGGCCGACAAGGCGACCAAGGCTGAGTTCCCAGCGGAGTTCCAGGCGGGGCCGCGTGTCCATCAGGCGACGATCCGACGCGGCATGTTCACGCGGTTGCGCGGCGACGTCTATAATTTCGCACCGTGCTACGTGGCGACCGAGCACCAACTGGATCAGATGGTCAACATCCTGGGCGAATCGCTCGACGAAGTACTCAAGTAATCGGCCTCCGATGACCACTACCGATCAGGTCCAACTCGATCCGCAGCAGGACACGGACCAACTACCCAGCTACCAGGCGCTCAGCGCGCTGGCGGTGATCGCGGTGATCCTGGGGGTGATCTCGGCGCTGGCCATTCTGTCGCCGGCGCTGTGGATCTTGCCGCTGGCAACCCTGGTCATTTCGCTGGTGGCACTGCGGCGGATTGCCACGGCGGATCCGCCCTTGATCGGTCGCAAAGCGGCGCTCTGGGGGCTGCTGCTGGCGGTGTTCTGGGGCGTAGCCGGTATCACCACGCATTTCGCCCAGCAATGGATCGTGCGGACGCAGGCCCAGGCTGTCGCCCACCAGTGGTTTCAGTACATGCTTCAAGGCCACACGCCGCATGCTCACCAGCTTACTTTGTACCCCAGCCGCCGCGACTTGCGGTTGGACGACCTGCACACGGTTTACGCCAACACGCCGGCCCTGGAAGAACGGCTCGAAAACTTTCTGAAGCAGCCGGGCCCATCGAACGTGTTGCGTTTCGAGCCCAACTCAGAGATCCGCTATATCGCCACTGAGGATCAGCAGCGCAGCGGCGATAACGAGTACGTGCTGATGGTATATGAGCTCGCCCAGCCCGGTGCCAGCAAAATGTCGCAGCAGTTTGTCATCGAGCTGCGGCGTCAGCCCGGCGAGGAAGGCGGCTGGATGGTGCAAGACGTCCTGACGTACTCGCAGTACGAGCAGATCTTAAAGGCGGCCGGAAAGCGGCGGTAAGCAGAAATTGGACACGCCGCGGCTGCTCCTACCTGGGGGCTCAGCGCATCTTTGTCTGCCCAATCTGGCGGCCGCCCAACGTTCCAGGTGGTCGTCGCGCCGACAGGCAGATCATCTCGGTGAGCGGCCACACTGGAAACGGGGTGGCGGAGAATGGCCGGAATGCTCGCCAAAACCAGCGTAACCGGCACCGAATCTTACCTAGGGCGCGCAATTTGCTTTCCAAACGCTGGGCCAATATCGCAACTGGCGGCCGCTGCAGCCAAACTGCCCTATAGGGGGCGGGCGATCGCTGCACGCGGTTGTCCGCGGGGTTTTGAAGCTCCCGCTCGCGGTATCTGGCAGTTGCTCCCAATCGCGGTGGCGATCCTGCTGTGAACTTCCACGAACCCGCGTTAACCCAGCATGAACCCGACTGCCCAGCCCGATAACCGCCCGCGAGGCCCCAGGTTGAACGAAACCATTCGCATCCTGGTCGTCGACGACAATGTCGGCTCGGCCAAGCTGTTAGCGACTCTATTGGGCTACATGGGCCCCTATGTGGTCGAGGTGGCCCACGATGGTCCGTCCGTGCTGGAAATGATCGGCAGCTTCCAGCCCGACGCGGTGTTATTGGATATCAGCCTGCCCGGCATGGACGGCTACGAAGTAGGCCGCGAGATTCGCCGGAACCCGGCATACGACAACCTGCTGCTGGTGGCTCTGACCGGCCACAGCATGCCCGAGTACCGACAGCGCTCGCTGGAAATCGGCTTCGATATCCACCTGGTCAAGCCGCCATCGGTACAGATGCTTCAGGAGGTGTTGTCGCACCCCAAGTTGACGGGGTGACCTGCTGCCCCCCAACCACCCCCTTTGCCCGGGCAGCCGGCATGTGTCCCGAGTCGGCTGTGCCCCGCTGGAACCTGCTTAGGGGGCGGTATCCGACGTGCGTCCTCAGGCAGCGCCGTTAGCCCGTGTGGCGGTTGCGCTCGCGGCTCTTGGGGGCGGGGCGTTCTTCGCCTTCCAGGGCCGCGTGGAGCTTGCGGAGGGCCTCGGTTTCGATTTGCCGCACGCGTTCGCGGGTCAGGCCGAGCGTTTCGCCAATCTCTTTCAGCGTGCGCGGCTCATTGTCGTCCAGGCCGAAGCGCATCCGCAGCACGGTGGCTTCGCGCTGGTCCATCGTCTTGAGCAGTTGCATCACGTGCGAGAGATCATCGACCTCGACCAGCTCTTCCTCGGGGTTGCGAGCCCGGTCGTCCATTACCATCTCGCCCAGCGACCAGCCGGCATCCGTCTGGTCGGTTTGCGGGGTGGAGTTGTAGATGCGGATGGCCTTCTTGATGATGGGCAGCTTCTTGCGCTGCAGACCCAGCACGCGCGCCACTTCCTCGTGAGTGGGGGTGCGGCCGAGTTCTTCAGCCAACCGGGCGCTTGCCCGGCGCCACTTGGACAGCAGCTCGACCATGTAGGCGGGGATGCGGATCGTCTTGGCCGAGTTGATCAGCGCCCGCTTGATCGACTGCTTGATCCAGTAGCTGGCGTAGGTGCTGAACCGCGTGCCGACCGAGGGGTCGAAGCCTTCGACCGCGCGCAGCAGGCCCAGGTTGCCTTCTTCGATCAGGTCTTGCAGCCCCAGGCCCTTGCCGGTGTATCCGCGGGCGATGTTCACCACCAGCCGCAGATTGGCGCGAACCATGCGGTCGCGAGCTTGGACGTCGCCCTCGGCGATGGCTTCGGCGAGTTGCTGCTCTTCTTCCGCGGAAAGCAACGCGGTCTCGTTGATCTCGCGGAGGTACGTCTCCAGGGGCGATTGGACCGAGGAGCCGGACTTGCGTCGAGTTTTCATCATTGTGCCGGAACCACGAGGAAAGGCGTTTGCGGTGCTACTGGCCCGCTCGCGCCGCTTTGCAATAGCAATACACGGTGACAAAAGGGTTGATCGTCCCGGCGGCCCTCGCCCCTGTAATGGCCCAGCAAGTTGACAACTTGCATCGGTTGTGACCGGCGCAGGGGTCGCACCGAAGAGTTTCCCCGGCGCGGTCGGTGCGGCAAACCGCTTCGTACCGCGTAGCCACTTGTGGCGATCGTGCGGGTTGCACCTTCATTTCGCGGGCGGGGCGGGGTATTCTGACCCGCTGGCAGGTGCAGACCGTGCGGCACGTGCCGGATGTATCGACGACAAGGCCCTCTCCCCCCCCGATGAACACCGGAACCATCCTCGACCGGATCGTGGCCGATAAGTGGCGCGAGATCGAAGCCGCCCGCGCCGCAACTCCGCTGGCCGAGCTGGAGCGGCGGCTGGAAACTGCCCCGCCGCTGCGTGATTTCTTCGGTGCGCTGGCCGGCGGCGGTCCCATCCGGCTGATCGCCGAAGTGAAAAAAGCCAGCCCTTCCAAAGGGCTGATCCGGGCTGACTTCGACCCGGTGGCCATTGCCCGCACCTACCAGACGCACGGCGCGGCCTGCATCAGCGTGCTGACCGATGAGCCGTACTTTCAGGGGCGGCTGGAATACCTGACGCAGATCCGCGCGGCGGTCGACGTGCCCCTGCTGCGGAAGGATTTCATTCTCGATCCCTATCAACTGGTCGAAGCCCGCGTGGCCGGCGCCGACGGCGTGCTGCTGATTGCTGAATGCCTCGACGACTGCGCGCTGCGCAGCCTGCACAATCGGGCAGTGGAGCTGGGACTTTGCCCGCTGGTGGAGATTTACGAGCCGGCCAATCTGCAACGGGTTCTGGATGCCGGAGCCACGCTGATCGGCGTGAACAACCGCAACCTGAAGACGTTTGAAGTCGACTTCGACCATGTGCTGCGGCTGCGGTCGCAAGTGCCCGACGATTGCGTGCTGGTGGCCGAAAGCGGCATCGCCAGTCGCGAGGACGTGCTGCGGCTGGAGCAGGCAGGCATTAACGCCATGTTGGTGGGCGAAAGCCTGATGCGGCAGGCGGATGTCGGCCGGGCTGTCGATGCGCTGCTGGGGCGGTAAGCCCGGCGTTGGCTTCGCGCTTCGTTATCGCAATCCACTGCGGCTGCGGCGGCTGCCGGCCAACGAACTGCCAGGCCCGACCAGGATGCTGCTGTTGAGCAGGCTGGACGATGACGCCGGCTGCGGCTCATTGAGTTTCTCGGGCGGACAAACGGCCAAACGCAGCGCCTCGAGCGCAATCTGAATCTCCCGCCCCAGCCACAGCGCGGCCAGGATGGCCACGGCGCCCAGGATCGCCAGCACGCCGAATACCAGGGCTTCCAGCAGCGCATCGCGAATGATCGTTTCTGCCTGACCGGGCGTGGTGAGCCGCTTCCATAAAAACCACGACGCCGCCATCACCGCCGCGAACGGCACCAGTACCAGCACGAAGAACTTGCGGTTGACCTGCTGGCTCAGTTGTTCCAGGTCAGGCCGGGCATCGCCGGAGGAAATCTGGTCGGGAATGATCCGAGGATAGAGCGACTGCACGCAGACGTACGACACCAAGAAAAAGCTCATCACCGAGGCGATCAGGCCGCACAGCACCTGCGACGTGACGAACTGGAGATAGATGCCCAGCGAAATCTGCCCGTGGCCGGATACCAGATCGATCCACATCGGAAACACGAGGCCCGACGCGATCCACAGGATGAGCACCACGGCTCCGACGCGGCCGGGCAGCAGCAGCCCGCTACGTGAAACGGCCAGCCAGCTTTGGCTATCGAGATTGCGGCCGTTGGTCTTGGCGGCCACCGCCAGCGGTCGGGCCAGAGCTACGCAAATGCCGATCCCCAGCGAATACGCCACCGCGTTGACGACGGCTAACTGCACGCCGAGGAACACCTGCCGGACATATTCGGCGATGTCCTCCGGCAAGCCCGCGGTGATGCTGGCGATGATCGCCCGCAAGTTGAACGCGATATTCAGCAGACTCAGGATCACATTGGGCAGCAGGGCCACAATGATTAGCGCGATAAACGGATGACGGGCGGCGCGTGCCCGCCAGGCGTTTTCGTCCGGCCGCAAGAGCGCTTGCACCTGCGGTTCCAGGCACAGTTGCAACGCCCGGGCCAGTTGTCCGGCGTCGGCAAAGCGGTCCGCCGGATTGGGAGCAAGGCATCGCAGCAGCACGTCGCGCAGCCCACGCGGAAAATCGGCCGGCAATGCCTGCACGGTTTCCGGTGCGACCCCCTCGCGACGCCGCTGGGCCATGTCGGCCACGGTGGCCAGGATACCTTCGGGACGCATTGGATCGTGGAACGGCCGGTCGCCGGTGGCCAGTTCCCAGAGCAGCACGCCCAGCGAGTAGATGTCGCTGCGGGCGTCCAGGTCCTCCGGCTGGACATCCATCTCCGGATGGTAGGCCGCCAACTGTTCGGGCGACATGTACGACAGGCTGCCGCCAAAGAACTCCCGGGCGCTGGCGGCCACTTCGTTGCTGAAGCTGATGTTGAAGTCGGCCAGCTTGGGGCTGCCTTCCTCGCTGAGCAGCACGTTGGCAGGTTTAATGTCACGGTGCAGCACGCCCCGGTGGTGGGCGTACTCCAGGGCTTCGGCCAGGCGGGCGCCAATCCAGCAAACAGCCTCGGGCCACGTACTTTCTTCCAGCACTTGCCGGCTGAGGGAGTACGACGGCCGGGCCAGACCTCGTTCTTCTAATGCCCGGTCGACCAGCTCCAGCACAATTCGGCCGGAGCGGCTTTCGGGCGGCAGGCTGCGCATCTGCTGAATCACGTCTTGCAGCGTGCCGCCAGGCACAAACTGCATGTACAGCAGGTGGACTTCTTCCTCGGGCAGCATCCGCTGATCGTACACGCGGACGATGTGTGGGTGATCGAGCTGCGCCAGGGTTTGTGGCTCGTTGCTGCGGCTGCGTGAGATCTTGAGCGCCACCAGCCGCTGCATCGACCGCTGCCGCGCCAGGAACACAGTGGCAAACGAACCCTTGCCGAGCGTGTTCACCAGGTCGAAGTCGTCGATTTCCTGGCCGACGGTGAACTCGCTGCAACGCTGCGGCGCGATCGACGACATGCTCGGCGCCGGACCGCCGGCCAATTGCATCAGTTCCCGCAATTGGGCCGCGTGTTGCGGGAAACGCCGCAGATAGGCCGAGGTGTCGATCGTCTCGCCCAGGTTTCGCCGCAGATGCAGGTCTTCAAGGATCACATCGCACGGAAGCTGGCCGTCGGGCAGCAGATGGCCATAACGCTCCGCATACCATTCCAGCGTATGCATGCACTGGCGCAAGCAACGCTGTTCCTGGTCGGCCATGATCAGCAGGCCCACGGCCATGGCCCGTACGTCATCAGGGCCGTTGGGCAGAAAGTCGAGCAGCTCGGGCGGCTCGTCATCCGTTTCCCAGCCGCGCACGAACGCATCGACCCGTTCTGAGAGAATCACGTCCCAGTCGGTGCGTAGTGTTTCGCCGTTGAGGCGGGCCGACAGCGATTGTGCGTCGTCCTTCGCGGACAAAGACAGATCTCCTTCACCCGGCATGGTTTGCGGCCTGCAAATCCGATCGGCGCCTTGGTGGCCCCTAAAGGCGTGCCGCCCCCTTTGTGCGGGGGGACGTCTCTTTTGTAACACAGGCGCCCCGGCAGTGGCTAGGAACGCGCCGCAACCAGCTTCCCGATGGCGCGTTCCCGGTACCTGAATCGCGCAAGAAAACACGGCTGCGTGTCCAGCAGGGCCAGGATACGCAGCCGTGGCGGAATGTTCAGGTTGCCAGGACCGCAGAAGCTGCCGGCGGAGCCGCCAGCAGTCGGCGTGCTAGTCTTCGTCCTCTTCCTGGAGGACCGCCTTCTCCTGGATTTCCTTCTGGATATTGGGCGGCACGATGTCGTAGTGGCTGAACTCCAGCGTGAAGCTTCCTTGGCCGCCGGTGATGCTGGAGAGGCTTCGGGCGTACGTGGTGACTTCGCTGAGCGGCACTTCGGCGGTAACGGTCATCATGCCGCCACCGGCCGCGTCGGTGCCCAGCACGCGGCCGCGGCGTCCGGACAGGTCGCTGTTGATATCGCCCAGCTTGTCGCCCGGCACGGTGATCTCGATCTTCACGATCGGTTCCAGCAGGGCGGGGCGAGCCTTCTGGAAGCAGTTGCGGAAGACCATGCTGCCGGCGGTTTTGAACGCGGCTTCCGAGCTGTCCACGTCGTGGTACTTGCCGTAGTGGACTTCCACGCCCACGTTCACCACCTGGTACCCGGCGATTACGCCGCGGCTCATCCGTTCGTAGAAGCCCTTCTCCACAGCCGGCAAGAAATTGCTGGGGATGGAGCCGCCCACGATCGAGTTGACCCACAAGAAGTTGATCTCGGGATCGTGGTGGTATTCCTTCATCTGCGGGAAGCGTTCCGGCGTGCAGAACGTGGCTGGATCAGTGCCTGCGGGGAAGGGGAACATGCGGATGTGGACTTCGCCGAACTGGCCGCGGCCGCCCGATTGCTTCTTGTGGCGGTAGCTGTCCTCGGCGTTGGCCTGGATGGTTTCGCGGTAGGGGATCTTGGGTTCCTTGGTGGTGACTTCCACCTTGTCGCGCCGCTTGAGCCGCTCCTGTACGATCTGCAGGTGCAGCTCGCTCATGCCGGTCATTACCAGCTCTTTGGTCTGCGGATCGCGGTCGAGGTGGAAGGTCGGATCCTCTTCCACGATCTTGTGCAGTGCGCCGGAGAGCTTGGCCTCGTCACCGCGGCTCTTGGGGCTGACGGCCAGGCCCACCATCGGACGCGGGAACACGATCTTGGGCAGTTCCACGTCGCCCAGGCTGCTGCCGGTGTGCAGCTCTTCAGTCTTGGTCACGGCCACGATCTCGCCGGGACCGGCACTTTCGATCGGCTTGGTTTCCGGTCCCTGCACGCGGAAAAGCTGGTTGATCTTGATGCCTTTGCGCGAGCCGGTGGCGGGCACCGTATCGCCGGTCTTCAGCGTGCCGGAGAAGATGCGGATGTAGCTGATCTTCTGCACGAACGGGTCGACGCGCGTCTTGAACACCTGCGCCGCCAGCGGGGCTGCCGGATCGGCCTTGAGCTGCACGTCGTCGCCGTTCTTCTTGGCAGTGCGAACCACGGCCGTGGGCGGTAGCGCGCAGTGCGCGAAAGCATAGAGCAGTTCGTCCAGGCCCGCCCCCGTTTTGGCCGAGCAGCACACGATCGGGATCAACGTGCCGGCGGCTACCGCCTTCTCGATCAGGCGATCGCGTTCCTCGGCCTCGGGCATGATCCCTTCGAAGTATTTCTCCATCGCCGCTTCGTCGACTTCGACGATCGACTCGATCAACTGATCGTGGATCTCGGCCGGGTTAAGCAGCGCGCCTGTGGTATCGCCGCCGGTATCCAGGCAACTGGCCACGCCGCGGAAGTCGTGCCCTGACCCCAGCGGCACGTTGAACGGCACGCAGGCGTTGCCGAAGACCTCTTTGATGGATTCGATCAGTGCCGGGAAGTCGATGTTCTCGGCATCCATCTTGTTGATGATGATCATCCGCCCTACGCCCGCCTTGCCGGCTTCGTCGAAGCTGCGGCGGGTGTTGACTTCGATGCCGCTTTGGGCGTTGATCACGATGGCCGCTGTATCGGCCGCCCGCAGGGCCCCGATGGTCTGACCGATGAAGTCAGGATAACCGGGGGCGTCGATCAGGTTGAAGAACTTGCCGTTGGACTCGAAGTGGACGATCGTCGATTCGATCGAGTACTTATGGTGCTTCTCTTCGTCGTCGAAGTCGCAAAAGCTGTTGCCCGTATCAACGCTGCCTTGGTGACTGATCGCACCGGTCTTGTTGAGCAGGGTGTCGGCCAGGGTCGTCTTGCCCGCTGACCCATGGCCGCAAAGAACAATGTTGCGAATGTCAGCGACGTTGAGCTGCGACATAAAGCCTTTCCTTTCAGCCGGGCGAGAGATGCCCGTGTCCACTTGAGGTCGTTCAGATCTTCCCGCTGCCCACGCGAACCGATGAGCATCAGCCGTCGCGGTGCGACGTGATGCCCCCGCGTGTTGATTGGCTCGTAGCTACGGCTTGACGGTGCGAAACCTCGACGGGTTGCGAAGTGTACGCTGCGGCTTCGGCTTTTTGCGTTATCCCCCCAAGAATGCAGATGTGAGAATTGCCCCCTGTTGTTTCCCCCAGATCAGGCGGCCGCGCGTCTTGGCTTTTGGTGTGGCGACGGTGAGCCGCCTGGTCTACCCCGATGGATTGATCTACGTGCCCGACACCTCCTCGTAACGCAATACGTCGGCCAGGGTGATGCGACCTTCGTACAGGGCGCGGCCGATGATGCAGCCGGCGGCTCCGATCGCGGCCAACCGTTCCACGTCGCGCTGCGTCGTCACCCCACCCGAGGCAATCAGCGGCACGGTGACCGCCGCGAGCATTTCTTCTACGCCGGCGAAGTTGGGACCGTTCAACATGCCGTCAGTGGCAATGTCGGTATAGATTACGGCGGCCAAGGGCTCACCCGCAAACTCGCGAGCCAATGAAGTTGCCGGAGTCTGGCTCGCTTCGCGCCAGCCATCGGTCGCCACAAAGCCGTCGCGCGCGTCGATGCCCAGGCACAACTTGCCGGGATACTTGCGGCACGTGGCCCGGAACCATTCCGGTTCCTTGAGGGCCTTGGTGCCGACCACCATGCGATCGACGCCGCAGGCCAACAGTTGTTCGATCACGCTTTCGTCGCGGACGCCACCGCCCACCTGGCAGGGCACGTCGACGGCGCCGACGATCGCCCGAATGCTGGCCAGGTTGGCCAGCGCGCCGTCGCGGGCGCCTTCCAGATCGACCACGTGGAGCCGCTTGGCGCCTTGACCTACCCAGTGCCGCGCCATCGCGGCCGGATCGTCGCCGAAAATGGTTTCGCGGTCATAGTCGCCCTGCGTAAGCCGTACGCAGTGCCCACCACGAAGATCGATCGCCGGCCAAATCTGCATGAGTAACTGTCGGTGAAAGAAAGGATTCTCGGCGACGCGGAAGGGAACTCCGCATACACGTGAGTTGAAAGACGAAATATGTCACACATCAGGGCGCGATGCAACAATTGGGTCGCAGTCGCACCGCTTAACCTACTATACCACAAACACTTGGAAAGCTCGCCCCGGAAGGGATCGCTTTTTGCGCATGCGGCATCGCTGATGGGTGGCTGGGAGGTGCCTGGTAAAGTATGGCCAAGCGGCTTGTGCCACTCGCCATCCCCCCAGCGGTTTTAGGGCTGCGTGGGCTTGCGAACGACGACCACCCGCAGGTCGCACACGTTGGTGTGCGTGGGGCCCGTTTTGATCAGGGCCCCCAGCGGTTCAAAAAAGTGGTAGGCGTCGTTGCGCCGCAAGAAATCGGTTGGGTCCAAGCCTTGCCGCGCGGCGGCTGCCGCAACTTGGGCATCGATGAACGCACCGGCGGCATCCGTCGGACCGTCCTCGCCATCGGTCCCGCCCGAGAGCAAGGCGATGCCGTCCAAGGCGGTCGATCCACCTTGCTCCAGCAGATGCTGAAGCGCGGCCAGGACCAATTGCTGATTGCGCCCGCCCAAGCCGCGGATGGCAGGATCGGCCAACTTCACCACCGGCTCGCCGCCCGTGATCAGACAGTCGGGCATGCCGGTGGCTTTCATATGCAGGGCCATCTGGGCCAGGTGCTGGCCAACGGTTTCGGCCGCGGGCTCAAGCTGTGTGGCCGCATCGAGGGCTGCCGAATAGCCGAGCCGCTCGGCTTCCTGCCCGGCCGCATCGACGGCGGCGGCATTGTTACCGATGACATGGATTGAGTGCCGGCAGCTTGGCTCCGGCCGCGGCGGTTCATGCTGTAGCACTTCAAACACCGCGGGCAATACGCCGGCTGCGGCGGCATCGTACTTCTCGAGCACTGCCAAGGCGTCGGCCGCAGTCGTGGTATCGGGCACCGTTGGCCCGGAGGCAATCACATCCAGTGGATCACCAATCACGTCGGAGATCACCAGCGTGAGCAGGTAACCAGCCCGGCAGGCTCGCAGCAGCCCGCCGCCTTTGATCCGGCTGAGATGCTTGCGGACGGTGTTCAGCTCAGTGATGTTAGCCCCGGCGCCGCTGAGATGCCGCGTAAGTTGTTGCTTGTCGGCCAGGGTAATGCCTTCGGCCGGGGCAGGCAGCAGGGCACTGCCGCCACCGGATAGCAGGCAGATCACCAGGTCGTCGGCTTGCGCCTCGCTCACCAGCCGCAGGATCTCGCGGCTGCCGACGATGCCGGCTTCGGTAGGTTCGTTGACACCGGCGGGCCGGGCGGCATGCAGATGGGTCGCCGTGAGTTCGTCGGCATCCTCGCAGCCTTCCGGCACATTGACCCAGCCGGTGACGTGCTTGTTGCGGAGCAGGTTCGTTCCCAGGGCACGTTCCAGCCCGACAGCCATGCCGGCCCCGGCCTTGCCCGCCCCGACGACGATGATCCGCCGCAATTGATTCAGGTCAAAGATCTCGCCGGCGATCTGCAGGACCGTGCCTTCAACGGTGACATGCTCGGCCACCAGGCGGTCGGAACGTACGGCATCCACGCCGGCTTGCCAGATGCGCAGGGCATCGCGGCGGAGTTGTTCGGCAAGTTGCATCCCTTCGGTGCTCATGCTCCGGCCCTCCGGATGCGCAGAATGTCCATCCACTGTGTCGGTTGCTCCAGGGTGAACTCGCCCAAGCTGTTGGGCGATGCGGCACACAGAATGACGCCGATGAGCAGACGAACCTGGCCATCCAAATAACGGCCGGCGATGGAGCACCAGCGCGTTTGCTTGCCGCGATCGCCAGGCAATCGGCAGGCCGCAAAGAAGCTGTTGGCAAAGCCCAGGGGGCTGAGCTGCGGCGGCCAGATCCGAACCAGTGGTTTGTCGCGCTCCACGATTTCGCTCAGGCCCGGCACCACGCGGTCGATCACGTCGGGCAGCTGCTCGGTGCTGGGAAAGCCGCCGCCGGTACCCATCGGGGCCAGCACCATCGCGGCAATCCGCACGGGGGCTCCGTAGCATTCCAACTGGATACCACCGGACGGCGGGCCATGGCTTTCCAGTTGGCTCACATCGATGCCGGGCGGCGGTGCGATTGTGGGCGCAGTGGCCTTGCGGCGCCGCAGCACACCCATCAGTACGATGAGAACGACCACCGCGATGATGGCCAGCAAGGCCAGGATCACAGTGTTCTGTTGCAATAGTTCTGGCACAGTACACTCAAACTGCGAAGGAACGAACCGCCCGCAAACACGTCAGCACAGCCCCCGCGAATTACAGCATCCGCGAGGCTGGCCTTCAAGAAGCCGGGAAGGCCGCGCTAGCGAGAATCTCGCACAAGATGCCGGGGGGGCTTAGCCCATGGGCCGGCTGAGCGAAAAGATCGGCAGCAGCAGCGCCATGCCGATGCCGCCCACGATCACGCCCATGATGGCGATCATCAGCGGTTCCAGAACGCTGGTGGCGGTCTTGAGGGCAATTTCCACCTGCCGATCATAAAACTCGCTGACCTGGCTGAGCACCATGTCGAGCTTGCCGGTTTCCTCGCCCGAGGCGATCATTTGCCGCAGCGTGGGCGGGAACAGCCTCTCATCGTTGAGAGCGTCGTTGATCTCGTTACCGGCGGTCACCTGGTCGATCACGTGCCGCCACAGGCGCTCGTAATGCACGTTGCCGGAAACGTCCGCCGCCAGTTGCAGGGCATCGAGCATCGATACGCCGCCCTCGACCATCACGCCCAGCGTGCGGATGCTGCGGCTGAGGATCACTTTCTTCACCGCCGGTCCGATGATCGGCATGTTGATCTTGATGCTGTCCCAAATCTCCTGCCCCCTGTCGGTGTGCTTGGCGTAGATCAGGCCGGCGACGACCGTTACCAGCCCGGCCAGCCACCAGTACCAGTGCTGGATCAGGGCGTCGGAAACGACCATCAGCAGACGCGTAATCTTGGGCAGTTCCACGCCGCGGTTGGCGAAGATGGGGGTGAACTGCGGCAACACCCAGGTGAGCAGAAAGATGGTCACGCCGATGGCCATCACCAGCATCACCATCGGGTAGGTAAGCGACGCCCGCACCTTGCTGATGGTTTCGTGCTGGCGGCGAAGGTACTCGGCGATGCGCACGAGCATTTCGCCCAGGCTGCCCGTCGCTTCGCTGGCTTTGACCAGCGAGACGTAGGTCTTGTCGAACAGCTTGGGGTGCTTGGCCAGCGCCGCCGAAAAATCCTGCCCGGACTCGACCGCGTGGCGAAGCTGCTCCAGCACGCTGCGGAACGTAGGGTTCTGCTCCTGGTGGATCAGCCCGGACAAGGCGCTGGACAACGACACGCCGGTCTCGATCATCACCGCCAATTGGGTGGTGAAGAAGATGACATCGGTGCGGCGCACGGGACGGCGGAACAGCGTCAGCTCCAGCGGTTCCACCGCGGCGTCGTCGTCACCCATCGCGCTGGCGTTCCAGGTGCCGGCATCATCGAACAGACCTCGCAAGGCGGGGCTGGCGCCGGATTCGGCCGTTTTGTCGAAGGTAGCCCGCATGGTACTTGGCTCACGATGGAACGTCGGACTGGTCACGGCTGGCGGCGATTCGCGCCAAAGGCGGCTTACATGTCACCGCAGGCGTGCAACACCTCTTCAACCGTGGTGATGCCTTCGCGAACCTTGCAGAAGCCGTCGTAACTCAGCGGCTTCATGCCGGCGGCTCGGGCAAGGTTCCGGATCTGGAGCACATTGGCGCCGGAGGTGATGGCGTCGCGCATTTCGTCGTCGTCGAACGTGACCAGTTCGTGAATGCCGATGCGGCCACGGTAGCCGGTGTTGCGGCAGTGGCGGCAGCCGGCCCCCTTGTAGAACTCGTCGACTTCAAAGCCCATCCGTTCGATGGCTTTGCGGAGCGTGCGCGGCGGATCGTATTTCTGCCGACACTTGGGGCAAATGCGGCGGACCAGCCGCTGGGCCAGCACCATGTTGAGCGCGGCCGCAATCAGGTACGGCTCGATGCCCATGTTGATCAGCCGCGTCACCGCCGAGCAGGCATCGTTGGTGTGCAGGGTGCTGAGCACCAGGTGACCGGTGAGGGCCGCCTGGATCGCGGTGCGGGCGGTTTCCTCGTCGCGGATTTCGCCCACCATGATGATGTCGGGGTCTTGCCGCAGCAGCGTGCGCAGGGCCTTGGAGAAGGTCAGGCCGACTTTCTCCTGCACCTGGAACTGGTTGATCAGCGGCAAGTGATACTCGATCGGGTCTTCCACCGTGCAGACGTTGTTCTCCATCGTGCTGACGGCGTTAAGGGCCGCATACAGCGTGGTCGACTTGCCGCTGCCGGTGGGGCCCGTGACGAGAATGATGCCGTTGGGGGCGTTGATCTTTTCGCGCAGTCGCGTGAGGATGTCTTCGGAGAAGCCCAGCTCTTCCAGGTTGAGCGAGACACTGCGCGTATCGAGCACGCGGAGCACGGTTTTCTCGCCCTTGCTGGTGGGGAAGGTGCTCACGCGGAGGTCGATCTTGCGGCCGTCGAGCATCACGTGGATGCGGCCGTCCTGCGGCAGCCGTCGTTCGCTGATATCGAGCGAGGCCATGATCTTGATACGGCTGGTGACGGCCCCGGTCAGATGCTTGGGCACGTCCAACGCCTTGTGCAGCCGGCCGTCGATGCGGTTGCGCACCCGCAGGCTGCGTTCGGCGGGTTCGATGTGAATGTCGCTCGCGCCTTCCTTGACGGCCGTATAAATGATGTAGTTGACCAGCCGGATTACCGGTGATTGCCCGGCCACCTCTTCAACATCGCCGATATCCTCGATGGCGTCTTCGATCAAGGTGATATCGGCGCCGTCGGAGTCCTCGATGATGTCATCGATGACGAACACCTTGGAGTCGGGCAGGTTTGTCAGCATCCGCCGAATGTCTTTGGCGGTAGCGGCGACGATCTGCACCTTGAGTCCGGTCAGGCTGGCGATCTCATCGATCAGAAACAGGTTGGAAGGCTCGGCAACCGCGATCGTAAGCGCGTCGCGGATCACGTACAGCGGCAGGACCAGATTGTTCTCGATGTATTCGCGCGGCAGGATGTCGACCACGCGGGGGTCGCCGATCCGTTGGTCGAGCCGCGCAAACGGCACGCCGTAATCGGCGGCCAGGCATTCGATGACCTGCTCTTCTGTACACAGTTGCAGATCGACCAGGATTTCACCCAGTAGCCGGTTATGCCCCAGGGCGCTGCGCTGGGCCTCGAGCGCCCGTTCCAGGTCTTCGCGCGAGATGTAGCCCCGCTCCAGCAGGCGGCTTCCCAGGCGATTGGGCTGAGGGCTTCCGATCATGGTCGGGCACCGGGCGGCGAGGACTAAAGCGACGTGTGTGTTGTGTGCGGGGAAAGGAAAAGGAGGGAATTGCGGCGATGCCGCGGCGGCTCAGCGAAAGCTTTTGACCGCGTCGACTACGCTGTCATAGATTTCGAACTGCTGGTCGAGCCGGGTGATCTCCAGAATCTTGCGATTCAGCACGCTGTTGGTGGCGAACTTCACGTCGCCGCCCGACTCGCGCAGCCGGTCGGCCAGTTCACACATGGCGGTCAGGCCAGCGCTGTCGAAGTTCTCGGTGTTGTCCAGGTCGAGCACCACCTGGTTTTGCGGCAGCGACGAGACAAACGCCAGGAAACCGTCGGCCTGATCGGCCGCCAGTTCCTCAGGCGTGTGCACTACCACGGTATCGCCGAAGACTTCAACGGGAAGTTTCATCGCGCAGGTTCCAAAACGGGGTTACCGCCCGAATTACGACACATGCTCCGCCAACGCCATTTGAACCTGTTCGACCACTTCGCGGGGGCTGAACGGCTTGGCCAGGATGGCCTGGATGCCCCACTGTTCGGCCACTTCGCGGCAGGCCATTTCGTACCCCTTGGCGGTGAGCATCATGATCGGGAGCGGCGGTTTGCCTTCGTCGGCCTGGCGTACCCGTTCAATCAGTTCAAAGCCGTTCATCACCGGCATCTGCAAGTCGGTGATCAGCATGTCGGGGCGCCGAGCCTGGAAGGCTTCCCAGGCTTGGCCGCCATCCTCGGCGCAGCGGACGGAGTAACCGGCGCGTTTGAGCTTGAACTCAACTGCCCGGAGAATGTGCAGTTCGTCGTCGCAAATCAGGATGTCGTGACTCAAGGATCACTCCTGGCAGGAGGAGGTTAAGAGCTAACCCAGTTCGGCCGCACCGGGCAGGGTGACGGTAAACGTGCTGCCTTCGCCCAATTGGCTGCGGACGCTGATGCGCCCGCCGTGCATGTCCTCGATAATCGTCTTGGCGAGCGACAGGCCCAGCCCGGTGCCCGACGCCATGTGGGTATCCTTCTTCACCCGGTAGAAGCGGTCGAAGATCCGGCGGCAGTTTTCGGGCGACAGGCCGACCCCCGTATCTTCCACCTCGAACTGCACCTCGCCGTCCAGGTTGCGGCTGCGCAAGGTGACGGTACCGCCCTCGGGCGTGTATTTCACCGCGTTGGAAAGCAGGTTGATCGCCGCCTGCAAGAGCTGGTCGTGATCGACCAGTACCGGCAGATACAGCGGGCTGAGTGCCGAAACCAGCGTGATGTTCTTGGCCTCGGCCGCCGGTTTGACGGTCTCGTACGCCTCGATCAGGATGCTGTTGAGCGGCTGCGAAACCTTGTGGATCTCGACCACGCCGGACTCGATCCGGGCCAGGTTCAGCACGTTGTCGATCAGCCGGTGCAAGCGATCCGTCTGGCTGTTGATGATGTTGAGAAACTCCTCGCGGGTTTCTTCGTCCTCGGCATCGCCGTCGACCAGCAGTTCGACATACGCCTTGATGCTGGCCAGCGGTGTTTTCATCTCGTGGCTGACCGCCGATACAAACTCGGCATATCGCTGCTGAGCCGCCTTTTGCGAGGTGATGTCACGCAGCACGACCACCGCGCCTTGCGGGGGCTGCATCGTGGCCAGCACGCCCGATTCCGAGGCCGCCAGCGTTTCGGCTTCCTTGGCCGCGGCCGAAGTAAAGCTGCACGTGGTGACCTCGTGCCAGCGCGGGCTGCCGTCGGGACCTGGCAGTTGGATTTCTTCCTGCCGCGTGGTGTGCGTTTTGCGCCGCTGGGTATCGTTGAGCAGATCGAGCAACTGCTCGCAGCGGGGGATGTTCCGAATGGCGCGGCGGTATGCCTCGCCGGCGTTGAAGTTGAACAACCGCTCGGCGCTGGGGTTCGCCTGAACCAGCTCGCCGTATTCGTCGACCACCAACACCGGCTCATTCAAACTGGCCAGCACCAGCGAGGCCAATTCATGGTCGGCGGCTTTCTTGCGCAACTGCACCTGCAAGGCCGCCCTGGCGTCTTCTGAATCTTGCAGCCGCGAAGCCAGCGAGTGGTAGCGCTCGGCCAGGTTATTGATGACGTCGCGCAGCGGATGATCGGCGGCCAGCGGAATAACCGGCGGTTTCTCGTCCAGAAAATCGTGGTCCGGCCGGGTGAGCAGACTTTGAATCGCGTGTTTGCCCTGGGCCAGTTGCCGCCGCCAGCGTACGCAGATTGTGGTGACTGCAAACAGTGCCAGGGCGGTGGTGCCCAGGTAAAGCAGGGCCGCAAGCTGCGGCGAGAGGGGGCCCAGCCAAGGTTGCGCAAGCCAGCTCACGGCTGCCGCGAGCGAAAGCGCCAACGAACAGCCGGCAAGCCAGAATGGTAACCCACAACGATTCATTGGATTCTTTCCGGTGCGGAAAACGACGCTACCCGGCCCGGCTCGGAGGCAGAGATCTCCCGATCCCTCGCCTCCGAACCGGCCAGGCAGTTCCTCCCGTTGACCGGAAAGCAGCCGCTGACGACATCAACGCCTGAGACGTGTGCGACTTGCCTCGACCGCGCCCGCCTGCTCGCGATCAAGGCCGGATGTCGAGCGGCATCCTTGCGGCTACCGTTCAGCGCTGATCGCCGTATCGCGGGTCGAGTTGGGCTGCACGCTGCAGGTTTTCGTCCGCCTCGCGCTGCTTCCCGAGCTTGTTCAAAGTTGAGCCGAGTAAAAAGTAGGACAGGGCAGAAGTACTGTCCAAAGAAACCGCACGCTCCAAAGCCTGCGCGGCTTGGTCATACTCCCCAGTGCGGTAGTAGGCCGTACCAAGTGTGCGGAAGATGCGGGCTGTAGTGTCCGGCCGGGTCGTGGCGGCCTCCAGCAGCTCGATGGCCAGGCTGTTTTCGCCGTGCCGCATGGCTTCTACCGCCACGGCCACTTCGGCGGCTTCGCGATCCTCGGCAGCGACAGTCGCCGCGGCGGCCTGCTGCAGGTACCGGCGGCCTTGCTCGGTTTGATCCGCCTTGAACGCCCGCTGGGCTTGCGCGAGCAGGGCATTGTAGTCGGCGGCCGCGGTGCTCTTGCCCGGGGTGATGACACGGCTGCGGCGAGTCACGGCCGCGCCGCGATTCTCGTCGGGATTCGACCGCACCGTGGCCCCTGTGCCGGCTTTCTCAGACGAAGTGGCAGGCGACGCACCGTAGAAGCCGGTTCGGCGCGGGGATGTCCGGGGAGCGGCTGATGTCGTATCGCTGATGGGCCTGAGCCGCAGGCTGGAGCCAGCAGCCGGGGCCGCCATTTCGGCCGAGGCCTTTTGAACCTGCGAGTCTACGTCGTCATCGCTGGCCGTAACACGGGCGGCTGCCTGATCGGCTTCACTCGCGAGGTCCTGGTTGATCCGCAAGCGGACCCGATCCGAGGGGGCCGGCTGCTTCTGCTGGGGAGCGCCGGCGGTTACCAGCGGCTGCGCACTTTGAGGCTCAAACTCTCTCGGCGGTTCGCTAGAGCACACGCTGCACACGCGTTCGCTGTTGGAACGATTGGTGGTCGAAGTCCCTGTCAGCATCGCCGCGCGTGCCGTGGGCGACGTCATCACGCGGAACACTTCGACATGCTCGTCCATCGAATCGGGTGAACTGATCGGCTCGACCGCGGCAAGGTCGGCGCTGTCCAAGCGGCGTGGCTCTTGTTCCGCAGGCTTGGTCGGCTCGGTACTCATCACCACGGCCGAGGCCTTGCCGTCCAGCCGCAGCGGAGCCGGCTCGGCGGGCGTGGTCGCCGTCGCGGTGGTTTCAGGCGAAGCAGTGTGCTTAACCGGCGCCGCTTGCGTGAGCAGGTCGCCGCTGCCGCGCTTGGGATGGCCGCTGGCGGCATCGACCGTGTACTGATACATCGTGTCTTCGGGAGCCAGTTGAGCCGCCCGTTCGTACAGGGCCAGGGCCTCGCGGTCGCGTCCGGTCGCGGCCAGGAGCGTGCCCAGCGTGTGGAACGCCCGGGCGTCCTGCGGCCGTTCGCGGCAAAGCTGCGCCACGCGGCTGATGGCGTCCTCGGGGCGATTGGCAAGCAGGCACCATTCGGCCAGCAGCAGGTTGGCGTCGCGATGTCGCGGGTGCGCGGCCAGCGCTTCGTCCAGATATCGCTTGGTGCCGTCGCTGTTGCCCTGCTTCCAGCAGTTCAGGGCCAGCTCGTAGCAGCGCTGCGCGCGATCGAGGTCGCGGCCCGTCGAGGTGCCAGTGGCCATCGTTTGCACCGAGGCGCTTCGATCATCACGCGGTGCGGCTTGCGTGCGAACCTGAGCCGACGCGCGCCGTACGGCAGGCGAGGGCGTAATGTTGGCAGCCGTGGCCGAATGGCTGCTGGGCCACGGCACGTTAGGATGAACCGCCGCAGACGGCTGGCTGGGCATGGTCCGCTCCCAGGGAGCCGCCGCACAGCCAATCGAGGCCGAGGACGTGCAATACGTCAACAACACCGCCCAGCCGCTGAGGCTCGGAAGGTTCCATCCGAATCGCATTCTCATGGCTCTCTCCTGGTCGTACGACGGGCCGGTTTTACGCCATCGCGTGGACGTTGGTTGCGGTCGCCGGTCGAAAGGCGTTTGAAGCTTCCGAGGTTTCCCGGCGGCATTTCCGCGCCACGTGGATGTCTGTTGTTCGTGTTTGGGGCAGCGACACCTGACCAGCAGGTGCCAGTGGTTACTACTCCGCCAGTTCATCCAGTACCCAGTTCGACATGGCGTCCGACCTGGGCCTGGTTGCCGATGTGGCTTTGGTTTGCGGCACCGCGCCGGCACGGCGAACCACAGCCGGCTGCTGCACCTGCCTGGCTTGAGACGGCGCTGGCAGACGCCGCGAGGTAGCCGGGCCATGCAGCGGCGGGGCCGATAGATGGCTCGGCTGCGCCGGCATCTGGGGATCGCGAACGTGCGGGGCCTGTTGTTGGACGGGCACCATTTCCGGCGGCAGCACGTCGATGGTGGCTTCCAGCGGCAAGCCATCGACCTCGCCCGGCAGCGGTCCATCGAGCAGGTTCGGCTCCACGCCCGCGGCCATCCGCGACCGCAGGGTGATCGCCTTACGGTTGCTGGGATTGATCTCCACGGCAAGCTGGATGTACCGCCAGGCCCGTTCGCGGTCGCCCTCGCGGTAGGCTTGCTTGGCCAAGTGGCAATACTTCTCGCTCAGATTGTTCCGCGACCAGTAGGCCATGTTGTCGGCTTGCGTGGCATGCCGCAGATGGAACTCGCACGCCGCCCGATCGCCTTCGACGGCCAGCTCATCCTGTTGCACGATGCGGGGCGTGAGCAGCACCACGATTTCGGTCCGCGAGGTTTCCTCCGCCGACGTGCGGAACAGCTTGCCCAAGAGCGGCAGGTTGCCCATCAGCGGCATCTGCTTGACGTCGTTCTTGAGGTTGTCGCGCATCAGGCCGCCGATGATGACGGTCGAGCCGTCCCGGACCATCACGTTGCTCGTCACTTTAGTGACCTGCTTATCCGGCAGGGTCAGGCCTTGTTCGATCCGCACATTGCCCGTGGAGAGTTCCGGGTGGACCTCCATGCGGATCATGCCGTCGGGCGAGATGAACGGCCGGATACGAAGCTGCGTGCCGACCTCCAGGAACTCCACGCTTTGCGTGGCCGTGGTTTCGGTCACGGTGGTGTTCACGTAGCCCAACTGGCCGCCGATCAACACCTCCGCCCGCTGCTTGTTGAGTACCAGCACCCGCGGCGTGGCAATCACACTGGTGTCGCCGATGGTTTCCAGAGCCTTGATGAATGCCCCCAGGCTCGAATCGAGATAGGCGAACTTGAGACCGCCGTTCTCGAAGTTCACGCCATCGATCGAGGTCGGCGGAGAGCCGATGCCAAAGCGGATGGTGCCCTGGTTGCGGAGGAATTGGAAGTCGACGCCGCACTCGTATTTGTCATCGAGGGTCACGCTCAGGATCATGGCCTCGATGGCAACTTGCATCGGCGGGCTGTCCACGGCACGCACCACCTGTTCGATCTCGCGCAGCACGCTTTCGCGGTCTTGCACCAGCAGCGTGTCGCCGCCGGAGAAACTGTCGCCGCCCACTTCGTTATCGTTGGTGCCGATGCCCTGGCCCGGCGGCGTGCTGACACTGATTTTGCCCAGCGAGGGCGTCAGCAGTGGCGTGATGAGCGTATGCAGTTCCGCGGCCGAAACGTAATAGGGCCGGAAGATCCGCGTGCCGATCCGATCATACGCCTGCTCCATCTCCACGAAGTCAGCCGGCGTGCCTACGTAGATGAAGCGGTCTTCACGCCGGGCGATGTAGCCGGTGGAACGCAGAATCGCTTCGAGCGCGTGATCGACCGTAACGTTGCTCAGCGACACTGATACCTGGCCGGAGACGCTGCGCATGGCCACGATGTTCAGCCCCGACTGCTCACTGAGCAGGGCCAGCACGTCGCGGATGTCCTGGTTGCGGGCGTAGATCTCCAAGTGGTCGTCATGCTCGCGGACGACGGGACCGCCTTGTGGTTGAGGCACGCCTGCGGTCGGCAGCGGCGGCGCGATGGGACCATCGGCGGCGCGCGGAGCCGGCGCTTGACCTTGCTCCGGCAGAGGCTCGCTGCGCCGAATGCTCAGGCCGTTTTGCCCGTGGTGATTCCGGCTGCCCGGGTTTGCGTCCTGCCTGATGTTGGCATTGCCGGGAGCGGCAGGCGCTGCCGGTACGGGCGTGCCTTGCCCACCCTGGAGGTCACCCGAAAACTCTTGAGCGGCTTGCAGCAGATTGCCCAGTTCATTAGGCAAACCGGCCGGAAGTGGCGGCGCTGCTGGGCCGCCCTGCGCCACGCGAGGAGCATCATCTTCCGATGTTTGCCGCGAGGGAATCGAGGTTATTTGTTCCGATGCCGCTGGACGCACGCTGCGATCAGGAAGTGTACGGCGGGGGACGATGCGTCGCGGCTGGTTGGCACTGCCGATGGGAGCCGCGTCAGAGGCGTCGATGGCTGCCGCAGGCTGGGGGGCACGCTCGGTCGCCTGGTTGATCGGCGCGGCTTCCGCAACCTCCGGCGGAAGCAGACGCGGGGCATTCAGTTCCGTTGGCTGCATCGGCAGCGGCGAGGTGCATGCTGGGGCCGACGGCTTCGAAGCAGCCGCATGATCCGCCGGAACGTGCGGCCGTGAGGCCGAAGCCATCGCAGCGCCGGCCGCGATGCCTACGTTGCCGCAATCCACACGACGGCCTAGTTCGCAATCCGCTTGGGCGCTGGCCAGCACGGTACTGGAAGGTTGCGAGTCACCGCGGTTAGCGGTCTGAGCATCTGCGTGATTAACTGCGGCTACGATTGCCGTGGCGGCTTCGCTCGCGGTCGGGGTATCCGCAAAGTCCAGCGTGTGGGCAACCAACACGGCCAGAGCCGCGCCACTGCCGCAGCACACCAGGAGTGTCAGGAAATTAGCGGCGATACCCATGTTCATCCGTGAAAACGCAGGAAGTCAGCCGTGACTTCAAACGGGGGCAGCAATCTGCTGACCGACGGCGATCGAGTTGAGGCCTCGGCGCGGAAACACGCCCAGGCGATTCAAACCTTCAAGGGCTGCGACGTGGTCGTGGCGATGTGAATGGAGGGCTCTTGGCCGCTCGCAGGCTACTGTGCCCGGCGAATCTCCAAGTGCGGTGATTGCTCGTGACGCGGTAGCGACTGTTCGAAGCGGTAGCCGTCAGCCAGGCGTTCCAGCACGATGTGGTCGCGATCGATGGACACGATGCGGAACTCCATACCCTGCGCGGAGCACACCTCGCCTTGCTGATAGGCGCGGCCGCCGATCAGTGCCGACCGCCGCAGGCGGCCCAGGATGATCGCCGTCAGCGGCAGCATAACGGGTTTACGATCCAGGGCCGGGGCGTCCTCCTCGGCGGACGGTTGCGGACTGTCGCTGGTTTGCTCGCTGGCTATCGTTTCCAACGGGGGCGCGGTTGCTGCCGCTATCGGTCGGAACGGGTCGCGAGCCACCGGGAAAGTCGCGGCCGAACGCATCCGCTCATCGGCGGCGATCTGCTCCAGCAGACCTTCCCAGCTTGCAGCCGCAGGGGCCATAGCCGCGACCGTGGGCAGGTTGGCCGCCGGATCCGGTTGGATCGCAAGAGGGGCCACGCTGGCCGTCAGTTCCGCCGCCGTGGGCAGCTTGTCGCCCGGTTTGCCGGCCACCAGCCGGCTCAGCAGCGGGGCCCAATACCACAGGGCCACCGCCAGCAGCACGGCTAGCACCGCCGCCTTCTGGGGCGAACGCCGAACCTCGGCTTTGAACCGCTGCGCGAGGGTGGCTGGCATCTCGGTTACCTTCCGTCTCCGTAGTTATCGGACGGCGGAGCAATCGACCTAATCCGAATGATTCGACTTTTCCGCAAAAATTACCAGCTTCAGCTCACACTTCAGCTTTGCCTGATCGTCACGGTCGGGCGTGAGTCGCAATTCATCCACCCAAAGGGTGAATGGCAATGCTTCCAGTGACTGCAATGCTGCGAAGATCTGTTCCAGCGTACCCTGGCAGGTGAGCCGGACCGTGGTTTCGCGCAGGTAGCCTCGCTGCACGCTGGGCTCGGGAACAAACTGCGTGGTGACGGCACCGAGTTGCCCTATAGCGTGCGACACGGCCGCAAAGACGCTTGCGGTGCTATTGCCGGCAGCTTGCCGCCAGGCCGCCACGAACTGCGTGGTCCGCTCAACCTCGTCGCGCTGGCGGTCGAGCCGGGCTGGCAGCAGCAGGGCTTCTTGAACCTGCTCGCGATGGCTTGCCAGTTGCTGTTGGAGCTGGCGGATCTTCTGATTGGTTGGCCAGAACGACAACCAAAGGAAGGCCACCGTGCCGACCGCCATCAGTACCAACAGCAGCCGGTTGCCGCCGCGATGGGGGGGGCGGGCCGCCGATGCATGGGCCCCCGATACAGGGGCCGACGAGCTCGCTGTTTTCATCTCCCACCTCCCTGGCCGCTGGCCGAAGGGAACGATGTGAGCATACCTGAGGCAAGACTTCCAGCGGTGCGCGAGGCGGCCGGTTGCTTCTCGCCGTAGCCGGGCCGCAGCTTCAGACAGACCTCGAACGCGCATCCTTGGATGTTGCCGTCATCGCGCAGCGACTCGATCGAGATCAGTTCCACGGCTGAGAACAGTTCGTCCTCGGCCAGGCGTTGCAGATACGTGTGCAGCACCGCCTGGTCGTGCGCCACGCCATTGATCTGTACGACGGTGATGATTGCGGAGCGCTCTTCGCGCAATCGCTGCAGGTCAGCCAGCGCCGGAGGGGCAGGCGGTTGGTCTTGGTCCTTCCTGTCGGCGGTTGGACGTTGCCAGAACGGCGTGGACGATGACTGCTGCGCCAACGGGTAGAGCCGCAGTTCGGTCAGGTAGATGCTGTCCGGCACACGCGGCAGGATCGCCGCCAAAACTTGCGTGCGCGGCCAGGGATGCTGCAGGTAGGTCACCAGTTGGGCTGCAGCACGGTCGCGGCTGAGCCGTTGTTCGGTCTGTGCCAGTTGGGCCGCATATTGCTGCGCTTCGGTGAGTTGTTGTTGTGCCTGGGCCAGTTCCGCCTGAAGGTTTCCCAGCTTGGCCCTTTGGGCGACGCTGCCCAGTGCCAGCAGCCCCAGGTAAGCGCCGAGCACGACCACCCGCCAAAGGAAGTTTCTCCTTTGGACGTGCTGCTCGCGGTATCGCGGCGGCAGGAAGTCGATCTCGTTCCAGGTGGTCACGGAATCGGTTGCTCGTCTTACCAGGGGGACAGCCTTAATCAACGCGTCTATTCGATCCGCCGCAGGGCCATCCCGGCGGCAACATCCCACTGCGGGGCTCT
Organism: uncultured Planctomycetales bacterium; assembly: GCA_937927735.1. Taxonomy (GTDB): domain Bacteria; phylum Planctomycetota; class Planctomycetia; order Pirellulales; family S012-138; genus CALBRZ01. The sequence goes on from CALBRZ010000080.1 coordinate 80,297, forward strand.
GCCCGGCAGCAGTTGCACATCGCAGCCGCGGAGCGGTTCGGCGATTTCGGTGGGCAGCTCCAGCCGCTGTTCAAACCACGAGGCCAGGTGCGGCGTTGCTTCGCCTCCGCCCAGTACCACCCGGGCCAGCTTCTGACCTCGAAATGTGACGCTGTGGTATCGCAGGCACAACGAGATCTCGCCGGCCAGGCAATCCATCACGGGCCGAATGGCGTCGTTGACTGTGCGGACAATCTCGGGATCTTGCCGATCGCTGCGGCGTTCGCCGTTGTGCCGCCGCAGCAGCGCCGCGTCGGAGACTTTCATCTTGAGGAGCCGCGCCGCCGACTCGTCGAAGTGCCGGCCGCCAACGTCCAGGTACTTGATGAACAGCACCCGGTCGCCTTGCACGATGACCACCACCGTGTTGGAGGCTCCCAGGTGAATCAGCAACGCCGCGTTCTGGCGGTCTTCTTCTCGGCGGTATATGTGCTGGTAGCACCGGATCAATGCCAGCGGTTCGGCGTCGACGGCCGCCGGCCGCAGTCCTGCCCGTTCGATAATTTCCAGCGTGCGATCGAGTGTCGCCTGGCGGCAGGCCATGACAATCACTTCTCGCTTGGTGCGGTCGCCCTGCCGCACGTCGCCCGCCTCCAGGTACCGCAGTTCGGCCTCGTTGAGGTCAAACGGTAACCGCGAGGTCAGTTCCTGCCGCACCATGGCTGCCAGCGGTTCTTCGCTCTTGGGAACGCGCACGTTCTGCACGAACAGCTCGCGGGCACCCAGGCAGATCACGGCCGCGCGGCCTCGAAAGCCATGGGCCTCCAGCGCTTCGCGCAGCGTTTGCACCGCGGCGGCGTCGCGGCGATCAGGATCGGTTTCTTCGTCACCAGGGAAGGCAACCCGGGCGGCCGCGTACACCGACGACTGATCGGCGGTCAATTGGAGCAGCTTCAGCGAGCTGTGCCCCCAATCAATCGCGATGGGACCGAATCGGCGTTGAGCAAACCAGCCAACCATGAGGTGCTAACGGGACGATGATACGTTTGTGATGCCGATCGTGTGTGGATGTCCAATAGGCGATGAGCGGCGGTTGGCCCGGATGGCGTTATTTGTCGTGACCTGCCGGTTGCTAGGGGCCAGTCGACTGGATTTCGCCCAGGCGTACCAGGCCGGTGGCCGGGTGAATATGCAGCACCATCCATCGCTGTGCGGCACCATGTCCGGCGGTCAGCCAGACCACGGTTTCCGCAGCCCGCGTGGTTTCACCCAACGGGCCAAACTCCACGTCGTTCACCGTGGCTCCACCGGCCCTGGCCCCGACCAGTCGCACGCTGGTTGCCAGGCTGGGGAAGCGTTCCAACTTGCCGATCCGGCGGTCGGGCGGATCGGAAGGTGAGCCAAAGCCGTCGGTGGGCAGCGTGTCGAGTGCCTTATTCAGTCCGGAATGTTGCAGGATGTATTGTTGTTTGGGCACGTCGAACGTGATGCGATACCGGCTGTTGCTCATCATCGCCAGGCTTCGCGCGTAGCCGATATCGGCGGCAATCATCTCGGCCGTGCCACGCAACTGCTCGGTTACGGCCGGCTGATGGTGCGGCAGCGCCAGGGCCGCCAGGATCCCCAAGAGCGCGAGTACGATCAGCATCTCCATCAGCGTGAGGCCGCGGCGGATCGTTGCAGCGCGTTGCATGGGCGATATTTCAACAGCGTCGGCAGAGTGGCCATGAGCGGCGGACCAGCCGGCACGCCGCTGGCTACTGCGACACCGTCACCTTCAGCCTGCCCGACTTCAACAAGTCGTTCTGCTCCTTGAGCAGGGCTTTGATTTCGCGAAGTTCGTTGATTGTTTCAAACCGCTGTTCGACCGCGTTGGCGAACGGCAGCTTGGGTGGGTTGTTTTGGCCGGTGGACTTCTCTTGGAAGCCTAGCACGCACCAGAACCCGACATTGACGGCCAGCAGGGTCATAAACCGGTAATCGAACCGTGCGCGCATGGCGATGGCCTCCTCGTTTGATGGGCTGCGCCCCGGGGACACTTCAGTTTAAGGGGGGCTTAGATGCGTCCTGTGCGCAGTGCCACGCAGAAAGATAGCTCGGCCGGCGCGGTACGCGGGGTGGGCCAGAAATGCTGCATGTGCCCCCTCTGGAATGACGTGCGGATCGTAGCGATGGACGCGGTCGCACCGCCGGACGGGATGTTCCCGGTGGTAACGATTTAACTGGGCGGCGGGGAGCCGCTGCGGGGCGAACGACCGCGCTCCCGGAGAATACGCCCGTTGGCCCGAAGGTGCCGCGCAACAAGAAAGCCGCGGCGGTGGTGGCCGCCGCGGCTGCACAGCGTCTTGGGTTTTCTTGGCGAGGCGTCAAACTGGTTCGCAGGCGACCGCGTCCAACGCCTCAGGCCAGGTTGGTTTACTCGGGGAACAGCTTGGTCGAGAGGTAGCGTTCGCCGAGGTCGGGCAGCACGGCCACGATCAGCTTGCCGGCGTTTTCGGGCCGCCGAGCGAGCTGGAGCGCGGCCCAGGCGGCAGCGCCGGAGCTGATGCCGCACATCAGGCCTTCCAGTCGAGCCAACTGGCGGCCGGTTTCCATGGCGTCTTCATCTTGAACCTGGATGACTTCGTCAATCACCTTCAGGTTCAGCACGTCGGGGATGAAGCCGGCGCCGATGCCTTGGATAGTGTGCTTGCCAGGCTTGAGTTCCTGGCCGGCGAGCTTCTGGGTGATGACCGGGCTGTTGGCCGGTTCGACCGCCACGATCTTGACGCCCGGCTTGCGCTCCTTGAGCACTTCGCCCACGCCGGTGATCGTGCCGCCGGTGCCCACGCCCGACACAAAGATGTCGACCTTGCCGTCGGTATCGCGCCACACTTCCTCGGCGGTGGTGCGACGGTGGATGGCGGGGTTGGCCGGGTTCTTGAACTGCTGCGGCATGAAGTAGTTGGGGTTCTGGCTCACCAACTCCTCGGCCTTCCGCACGGCGCCGGGCATGCCTTCGGCGGCGGGCGTCAGCACCAGTTCGGCGCCCAGAGCCTTGAGCATCCGGCGGCGTTCCAGGCTCATGCTCTCGGGCATGGTGACCACCAGACGATAGCCGCGGGCCGCGCAGACATATGCCAGGCCGATGCCCGTATTGCCGCTGGTGGGCTCAATGATCACAGTGTTTTCGTTGATCAAGCCTTGTTCCTCGGCGGCGTCGATCATCGCGCGGGCGATACGGTCCTTGACGCTCCACAGAGGGTTGAGGCTTTCGAGCTTCACGGCGACGGTTGCCGCGGCGCCTTCGGTGACGCGGCGGAGCTTCACCAGTGGCGTATTGCCGATGGCCTGGGTGATGTCGTTATGAATGCCTTGCACGGCCATACAGTTCCTCCCTATGTCCGGACAAATATGTGGAATGCCAGCGCAATGCACGCCGTGGCCGTTCCAGACCCCACTGCCCGAGCCCGCAGAGGCGAATGCAACAACGGCGCGAGTGCGACCGGCAGGGCCGGCCCACTCACGCTGGCAGGCGTTCCGATAAGAGATTGCCAGAATCAGCGCGCAACCCGCCCGATCCGCAGAACCGGCGCGGAGTATAACAGAGGGCGCAAAAACCGGTCAACCTTGTGCACCTTGCCCCGCACGATGAAGATGCCAAGCGCGCAGACTGGTGCACCGAAAGGATCGGCCGCTGCGGCGCGGCATTACTCCAGCGAGTGGAATACCAGACCCGAGAGCAGCTTGGGATAGAAATAGGTGCTCTTGGCCGGCATGCGCTCGAGGTGTTCGCTGACCGCCTGGATCTGATCCAGCTTGGGCGGCATGACCAGGGCGGCCACCGGGAACTCGCCCGTCTTGACGCCTTCGACCACCTCGTCGACCAGATGGACGTACTTGGGCTTGGGCAGATCGGTGCCGCCCAGCAGGTTCTCAATCGCCAGACGATGCAGAATGGCCACGCCCAGGCCGCGCCAATCGTCGCTGCGGTCGGCGGCCAATTCCGCCAACCGCTGCTTGCCGGCCTCGGTCAGTTCGGCCAGCGTCCAGCGGTTGTCGGCCTTGGTGTAGAAGCCCAGCAGGCCCTGGTTGTCGGCGGTTTCCATGTCTTCCCAGACCGCGCTGGCGGCTTCGGGGCCTTCGCCACCGTCGCGGCAAGTGAAGCAGTCGCCCAGCTTCTCGGCCAGTTGGGCCGCGGTCAGGTCCGGCAAGCCGCGGAACAGGCGATGTGTGGGGAACACCACCATGCCTTCGTCGCTCATGCCCACGCACATCATCAGCACGTAGTTGGCAGGGTGCGAGGGATCGAGCGGGCCCTGCTTGGTGGCCAGGGCGTCGCGGTAGTTGCAGGCCGTTTCGAAACGGTGGTGGCCGTCGGCAATGAACACCGGCTTGCCGCCCAGGGCGGCGGTGACTTCGGCGATCACCTTGGGATCGGTCACCACCCAGAGCTGATGCCGCACGCCTAGGTCGTCGGTCGCCTCCAGCGACGGCTGCCCGGCCACGGCGTTATCGAGAATCGTCTGGGCGTACCGCTCGGGATCGGGGTACAGGCCGAACACCGGGCTGAGCTGCGCCTTGCAGGCGGTCATCAGCCGGAAGCGGTCTTCCTTGGGCCCCGACATCGTTTCTTCGTGCGGGAAAATGTTGCCCTCGCCGAACCGCTCCAGCCGCACACGGGCCATAAAGCCCCGCCGGGTGTACTGCTGGCCGTTGAACGTGAACTGCTGATGGTACACGTAGATGGCGGGCTCGCCTTCGGTGAACAGCACGCCCTGCCGCTGCCAGTCCTTGAAGAACTTGGCAGCCCGGCTGTAGACGTTGGTTTGATCGTCGTCGCCGGGTTCGGAGCGGTTCAGGATCAGGCGGACCACGTTCGCCGGGTGACGTTCGTACAGGCGGTTCTGTTCCTCAGGCCCGATCACGTCGTAGGGCGGCGCGACCACGTCGCGCAGGCTGCCTACGTGGCCCAAGTCGTAACGAATTCCACGAAAAGCCTGAATGTCCGGCATCGGTCCGCCGCCTGTGATCAAGAAAGGGAAGGTTTTGCCTGTTTCCAGCGGATTGAAGCAGATGCGGCCAGCCTTTGACAAGGGGGGCCGACGTCAACGCGGTGAAACCAGGCAGGATGTGGCTGCTTATCGCATCGCGCGGCGGCCAATCGGTGATTGAGCCTCGTAATTCCCCCCTGCGCGACTGCCTGACGCAATGCCCTCCCGGGTGGTGGAGAATCCGTGCGCGACACTTAGCCACGCTGGAACTGCGCGGCTGTCGGAGGCAACGATGGCCGCGGCCTCACGTGAACCATCTGCTCGCAGCACCGCCTGCTTTACGGCTGCCGCTGGTCGCCAGCCGCCTGCTGTATGAACGGTATGTCGCCCAGCAGCTCGCACAGCCGGCCTTTGATCGGGTGAATGTTGCGGCAGGGGAAGCGGTGCTCGCGATACTCGCCCCACAAGCCATTGAGCCAGGCGTCGTCGAGCGAGGTCAAAAGGGCTCCACCAATCAGGCCGAAATCGTCGGACACATTGCCGGCCAGGTCCGGATGCTCGGTGAAATCGTAGACGCGGATGAACGCCACCTCGCGGAGCATGGCCAACTCGCGCCGCATCTGCACGGGCAGAGCTTGCCGCCGGGTTGTTTTTTCGATCCTCGCCTGCAACCGCTGCCAAGGCCGGGCAAAATCGGGAGACTCGCGCAGCTTGAGCATGTCGTCGATCGCGATACGAAACATGCTCGCGGGGAGCAACGTCCCGCTCTCGATCCGGTCGATGATGGACGCAAGCTCGTTCATACGCGCTAGCCATCGAACAGGCCCCAGTGCCATTCTACGCCGGGCACCCACTGCCGGGCAGCTTCGGTCTCGCCGCGAACCCTGTCGCGGGTTGTGACGTCGCGGCAAGTTTTACTTGGCCAGTCGGCGGTGCTAGGCTGGACCTCGCGTCGTCCCCCACTTGGTGGGGTCGTGGGCGGGAGAGCAGCCCGTCGGGCAGTCCCAGCGGGGCCGCGCTACTATCTCATCTTCTTCGAGTTCTTCTTCTAGCGAACGAGGGTTGGGCACCATGTCAGGTCGGGGATCGTTCGTTTGCCGCTTGGGTTCTCTTGCCGCGGCTTGGGGACTGCTGATCTTTCTTACTGCGATGGGTAGTTACGCCGGCGAAGCCGCTGATGATGACGGCTTCAAGCCCATCTTCAATGGCCGCGACCTGTCCGGCTGGCAGGGCAAGGACGGTTTCTGGTCGGTGCGCGATGGCGCCATCACGGGGCAAACCACGCCGGAGAATCCCACCCAGGGCAACACGTTTTTGATCTGGCAAGGCGGCGACCTGGACGACTTCATCCTGCGTGCCCGGTTCCGCATCGAAGGCGGCAACTCGGGCATCCAGTTTCGCAGCCAGGACCTGGGCAATTATGTGGTCGCCGGGTACCAGGCCGATATCGATGCCGGCGGTCAATGGCTGGGAACCTGTTATGGCGAACGGTTCGGCGGCGTCTGGGCAAGACGCGGTACAGCGGTTCAGCTTCACGATGGCAAGGCGGACGCGACTCCGCTGGGCGACGACGTGACCCGGTTTCTGGCAACCCTCGATGCCAGGCAGTGGAATGAGTACGAGATCGAAGCTCGAGATAACCACATCATTCAGCGGATCAACGGCACCGTGGTCTGCGAAGTAACCGACCATCGGCCGCAAGCTCGGAGGGCGGGCGTGCTGGCGTTGCAACTGCATGCCGGGCCGCCGATGACCGTGCAGTTCAAGGACATTCGCCTCAAGCGGCTGCCGCTGGCGGACAAGAAAAAGATCGTGTTCGTGGCCGGCACCCAGAGTCACGGTTACGGGGCGCACGAGTTCAATGCCGGCTGCCTGTTGATGAAGAAGTGGCTCGACGCGGCCGTACCGGAGGTGCTTTCCACCGTTTATCTCAACGGCTGGCCGAAGGATCCCACCGCGTTCGATAACGCCAATGCGGTGGTCTTATACATGAACGGGGGCGGCGGGCACCCGATCAACAACCGGCTCGAGGAGTTCGACCAGTTGATCAAACGAGGCGTCGGCCTGGCCTGTCTGCACTTCGCGGTGGAAGTGCCGGCCGGCAAGCCGGGGCATTACTTCCTGCAATGGATCGGCGGCTACTTTGAAACCTTCTGGTCGGTCAATCCGCACTGGACGCTCGACAAGCCCGTACTGGCCAAGGACCACCCCATCACACGGGGAGTGCGGCCGTTTTCGATCCGCGACGAGTGGTATTACCATATGCGGTTCCGTGAGCAGGAAGCCGGCGTGACGCCCATTCTGTCGGCTACGCCGCCCGATGGCACCCGCCGCGAGGAGCCGTCGGAACGCGGCGGCAATCCGCACGTGGCCAAACGCAAAGGCATGTCGGAGGTGCTGGCCTGGGCCGTGCAACGCGACGATGGTGGACGCGGCTTTGGCTTTACCGGCGGGCATGACCACTGGAACTGGGCCCACGACGACTTCCGCAAGCTGGTGCTGAACGCCGTCGTGTGGGTGGCCGGGGCCGAAGTGCCCGAGGGCGGGGTGCCTTCGACCACGCCGTCGCTGGCCGACCTGGAAGCCAACCAGGACGAGCCGGTGCCAGCCAACTTCGATCGGGCGGCTCTGGAGCGGCGGCTGCAAGCCATGCGGGCTGGCGGCGGCTCCTGAAGCGGCCGGCCATGGCCGCGGATCGCTCACGCGGCTTCGCTCACGCAGAAAGTTCCCCCGGGGGGCATCATTGGTCGGGGGGGGCACCGTTCGTCGCTGCGCTGGCGGCGTCACAACCGGTACAACCTGCCGTCTTTACGGCAGTGATCCAGTCGTGCCGCGTTGCAAAGTTGCAACAGAACGTCCAGGGGATGCTATTTTTCAACAACGTCACACATCAGAGCACGGAATAGGGAGAGTTTGTCTGATGCGCGCGTTCAGTGCGATTGTGTTGAGTTTGCTGATGGCGGCGCCTGTGGCCGCCGAGCCTCGCTGGTCCGGGTCGGTGATTGCCTTTGGTGCGGAACGCGAACGTTTGCAGGCTACGCCGATCGAGCACCGGCCCTACCGGCCGTTGCACTTCTATGGCAATGCCGTCCGTCGCAACTATTACCGGGGCACGATCCTGCCGGCCCCGCGCGACTTCGTCGATGGCGCCGCCTCGCTGATTTCCGGACAGTAGTTCCGGAGGTTGCAGTCAGGCCCGGCGCCTAGTGACCCGGGCTGCCGTTGGTGCCGCCGTCCACGTTCACGGCGTGCAGGTTCCCCTGGCGGAACGCGTTGGCCATAGCCCGCGGAACCGCGGCTTCGGCCAGCAGCACCATGGCCCGGTTTTCCTGAACCTTGGCCTTCATTTCCTGCTCGTGAGCGGCGGCCAGCGCGCGGCGCTCTTCCGCCTTGGCGCGGGCCACCCGCATGTCGGCCTCGGCCTGATCGGCCTGCAAGCGGGCACCGATGTTTTCGCCCACGTCGATATCGGCGATATCGATCGATACGATCTCGAAGGCGGTTTGCGCATCGAGGCCGCGAGCCAACACCGCCTTGGAGATCACTTCGGGCGCTTCCATCACTTCCAGGTGCGAATCCGCCGAACCGATGGCGGTGATGATGCCTTCGCCCACGCGCGCGATCACCGTGTCTTCGGTCGCGCCGCCGATCAACTGTTGAATGTTGGTCCGCACCGTCACCCGGGCGCGAATTTTCAGCTCCACGCCGTTGCGGGCGATGGCGCTCAGCGTGGTCTTGCCCGAGCGCTTGGGATCCGGGCAATCGATCACCTTGGGATGCACCGAGGTTTGCACGGCGTCGACCACGTCGCGGCCGGCCAGGTCGATGGCGGCCGCCCGGTCAAAGTCCAGGTCGATATCCGCCCGGTGCGCGGCGATGATCGCCTTGACCACGCCCAGCACGTTGCCGCCGGCCAGGTAATGGGCTTCCAGCCGGCGAGTGGTGATGCCGGGAATGCCCGCCTGCATGGCCATCACCTTGGCGTCGACGATCAGGTTGGCATTCACCTGCCGCAGGCTCATGCCGATCAGGCTCCAAGGGCTGACCTTGGCATTGGACATGTACGCCCGGAACCAGAGCTTGCCGTACTTGTGCAGCAGCACCAGCAGCACCAGGAGGAAGATCACCCCCACGGCGATGCCGACGACCATCCAGGCCCAGTTTCCTTGGTTCTGAGCGGCTTGAGCCAAGACCAGTGGCCAGTGCATGTTCATGCGTTGCAATCCTTAACGGCAAATGATCTCGACCGGATGCGGGTGACAAGTCGCCTCAAAGCGACGGCGGCCGCGGCGGCACGGTGCCCCCCCAGTGCCATGTTCCCCCGGCTCCCTGGTGGGAAGCACACCGTCCCCTGGATGATAGCAGGCCGCCAGGGGAAGGGAAACGGTCAGGCAAACCGTAGCACCTGACCTGAAAGTCGCTTGTTGGCGAGTGCGGCGCTGGTATCGTGCACATCACCACGCCAGGTCGGCGGCACCAATGATTAACAGGCCCAGGCTGATCACGGCGTTTACGTGAAAGAAAGCCAGGTTCACGCGGGTGAGATCGTCGGGCTTCACCAGCAGGTGCTCGTAGATCAAGAGCCCGGCCACCATGCCCACGCCCACGTAGTAGATGAGTCCCAGCGCCGGATACACGCTTGGCAAGGCAAAGAGCAGCAGCACGGTCACCGCGTGGCTGGCCGCCGCCAGGCGGAGCGAACGGCGGACACCCAGCTTGGCCGGGATGCTGTGCAGCCCATGCTTGCGATCGACTTCTACGTCCTGGCAGGCATAGATGATGTCGAAGCCGCCTACCCAGAACAGCACGGCTGTGCCCAGGATCACTGCGGGCCAGATGTTGTCGAACTGTTCGATGGCGATCCAGGCACAGATCGGCGTGAGCATCAAGGCCGCGCCCAGCCAGTAATGGGCCAGCGAGGTAAACCGCTTGGCGTAGCTGTAGCCGCAGATGAATAGCAGCACCGGCACCGACAGGTACAGAGGCCAAGGATTCTGCGGCAGAAACAGCAGCGTGCCTCCGATGAAGCCTAGCGCGCAGAAGATCGCAAACGCCGTCACGCTGGCCACCGAAAGCTGACCCGATGGCAAGTGCCGGTTCGCCGTGCGCGGGTTCAAGGCGTCGAGCTTTCGATCGGCCAGGCGATTGACCGCCATGGCGGCGCTGCGGCCAAACACCATGCACACCAGGATGCCGGCCAGCTCCTGCCAGCGGAAAGACCCGCCGCCGGACGTTGAACGCTGGTACCAGGCCATCAAGCCGGCCAGCAGCGCAAACGGCAGCGCGAACACCGTATGGCTGAAGCGGATCAGACTCAAGTACAGTCGCAGGCGTTGCAGCATGGATCGGCTTTGCGGCGAGCGGGCGGCGTGGCTGGGGGGGCAACTTAGGCGGCGTGCCCTTTACGGTTCAACGGCTTCGTCGAGCTCAAGCGGCACATCGAGCGGGACCGCGGATTCGGACGCCGACGATGAACTGCCCGACGCGATCGATTCGCCCCAGCGGGCAATCAGGTTGTGTTCGATACCAAGCTGATCGCAGATGCGCGCCACCACGAAGTCAACCAGATCACTCACTGCCCGGACGCCGTGATAAAAGCCGGGCGAGGCAGGCAGTACCACGGCCCCGGCCTCAGCGCAGCGTTTCATGTTGTCCAGTTGGATGGTCGACAGCGGGGTTTCGCGGGGCACCACGATCAGCGGCCGCCGTTCTTTGAGATGGACGTCGGCCGCACGGCTGATCAGGTTGGTGCTGGCTCCGTGAGCGATGGCACTCAGCGTGGCTCCCGAGCAGGGGCAAATGACCATGCCGGCCGTAAGGAACGAGCCGCTGGCGATCGGCGCGGTCAGATTCTGGTAGTGGTGGTAATAAAGCGTGCCGGGCGGTTGGCCGACGCCTTCCAGCACGTTGCTGTCCTCCGACGACACCCCGGCCAGGCTCCGCAGCCGCTGGAGCTTCACGTCCAGTTCGATGTTTCCCCGGTCGGGCAGGATCGACGACGGCTGGAAGTCGTTCAGGTCGACGTTGAGGTTCAGCTCGTGCTGGAGCAGTTGCCGGCCCGTCTCGCTAATCGACAAGTGAACGTCGTGCCCTGAGACGATCAGCACCTCAAGCAGCCGCACCGCGTACACGGCACCGCTGGCTCCCGTAATCGCGAGAACGTACGGCCTACGGCTCATCGTTGCGGGTGATCCTGGGGAAGGTGATGGAAAGGACGCCTGGTTCTGTGGGGGTGGGCGTGCCCGCCAGGTGGGGCTGTCCAGCGGTGTGGCGTACCACACGACCGCCGACAACAGCGCGGAAGTTCCAGGTGTAACCGCACGGCGAACCCGCGCGGCAACCGGCCGATTGTAACAGGGACCGAGGCCGGATTCGACGGGGCCAGCCAGGGGGGATGCGTGGTGAGGGACGAAGTTGCTCGTAACGCGAAGCCCCGGGATGTGGCAGCTGGCAACGTCAACTGAGAGACCCCAGGCACGCTTTTCAGCCACTTAGCTTGGTCGCCCCGGTGATGAACTGCGCGGCCCTGCGCCGCGGACGCCCGCTTGTCGCGGTACGCGTCAGAGCAGCAACAACCGCCGTTAGCATATAGCAAAAACGCCATGTGGACCGGCCTGGTGGCAACGATGGCAGCCTCGGCGGCGTAAACGAGCGTTGCACGCCGTCTGGCAATTTGCTGGGACGCCGTCGATGCTCCCGACGGCAAACGCAAGCTGCAGAAGAAGCCGGTGCCCTTGTGGGGCGGCGTAGCGGTTTATCTGTCGCTGCTGCTGAGGCTGGCACTCTTGAACTTTGGCCCTCGCGGTTCGGCCGAGCTCTATGACCTTTCGATGGTCGTTACCCTGGCCGCCGGCATGGTTTGCCTTGCCGGCGGGATCGACGACACGTGGGAACCAAGCGCTCGAACGAAGCTGCTGCTGCAATTGGTCGCCGTGCTGCCGGCCGTCGTGGCCGGGTACATGGTTGAGCGCGTGGTGTGGTTCGGCTATTCAATCGAATTAGGCTGGCTTGGCATCCCGCTCACCGTGCTCTGGCTGCTGGGTTGTATCAACGCCTTGAATTTGCTGGACGGCATGGATGGTTTGGCATCGGCCGTGGGCCTAACGATCGCGACCACGTTGGCGATCATTGCCACGGTCGAAGGTCATCCCCACGTGGCCGCCATTGCCGTGGTGTTGGCCGGCGTACTGGCGGGCTTTCTGCTGTTCAACCTGCCGCCGGCCAGGATCTACATGGGGGATTCCGGCAGCATGGTGATCGGCCTGGTCGTAGGCTTGCTGAGCATCCAGGCCTCGCTCAAAACCTCGACCACGCTCTCGGTCACGTCTCCGGCCATCGTGATGGCGGTCCCGATGCTCGATACCCTGTTGGCGATCATTCGCCGAAAGCTCAGCGGCATGCGGTTCGATATGGCCGTTCGAGGCCATATTCACCACCGGCTGTTGGACCGAGGGCTGAATCCCTGGCAGGTGCTATGCGTGATCGTTTTGCTTTGCCTGGTGACCGGTGCTGCCGCCACGGCAGCCACGCTGCTGCACAATGACACCGTGGCCTGGGGGGCACCATTTCTCTTTCTCTATTCGTGTTGATGGTGCGGCTACGGGCGTTTGGGCATCACGAACTGATGCTGGTGGATTGCAAGTGCGCCACAATGCTCGGTGCGCTGCACCGCCGGCCGGTGGTCGACGCGCAGCCGCACTCGATCTAGCGCCATCGCTTGGCTCAATCGCCGCGATCCACCACGGCCAATCGATGTAGCTCTTGGGCCGCTGGATGGTTGGCGCGGAGTTGTCGCTTCCGGAGACAGTTGCGGCCAGCGGTACCGCCTTCGCATCTTTGCTAACCGTCAGCTCGATTCGATGCGACCGGCCAGATTTGGCGTAACGGCTGCGACGGATTACGCAATGTTGATTTAGCAGGCTCCGGTAGTCGCTTATCCGTCTGAGTTGCCGCATCGAGAGGTTCTGGCGTTCTGGAGCCGCATCTGGCTGCCACAAGCGGCCGCTGGGGATATTTCGCAAATCCCTGCGCCATCTGTACCTAGGACAAGCCGTTGTCCTTAGTGCTCCCGAACTGCTCCCCAAGGGATGATCGCGGAGGTGTACCGTGCTGAACCTGTTTACCAATCGCCGTTACCGGGATTGCGAAGGAACGACGCGTCGCGAGTTCATCAAGATCGGCACCTTGGGGATGGGCGGGCTGACGCTGCCGGGGTTGCTGGCCGCACGGCGTGCCGCAGCCGCCGCAGGTCAAGCGGTGAAGGATACTTCGGTCGTTTGGGTGTGGCTGGGCGGCGGTCCCACGCACGTCGAAACCTTCGATCCCAAAATGACCGCGCCCTCGGAATACCGCAGCGTCACCGGCGAAGTTCAGACCTCGCTGCCAGGCGTGACCGTCGGCGGCACGTTTCCCCAAATTGCCCGCGTGGCCCAACACATGGCGTTCGTCCGCTCGTTTGCCCACAACAACAGTGGCCACGGCGGCGGAACCCATTATGTGATGACCGGTTACGATAACCGCAATATCGACAACGGCGGCCTGCCTTCGCGGCCCTCGATGGGCTCCATCGTGTCGCGCGTTCGCGGCACCAATCATCCTGTAACCGGCATGCCGACCTACGTGCGGCTGGGCGGGATCGGGGCCGACGGCCCGGCTTTCCTGGGCACCGCATTCGCTCCCTTCGATCCCAACGGCGAAGCGCGGCGTAACATGTCGCTGGTGGTGTCCGAGCAGCGTCTCAACGACCGCCGGGCATTGCTGGCGGGCCTGGATCGCGTCAATCGGCAGGCCGATCAGTCGGGCCTGATGGAAGGGCTCACCCGGTTCGAAGAGCAGGCGTTTAACCTGGTATTGGGCAACGCGCCGCAGGCGTTTGACCTGAACAAGGAAGATCCCCGCGTCGTCGAGCGGTATGGCCGCGGCTTGGGCCAGCAACTGCTGCGGGCTCGTCGGTTGTGCGAAGCCGGTTGCGGCTTCGTGACCGTGTCGTACGGCGGCTGGGACATGCACAGTGCCATCGAGCCGGCCCTCAAACGGCGCAGCCCTGAGCTCGATCACGCCAGCGCGACCTTCGTCGAGGACTGCGTGCAGCGTGGGCTTGATCAGAAGATTCTGCTGGTGATCACCGGCGAGTTTGGCCGCACGCCCAAGGTCAACCGCAACGCCGGACGCGATCACTGGGCGCCGCTCAGCACGCTGGCGTTGGCCGGCGGTGGGCTGCGGATGGGGCAGGTCGTGGGCGAATCGGCCAGCAAGGTCGACGTCCCAGCCTCTACGCCCATTCGTCCGCAGGACCTGATGGCCACGATCTTCCACGTGCTGGGGATCGATACGAGCATCCAGTTTGTCGATCAGGCAGGCCGCCCGGTCTACATGATCGAACAAGGCAAACCGATCGCCGAGTTGGTGTAGTCCATCGTCGGATTGGTTCCGCGTCGCACCCTACCAGGTGGGGCGTCGGGGTTGCGGTTCGCAGACGGTGCCTCCCTCACACCCACGAAGTCTGCGACTACCCCTTCGCCCCACTTTTACTGCGCGGTACGCAATCGCTGGACGCATTTACCGTGAGCGTTTGATCTGCTCGCGACATTTCAGCAAGAAGGCGTGGTAATCCTCCCGCCGGTAATCAGGGAAGGTCCACGGCCACGCTTGCCAGGCGCCCTCGCGGAATGAGAGCGTGACTTCGGCGTAGATGCCGTCGCTCAGGTACATGCGGTGCGCGTGATCCTTGGTCGAGGCCAGCACCAGCTTGGCGAGCGTCAAATAGCCTGGGTCGAGGTTCAGCGGCCGCGGTTCTTCGTGTCTGCCCAGTGACGCGTATTCTTCTTCCCAGGCGTTGGTCTGTCGTTTGATTTGCGGCAGCAGGGCCGGATCGATGCGGTCGGTAAACGCGAAGAACTGCTTGCGCAGGTGCGGCCCCATCGTAGGTTCGTAGTAACCGGTTTCCTCAAACGCGAACGGTTCGCTGGCCAATAGCACCGGTCCCCAGGCGGCAGCGGCTTTTTCCTGGGCCCAGGCCAGTGCCTCGGGGTAACGGCTGAAGGCGGCCAGGATCAGCAGCACGGGCGGGTGCGCATTGATCGTTCCCACGTGCGGAACCTCCTTGCAACCGAGAGCGGCCAAGCGGCAAGCAGCGGAGCTAAGTGACAGGGCGGCGGCTTAGTCGCCGGGTGATTCCACCACAAGCTGCGACGCGGCTTGATGGCCTAGCGTAGCCTGGTGGGAACCCATCTGCACGGTGACCACCCCGGCCTCGGCCCGATTGGCGACCACGGTGCCTTCGGCCCCCAGATCGAGCCGCGATTCGCTCAGGAACCGCAGAAACTCGGGCGATTGATCCAGCACGCGCACCAGGCGGAAGCCCTGCCCAACGGAGCAATCGGTGAGCAGGTGGCCTTCGCGGTCGGCCAGGCTGCCGTCGGCCTTGGGGATGGGATCGCCGTGCGGATCGACCTCGGGAAAGCCCAAGAAGGCGTCGATGCGGTCGATCAGTTTCTCGCTGACGGCGTGTTCGAGATGTTCGGCCTCTTCGTGCACTTCGTCCCAAGCCATGCCCAGCGTCTGCGACAGGAACAGCTCGATCAGCCGGTGCCGGCGCAGCACGCGCAAGGCCAGACGAGCCCCGGCGGGGGTCAGGCTAACGCCCTCGTAGGGCGTGTACGTGGCCAGACCATTTTCCCCCAGGGTCTTGAGCATGCTCGTGACGGTGCCGGGCGAGACATTCAGCACGGCCGCCAGCCGGCCTGTTGCCGCCTGCCCTCCCTTTTCCTCCGAGCACAACTGGTAAATGGCCTTCAGGTAATTCTCGACAGTCAGACTTGGCAAGACACTCGGCTCCCGGGCGGGCGCGTTGAGTTGGCCCCACCAGATCGACCAGACGGAGCCACCGAGGATGTACTGGTGGTTGGATTCTAGAGGCTGCCGCGGCCCCAGGCAATCGCACGCACTGCCCCCCGGGGATGGCCCCGGCGGCAGGCCTGCGAGGCCGCATGCCTGCCCCCCCTATTATACTCGGCCATCGCTCCGGCCGGGGGGGATGCTCTGCGCGACGTGGAGCAAGCTCTGGGGGGCATCATCGAGAGAGTCGTCTCCTCACCAGGATCGCTAATGAGGAGGGCCAAAAAAGGAAACGGCCCCCCGGAGGACCGAGGAGCCGTTTCACTCGCAAAGGAGATCGATACGCTTACGCGTCTCGCAATCTTCTTATTTAGTTGCAGCCGCAGCTCGGCTCGCAGCTGGGAGCGCAGCAGCTGGGCTCGCAAGCCGGAACGCAGCAGTCGCTCTTGCAGCGGTGACGCTTGAAAGCGGCACGCAGACGCTCGAACAGACCCGGCTTCTTGCAGCAAGGAGCCGGCTCGCAGCAGCTGGGCTCGCAGCTTTCGACGACGCAGCAGCTGGGCTCGCAGCTGGGGGCAGCGCAGCAGCTGGGTTCGCAGGCGGGCTCACAACAGACCGGCTCACAACACTTCGACTTGCAGCGGCCGAACAGACCGGCTTCCGCACCCGAATTGGCCAGAGCGAGGAACGCGGCGGCCAGCAGGATGGGCGCAAAGAGACGTTTGACCATGAGGAGGACTCCTTAAGGGAAACAAACTGGGTAGCGTGAGAAAGCTTGAACGCCAGGAACAGGTATCGACGCCCCCGGCGGACTTTCTTCAAACCTCCCATTTTGTTTTTCCCCTCAGGGCTCACATTTTTGGCCGCGCGTGCCGAATGCACCGGTTATGTCGATTACCCTGCCTTCGGAGGGGGCTTGCTAGCCGAAAACCGGCTGGCGCGCGCCTCCACCGCGGCTCGCTCGTGGGGAAAGGCATCCGGCTCGTTGCCGTTCCCCAAGGGGGCGGGCTAGTTGCCGCCGCGAGCGTAGCCTTCGAGGAGGCGGCCGATCCAGAACGCAGAAATGCCCGCCACCAGCATCGTAAGCATTTGCCCTACGGTCAGAATTGGTCGTCCGTTGCCGTCCTGGAGCAACTGCAGCACCATCCCCAAGGGCGGCAGAATCAGTCCTATGTGCTGCAAGAATCGTCCAAGCTGGCGCATCGGAAGTTGGGCAGAGAAGTTCGGGGCGGATCAACAACATCCAGCGCGGTGGCGCGGCAGGCGGCGCTTCGTGGCCAGGTTCACCGCGTGGGATTCTCATACCAGTTTAGTCCCAGATTGTCGCGTTCCTCGCAGGTGATCACATCCGGATCGCCATCGCCATCCAGGTCGACCAGTTGCACCAGGTCAAACTTCATGCCGGCGGGACCGCTGATGTCGTGCGCCTGCCAAGGGCCTTGCTCAGGCGAAGTGCCATACTCCATCCAGACGACGCCCCGCCGGTTGCCATGGGCATTCTCGCACGACAGTACCAGGTCCATCCGCCCATCGAGGTTGAGATCGCCCACACGCACCGATTTGCCCGTGCCAGCCTGTTCGGGCATCGCAATGGTGAAGGGGGACCAACGCACCGCCTGGGCACCGGAGTTGTCTTGGTCCTCGCCGTCCGTTTCGCGACGCAGGTAGAGGATATCACCGCCGGAGACGGCTACGACCACATCCTGGGCCCCATCGCCGTTGAGATCCGCGTTATCGAGGAACATCACCTGTTGGCCCAAGCCGCCGATCGGATACTTGGTCCATTTCAGCCCTCGGCCACCAGCGTGGCATTTAAGCCAGTAAACGCCAGGCTGGTCGCCTTTACGGTCGCTCACGATGATGTCTTGCCGACCGTCGCCGTCCACGTCGGCAGCCACCAGGCTCATCACCCAGGCGGCGTCCATGATCGGGTGTAACTTCCAGCCGGCAAGGTTGGTGCTTTGGGCCGGGGCTTCCAGCCAGGCAACCATGGCCGAGGGAGCCTTGGAACCTACGACCAGGTCGATCCCGTTGCAGCCATCCACATCCATCGGCAGGCAAAACATCCACCGCGTCTTGCCGGCAGTGGCAGATAGTTTCTGGGTTTGCCAGGCCGTGCGATCGAGATATCGGTGGGGTTGCGTGGGCGCGAGATGGAAGTAGATGCTGCGGTTGCTACCCTCACAACTGCTGACGACGTCGAGCACGCCGTCGCCATTCACGTCGGCAAAGACCGCATCTTCGGGGCTGCTCTTCTCGCCCACAGTGACTGCCGGCCACGGCGCTCGTACCTGCTCCGCACCAGGATGCAGGTACACGCGAATCGGGCCGCCTTCTTCCCAGCCGGTGGCGATGTCGGGCAGGCCATCGCCGTTGACGTCGGCCAACCGGGCACCGTCGGCACCGCGCGACGAGTTATCGATCACGTGCCGAGTCCACGGTTTGCCCTGGGGGCCGCCGGCGATGCCTGGTGCTGCGGCCCATAGCATCCAGCACAACGCGCCACAGGCGGCCCACAGCTTCATGGCGCGGTCCCCTTATCGTGATCGAGCGATTGGCCGGCGTGCCGTGCGGCCAGCGCGAGGTTACTTCAGTTCCTTGATGCGGATGTTGCGGAACCACAGCGGCAAGCCGTGATCCTGAAGGCCCAAGGCCCCCTTGGGGGGCTTGTCCTTGCCGGCAGTCTTCGAGAGGTCCACGTCCATGATCTGCTGGCCGTTCAGCTCGACCTTCAGGTGCTGCTCCTTGGCGGTGATGATCATGCGGTTCCATTCGCCCGCCGGTTTGGAGGCGTTCTTGGTCGGGGCCGCCGTGCGGATCAGGCCGCCGTTGTCGTGGTGGGTGAGTTGATCGTCGGGCTTGCCGTAGCTGTCGAGGATCTGGATCTCAAAGCCGGTCTCGACCGGGTTCTTCACGTCGCCCACGCGGAAGAACACGCCGCTATTTCCGCCCGGCGGCAGCTTGAACTCCAGGTCGAGGATGAAATCGCCGTATTCCTTGGCATGCCACAAGTAGGCATCGTAGCGCTGCCAGCCGCTTTCGCCGGGGCGGGGCTTGATCGCCAGCACGCCGTCGCCTTCTGCATACCAGTTGCCGGTGCTCTTCCAGCCTTCGAGATCCTTGCCGTTAAACAGCGTGGTGAAGCCGTCTGTTTCGGCCGCGGCGGCCGGGGCAGCAAACAGGCAAACACAACAGGCGATCAGCGCAGGCGGGATCAACCAACGAGTAGGCAATGCGAGCGTCATGGGGCGACTCCTTCTGGAGCGTGAGCGCTTCGGAACAAATCAGACGTGTGCCATCAGCGGCCGGCGGCAATCAGGTACAGCCAATTGGCCACCAACGCGGCGGCGAGCAGGCTCCAGCCTATCCGCCGAGCGCGGGGATGCAACTGAATCATGAGCTTCCGCCCAAAGCCCAACCGCAGTACAGCCAAGACCAGCAGCCAGACTCCCAGGGCCAGCAGCAGGGGATTGAGCGTGACGGCCGCGCCCCAGTCCCCTGTCGCGATGGCGATGGCCAGCCTCGTTCCGCCGCAACTGGGGCATGCCAGACCCGTGATGCGGCGAAACCAGCACAGCGCCACTTCGTGCCCGGTGACGGTCTGCACCACCACGTTGGCGACGATCAAGGCGCCCCAGACCAGCGCAGCGACGGCCGGAACCGTCAGGTTCGGCGACCATCGCGGCGTTGGTTCCAGACGCATGTTCATATTGGACGTCTCGCGGGTAGCTACGGCGGTGCCGGCAGTTGACGAGGTTGTCGCGCACGACGCGGCTAGAACGCGGAAAACACCACCGAGAGGACCGCGACAATCAGGCCCAGGGCCGCAATCAGCGTGGCAACCATTCCGCAGATCATGCCTGCCTGGGTGACGCCATAGCCAGATGGATCCATCTTCCCGGAGCGCATCTTTTGCAGATCGTCGCTGCCCATCACCCAGGCGAAGATGCCAAAGATGAAGCACAAGAGCAGACCCAAGATGCCCAGCGTCAGGATGACGCCGCCACGATGGGGTGCGTAATGGCCACTAGGTGGCGGGCTGTAAGCCGTGCCGGCCGCGTAAGGGTTGCCGGGAGCCGCACTGGTTGCAAAAGGATTACCGGGGGCCGCGCCCGATCCGCCGGGAACATCATAGCCCGGCCCGCCAAACGCCGGGCCGGGAGGTGGCGTGGGAGCTGCGCCTGTATAGCCGCCGGTTGGTTGACCGCCGCCGTTGGGGGCTCCCGGAATGGTGAACGTGGTGCCGCAGTTGGGACAACTGCCTTGCCGGCTAGCCTGGAAATCGTCGAACTGCAGCGTGGCGCCGCAATTCGGGCAAGAAGTCGAGATGGCCATGCATACCCCTAACGGAAACGGCTTGCTGGTCGGGATGTCGGGATAATCGTGGATTGTTCGCGAGCGGGTTGCCGTCAGCCCACGATGCTGCGCTGCCCGGCTGAGGCGGTTGCTGCGAGCCTCTATTCTTCTGTCCCAGTGCCGCGGCTGCAACCGGGGTGCGTGGCAGCGAAAGCAAACGCGCGCTGAGATGGTTTGGATGCAAGAAACTCTACGGGCGGCCCCCCAAACAAACCAAATGAACCAAGGGTGCCTGCCGCACGCAGCAGGCACCCTTGGCGTTTCGTTTAAAGCAGGGTCGGCTCGGCCACCAAACGCGGCCGCGTCGACTAGCGGAGGTTCATGTCGCAGCTCAGACCACCGGCGGCCGGCAGGTAGCTGGCACGCACGTAGTCCATCACCATGCGATCGGAGCTGAACCGCCAGGCCAGCGTGGCGATGGAGTTCTTCATCATCTGGATCCATTGCCGCGGCAGGCCGTCCGCGTCGCGCTCGTAGTACAGCGGAATCACCTGGTTCTCGAGCACGTCATACAGCGAGGCGGCATCGCGCTGGTCGGAGATCTCGTCCGACACATGGCTGGTGCCGTTGCCGATGGCGAAGCCGTTCTGGCCGTCGTAGGCCTCGGCCCACCAACCGTCGAGCACCGAGAAGTTCAGGCCGCCGTTGAGCACCACCTTCTGTCCGCTCGTGCCCGAGGCTTCCAGCGGCCGGCGCGGGTTGTTGAGCCACACGTCGACGCCCTGCACCAGGTGGCGGCAGACGTTGATGTCGTAATCTTCCAGGAAGGCGATCTTGCCGGCGAACCGCGGGTCGTGCCGCAGGTTGGCCACCTTCTTGATGAGCGCCTTGCCCGGCTCGTCGGCAGGGTGCGCCTTGCCGGCGAAGATGATCTGGATCGGCCGCTGCGGATCGTTGACCAGGGCGGCCAGGCGATCGATGTCAGTCAGGATCAGGTCGGCACGCTTGTAGGTGGCGAACCGCCGCGCGAAACCGATGGTCAGGACACTGGGATCCATCATCGTGCGGGCTGCTTCCACCACTTCGTCGTGCTCACCGCGGCGACGGCACTGCCGGCTCACGCGGCGGCGAACGAACGACAGCAGCAGGTTCTTGAGCGCGTGGTGGGTTTCCCACAGCTCGCCCGGATCAACGTTGTAGATCGACTGCCACACTTCGGCTTCGCCCGCCCGGTCCATCCAGCCGGCGACGAAGTGGCGGTCGTACAGCTGCTGCATCTGCCAGGCGAGCCAGCTCGGGATGTGCACACCGTTGGTGATGTGGCCGATGGGGATTTCTTCTTCCACCCGCCACGGCCAGAGGTGCGCCCACATCCGCCGCGACACGTGGCCGTGCAGGCTGCTCACCGCGTTGGCCCGCCGCGAGAGCTTCAGGGCCAGCACGGTCATGCACAGCGGCTCGTCGTTGTTCTGGGGTTCCACCCGGCCCAGGCCCATGAGCTGGTCGTACGAGATGCCGCAGGCATCGCGCAGCGGGCCCAGGTGTTCCTCGACCAGGCCGCCGTCAAAGCGGTCGTGACCGGCGGGGACCGGGGTGTGGGTGGTGAAGACGGTGCAGCGGGCAACCTGCCGCAGGGCTTCGTCGAACGACAGGCCGTCCTCTTCCATCCGCTGACGGATCACTTCCAGCGGAGCGAAGGCGCTGTGGCCTTCGTTGAGGTGATACACGCCCGGCTTGATGCCCACGGCAGCCAAAGCGCGGACACCGCCTACGCCCAGCACCAATTCCTGGCGAATGCGGGTGCGATGATCGCCGCCGTAGAGGCGGGCGGTCAGTTCGCGGTCGTGCGGGCTGTTGCCGTCGACGTCGCAGTCGAGCAGGAACAACCGCACGCGGCCCACGTTCATCGTCCACACCTTAGCCAGCAGCGGACCGCTGCGGGTGTCGATCCGCACGGTGATCGGCTTGCCCGAGGGATCGAGCGCCGGCTGCATCGGCAGGTTTTCGACGCGGGTGTTGATGTATTCCTCGCGCTGGTAGCCTTCTTCGTCCAGTTGCTGCTTGAAGTAGCCCTGGTCGTAGAACAGGCCGACGGCCACCAGCGGCACACCCAGGCCGCTGGCGCTCTTGATATGGTCGCCCGAGAGCACGCCCAGGCCGCCCGAGTAAATCGGGATCGACTCGTGCATTCCGAACTCGGCGGAGAAGTAAGCGACGGGCTTGGCGCCCAGCATGCCGGCGTGGGTGGCGGCCCAGGTCCGCTCGCCCATCGAGAGATACTCTTTCAGCCGCCGGTAGGCGTGGTTGATCCGGCTATAGAGCACCATCTCCTGGGCCCGGGTGTCCAGCCGCTCGGGCGTGAACTCGTGCAGCAGGGCAATCGGGTTGTGGTCCAGTTGCCGCCAACGGATCGGGTCTAAATCCCGGAACAAGTTCACGACTTCCGGCTGCCAGCTCCACCACAGATTGCGGGCCAGCGTCATGCACTTGTCGTATAACGCTTGCGGGGTGATGCCTTCCACGTTGGTGATCTCGACCTCTTGAGCGGAGACGGTCTCAATTCCAGCCATGACTATTGTGTTCCTACTGTCGCGTTCCGTCTGATCGTGCGGGCACTGTCGGGGAAACGCTCCCCGGGGTTGGGGTTAGCGTCTGACGTACTTACAGGGCACGCCTCGCTTCATGTCCCGTCCTGGCACAAACAATATCCTTTAGCTCATACCCGCGGCCAAAGTTGGCGTACCGATGTCCAATTCGGGCAATCGGTAAAAATTCTGTCGCTAGAACGTTCCTGCTCCTCAGGACCGGCTGGTATGCCACAAGCAACACACCCGTTAACTTTGGTATACTTGCGCGAGGTGGCCGCAGGGCCGACGCCACCTGCGATTACGTCCGATTTTTGGGTTGGTTGCCGCGGCACGGCTGGCGAAAACACCGGGCTTTCGCACGTTCGGCCGTCGAACTCGGACAGCCTTCTTTGGGGAGGCGATGAACCTCGGCGACAGCCTGGGCAAGCTCTCAATGTTTGAGCGTTGCTGCGGTGCCGCGTAGATTCGCCGATAAGCCGCCCATAAATCTTTCCGAATTGGCCCCTTGACGCAAGCCTAGTTTTGGCAAAACCCTCTGAGCCGCCCAAAATGACACCCGTCAGCCCAATTCAACATCCCGATGCGCCGGAACTGGATGAGCTGTGCCAGAAGCTGGCTGCCATGGCCGATGAAACCGATCGCGCCGGCACCTGGCCCGCCGAACAATTGAGATTGTGCGGCGAATATGGCGTCTTTCGCTGGTTCATGCCGGCCACCTGGGGCGGCTACGATTGGGACGAAACCTATGTCACCAAGGGCTATCTCCGCCTGGCGGCCGCATGCCTGACCACGACCTTCATCATCACCCAGCGGACGGGCGCCTGCCGCCGCCTGGTGACGGCTGTGAACAATCGCCCCCTCCAGGAACGGCTGCTGCCCGAACTGACGGAAGGGACAACGTTTGCGACCGTCGGTATCAGCCATCTGACCACCAGTCGCCGCCACCTGGCCAAGCCGGTGCTGGCCGCCCGCGAGGTCGACGGCGGCTTTGTGCTCGATGGCTTCAGCCCTTGGGTCACGGGGGGCGTGCATGCCCAAACCGTGGTGATTGGTGCCACGTTGCCCGATGAGCGGCAGATCCTGGTGGCCCTGCCGATGGACCTGCCTGGCGTCTCTGCCGATCCGCCGGCGGAGCTGGTGGGCGTCCGGAGCAGTCATACAGGAGCGGTTCGCTGTCACGAAGTGTTCGTCTCACACGATTACCTCATTGCCGGCCCGGTGCACGACGTGATGAAACAGGGCGAAGGTGCCGGCACCGGCGGGCTGCAAACATCGACGTTGGCCGTGGGCCTCGCCTCGGCCGCGATCGATTACCTGCTCCGCGAAGCTGAGGTCCGCCGCGATTTGCTGCCGGCGGCCGAGCAGCTTCGCGCCGAGCAGCTTCAGATGGAAACCCAGCTGCTGGCCCTGGCCGGCGGCCAGAAGGTGTGCACGCTGGAAGATTTCCGCGCCCGGGCTAACAGCCTGGCACTGCGGGCCGCACAGGCCTCGCTGGCTGCCGCCAAGGGCACCGGATATGTAGCCGGACACCCGGCGGGCCGCTGGTGCCGCGAGGCGTTGTTCTTCCTCGTGTGGAGTTGCCCGCAGCCGGTGATGGCCGCCAACCTGTGCGAGCTGGCCGGGCTGAGCGACTAGCGCGGAGCGTCTGACCAGGTCCTGAACCTGGCGCGATTCGTGCGTTGAACGGCTCCGCCAGCCACACGTGTTACCTGCTCACATAAACCGGCCGCAACGCGCCGCCCCGGGGAGAAGCGACACGCGCGGCCGGTGCTGCTATGTGATCCGTTGCCAGCATGGGGGGACAGGCAGCGGGTTGCTTTGTGGGAGGGCTTCTCGGGACTGCTGGACGACCGACAGATTTTGCGTGCTGCGACAGGGGCCGTGTTGTTAGAACTTGACCCGCAGGCCAAAGTTACGGCCCTGGATGCTGATGCCGGTGCGGGGCGGCGCAACCGGGACCGGAACCGCGACGGGAGCCGGCGTGACGATCGGGCCGTGAACGTGGCCGGGGTGGCACGCCCGAAATGCGGCTTGCTCGATCTCCAAGGCATGCGTGATCAGCCGCGCCGCCCGTTCCAGGTAACGCACCGTAGTGAACCGCAGGTACCGCTCGAGCAAAGCTTGGGCTTCGTGCAGATCCTCCCGGGCGTGACGGCTGCTCACCGTGTGGCAGGCCACCCGTAAATCTTCCAGGGCGTGCTCCACCTCGCGGGCAGCATGACCAAAGTGGCGGTGGAAGTACTCGTCGGCGGCTTTATCAATGTGATTCAGGGCAGCGATCATCTGCGCCTCGCCGTTGCAGCCGCAGAGCGGGCCGCGATAGGCGAAACCGTGCGGGCCGGCCTTGGCCGAGCTCGGAGCCGCCGCGACCAGACCAACCGACGAAACCACCAGAACCAAGGCAACCATCTTGGCCTTCATGACTGTTCTCCCGTTGAATCTTTCGCCTGGGGGACTGCTGCTCGCCGCTGGGTCTTCAGGCACTTGCTGAGCCGGCGAGCTTGCTACGACGGGATGGCATAGAAAGCTAGGGCCGTGCCAAAGTGTCTCTTGGGTAGCGAAAGAAATTTGTAAAATGGGATGGGAAAAAGGGTTGCGGCGAAAGCGGCCGGGTGCGAGCGATGATGTGAGAACGGGCTGGCGCGACCCGCGCCATCAAAATGATGACATGCTGCTCGCGTCTCAAGTATCAAATTGATGGCGCGCATCAGACGCCGGAGAAGAAAGAGATCGAGCCCTCTGGGGCTTCGATGCCTTAGGACGGCATGGCATCAGGCAGCGCGATGTGGAGCAGTCCTCGCGACGTGGGGTTGCTTTGAAGGCAAACCCGGCAGGCAGGTCCACTTTATGTGCTGGCGCGCCGAGTATCGGATACCGGCGTTTGGTCTACTTCTGTTGCCAGCGCTGCCAGGCGAGGCCGGGGCGATCCGCCCGAAACTTGACCAGCCGCTGGTGCTCGACTTCGGTCACGTAAACCGTGCGGCCGTCAGGCCCGCCAAAGCAGAGGTTGCTGGGGGCTTTGCCCAGCACGTTGATCTCTTTCAGGATCTCGCCTTGCGGGGAGAGCACCACCACGGTGCCTTTGCCGTACCGGGTGATGTAGAGATTGCCGTCGACGTCGCACCGCATGCCGTCGAACCCGTGGTCCTCAAACTGCTTGAGCAGCCGCTTGTTGGTGAGCGAACCATCGGGGGCGATGTCGAACGCCCAGACGTTGCGCTGCACGCTCTCGTTGACGTAGAGCGTTTTGCCGTCGGGGCTGACTTCGATGCCGTTGGTGGTGCCCATGTCGGCGGCCACGCGCGTGACCTTGCCGTCGCGGTCGATTCGCCAGATCTGCCCCGTTTTCTGCGACCAGGCCGGATCGCTGGCGTAGAGCGTGCCATCGGGGGCGATCGCCAGGTCGTTGGGCTGGTTCATCGTCGGCTCGTGGGCAAAGACCGTCACCTTGCGCGTGGCCGGATCGATCTTGAGAATGTTGTGGCCCGTGTAGTCGGCCACGTACATCTGCCCAGCCCGGTCGAACCGGATGCCGTTACCGGTGCTGCCCTCGGGCAATTCGACGAACACTTCGAGCTTGCCGTCGGGCGTAACCTTGGCGATGTCGCCACGCCGCTTGAGGTTCACCACGTAGACATTGCCCTGGGCATCGCAGGCGGGGCCTTCAATGCCGGTGGTGAAACTCTTGGGCTCCGTGAATGGTTCCGCCTTGGGGAGTTCGTCGGCCAAAAGCACCGAACCGCAGAACGCGAGCGAGAAGCCAACAGCGGACAGGCCGACGCAACGCAGGGCAAACGTCATGGCGAGGGCATCCTGACGGCTGAAGACGAATTAACCCCAGGGGGGCGTAGCGGCCGAATGTTCGCCGCCAGGCCCCGGGAAGTTAGGCCACGTGAGGGGCGTTGGCCACAGTTTGCGCAGCGTGCAACGGCATTGCAACGATCGGAGGCCAGAAAGCTCCTCGCGGGCGACACGCGGCCAGACGCCTACTCGATCGGCGGTAGCACGTCGGGCTGGACGCGGTAGCCTTCGGCCAGGGCATTGGTCGCATTGAACGTGGCGACCACGGCCATCAACTCGCCCAGCCCTTCGTCATCGAGCCCCAGCTTGCGAACGGCGGCGGTGTGCGACTGGATGCAGTATTCGCAGCCGTTGGTGGCCGAAACCGCCAGGGCGATCATTTCCTTGGTTAGCACATCGAGCTTGCCGGGAGCCATGGCCGCCTTGAGCCGCAGCCAGGTCTGTTCCAACAGGGGCGGGTGCGAAGCCAGGGCCTTCCAGAAGTTCGGCACAAAGTCGATCTGCTTGGTGGCCTTGATGTCGTCGTAGATCTGTTTGACCAGGCCTTGGGCTTCGTCTTCTTGCACGAGCCGGACATTGGCGGGGCGTGAGGTATCCATGATGTACAACTCTTGATTCAAAAGAGGCAGTAGGTGTCTGACGCTACCAGCATCGCGAGCGGTTCAGTTGCATGGCGATGGCGACTCGATCTCGCGGCTGCTGCTCATCAAACGAAACGGACAAACTGCGATCCATCACACGCAGCATGTCCGTGCTGATGTATAGCCCTATCGGTGCGTCATGACAACGAGCGAGTCCCATGAGGACGTAGCTCAGGGCTGACCTTCCTGCCCTTAAGGGTTGGGTAGCCCCGAGGCGGCGGTTACCATGGCGGCACGTTATCGACCGGTCCTGTTCTGTGCCCATGCCAGAGATAGGAGGAGGTTTCGTGAAACGCTGCCTGACGTTCGCTGCCGCCTGGTTGTCGCTGCTGGCCGCCGCGGCCCGTGCCGAAGAAACCATCGAGCAGAAGCTGGTGATTTCGATTGAGCGGATCTGGGATCGGGCGGAGCACAACGCCTTTACCGATCTGATCCGCTTCAAAGGCAAGCTGTACTGCACGTTTCGCGAAGGCTCCGGCCACATCCCCGGCTTGAACGGCACGATCCGCGTCATTCGCTCGGCCGATGGGCAGAACTGGGAATCGGTCGCCTTACTGTCCGAACAGCACGTCGATCTGCGCGATCCCAAGCTGAGCATCACGCCGGATGGCCGGCTGATGGTCAGCACGGGGGCGTCGTACTACCACGGCAGCCAGCGGAAGAAGATTGAAAGCCGCGTGGCCTTCTCCGATGAAAACGGCGAGAACTTCAGCAAGCCGCAAAAAGTGCAACTGCCCGAGCACATCATTACCCATCAGGATTGGTTATGGCGCGTAACGTGGCGCGGTGATACCGGCTGGGGCTGCTTGCAGCAGGTGCCTGTTGGTTCCAAGCGACGATTGCATCTGGTGAAGACAACCGACGGCATCCACTATGAGCACGTGACGGAGATCGAACTGTCGTCGCCGACGGAAACCACGCTGCGGTTCGAGGACGACGGTACGATGATCGCCATGATCCGTCACCATGAGAACAAAGCGTTTGTCGGCCGGTCGGAGCCGCCCTACACCAAGTGGGATCTGAAGGAGGCCAACAAGCGGTTTGGTGGTCCCAACTTTGTGCAGCTGCCGGGCGGGGCCTGGTTGGCCGGCAGCCGCAGCTATGAACAGCGGCCGTACACCATGGCATTGTGGTGGATGGACCCGGAGACGGCCCAGTTTCGCGATCTGCTCACGCTGCCCAGCGGCGGCGATACCAGCTATCCCGGCTTTGTGATCGATGAGGATCGCAACCAGGTGCTGGTGTCGTACTACTCGGGCCATGAAGGCCGCACTGCGATCTACCTGGCCACGCTGCGGCTGGATGTGCTGCAAGCATTGGCCCGCGAAAAGTAACGCCGCTGGCCGGCAGCGCGGGGCGAACCTTTAGGCGTGTGGCGCACTCTCAACTTGTCGACGGGCCGCGATGAACCGCTGCCGTGGAGTGTGGTTCGTCTCCGGGCGTGGCGGAGTTTTTCACGCTGCGCCCGCGCTCTAGCCAAGTGGCGAAATCAGCAGACTCGCGACGCTCAGAATGTCGTGCCCGACATCGGGCGTGGGAGTGCAAGTCTTCCCTCGGCTGCTTCTTACCTCTCAAAGCGGCACGCATGAGTTGCGGCTCATGATTTGACGTCGTTTACGGCTTGGCCTGCCACACGTGCCGCAGCAATCGCGTGGGCGGGTTTTCACCGCGGAATTGCCGCTGCCAGCTTTCGGCCACGAACAGGCAGGTCAGCATCGTTGCGGCGTGCCGCGGATGCCGCAGGGCGTAAGCCAACAGCCGCGGGAGGATCCGCGTGCCCGACTTCCACGAGAGCAGCTTGTCCAGGGCCTCGGTCATCCACTGTTCCGAAGTGAAGTGATAGTCCTGTGTGCCGTCCACCTCCAGGACCAGGTCAAAGTACGGACCGGCGCAGCGGGCCAGTTGCCCTGGCTCTGGATAGAAGCCGCCAAAGCCTCGCTGTAAGAGTGCGTAGTGGAACTCGGGCGAGCCCCAGCGGAACCGCCAGGGGCTTTTCAACAAATCTTCGTTTCGGATGCGCGGGGTGCCTTCGTGCCGGTGAATGACCGTGGTGGCCATCCGCCCCTGCGTGCCCGGCTTGAGCACGTGGCGACAGATGGCGAACAACTGCCGGTAGACGGCATCGTCGCGGCCCGCCAGCACATCCTCAGGCTGCACGAAGTGCTCGATGGAGCCGTTGGCGATCACGCCGTCGAAGCGGCCACGCCACACGTCGCCCAGGTCGCGGTAATCGATCAGCCGCACGTCGAGGCCTCGCTGGCGGCAACGCCGCACCTGGGCCGGTGAGATCGTGATCCCAATCGCGGTGGCTCCGCGGCGGACGGCGGCTTCCACCAGCGTGCCGTTGCCGCAGCCGATATCCAGAATGCGGCTGCCTGGCCCACAGCCCACCTGATCCAACAGCCAGTTGATCTGGTTCTGCTGGGCTTGGGCATACGGCACTGTCGGGTCGCCGCGGTAGATGCCCTCGGTGAGGTCGAGGAACCCACATTGGGGAAAGACCCGTTCGAAGAACTCGTAGCAGTTGACTGTCGTCTTGATCGGGCGGCGGGCAGGCTGTAGAGCGTCATCGTCCGCGGCGGGGGAGGTCGGCGCATCCGCCGGGACGGCCGGGCGGTCGCGTGCGACGATGTCGGGCGCGATCGTGGGCGGAGAACCCGGGGATCGATTGGCTGGGGTAGTAGCAACCGCAACTTTAGGCTCGGGCAGGGTACTCATCGCGGTTTGGAAGCCTCGCAAGCTAGCCGGCGAAGGCAGCGTTCCTGCGCTATAGCGGTGGTGCAACCGTTCGTGCACGCCTTCGCGGGCAGTGGGCATGTACCGGCCCCGGTGAGGGCCGCCAGCAGCGGCCCGCGTCCCTGCAAAGCGTAAAGTTTGGCCGGGTGTCGCGCGCTTTCCGCGGAGAACGCTGCGGCGGCACTACCACCTACCAATGTGCAGGTTTAGTGCCGCCGGCACGGGCCGGTTGCAGACAGGCACCTTGGGAAACGGCGGGCGTACGACCGAGGGGGTGAGGCGGACTTCCGACTGCGCCGGGTGTAACGGCGGCGACACGACGAAATGGGAGTCCACTAGGGGGGCCGGCGCGGAAATTCTGGGCCCCGGGAGGTTCGCAGAAAGCACCCGGTGCCCTAGAATCAGGGAATGTCGGCCGCGCGACCAGCTCCCTCCACGGCAGCGGGGAAACCTTGCACCGCCGGGCTTTTGGCGGTGGTCCTGGACGGTTGGTCGCGCGAGAATCTATCGTAATCGGCGGTGCTCGTCCGCGTGGTCGGCGTCAGGGTCGACGGACGGGTGCCGAGCGGGTGATTTCCGCACGCCGGGCGTCGTATCCCACGGTGGCCAGCGGCGATTCCATCCAATCGTTCCCTCGGTGCCGGGGTGTTGCATCTTCCATGGAAATGAAGGTGTTCAGCGGCCGCGCGAATCCCAAATTGGCCGCACGCATTTGTGAATATCTGGGGATTCCCTTAGGCCGGATCTCGATCGGCAACTTCCCCGACGGCGAAATCGCCTGCAAGATCGAGGAGGACGTCCGCGGTCGCGACTGCTTCATCGTGCAGCCCACCTGCCCTCCGGTGAACGAAAACCTGATGGAACTGTTGATCATGATCGACAGTTTCGTCCGGGCCAGCGCCGGTCGGGTTACGGCCGTGCTGCCGTACTACGGCTACGCGCGGCAGGACCGCAAGGACGAAGGCCGCGTGCCGATCACCGCCAAGCTGGTGGCGAACATGATCGTACGGGCCGGTGCCCACCGGGCGCTGACCATGGACCTGCACGCCTACCAGATCCAGGGCTTCTTCGACGTGCCGGTGGATCACCTCTACGCCGCCCCGGTGCTCGATGAGTACTTCATCAAGATGAACATTCCGGAGTCGGAGCTGGTGGTGGTCAGCCCCGACGAAGGCAGCATCAAGCGGGCCCTGACGCACAAGGCCACCCTGGGTGGGCGGCTGGCGATCGTGGACAAACGCCGCAGCAGCGCCGAGCAGACCCACCAGGAGAACATCATCGGCGGACCGGTCGAAGGCAAAATCTGCCTGATGTTCGACGACCTGATCAGCACCGCTTCAAGCATTTGCGGCGCTGCGGAACGGTTGCACCAGGCCGGCGCCAAGGAGATCTACGTGGCCGCCACGCACGGCGTGCTTTGCGGGCCG
Source organism: uncultured Planctomycetales bacterium (assembly GCA_937927735.1). GTDB lineage: Bacteria > Planctomycetota > Planctomycetia > Pirellulales > S012-138 > CALBRZ01. The sequence goes on from CALBRZ010000080.1 coordinate 111,574, forward strand.
GCGATCGACCGGCTGAGCAACGCTCCCATCAAGGAGCTGATCCTGACCGACACCATCCCGCTGCGGCCCGACCAGATGCTGCCCAACATTCGCGTGCAGTCGGTGTCCGAACTGCTGGGCGAGGCAATCAAGCGGATCCACCTGAACAAGTCGGTCAGCGCGCTGTTCTAAAGCCAGGTCGCCGCGAGTTCCTGCAGGCCGGGGAAACACCCGGGAACCGCGCCGTACGCTTGTAGCCAAAGTGTGCGCACGGTGGATCGAAAGCCGTTCGGGACGCCGGCCAGGGAAGCCGCGTATCGGCGGCGAGGGCTGCACGCTCGTTCGCTTGCGCTAAATGCTTCGGGCGTTAATGACTCCCAGGCCGTGGCACGCGCAGGGACTGCCCAACTGCTGTGCGCGGTGGTCGCAGAGCCCTGCCAGGTTCTGCCTGGTGGGGAATCGTTCAAACGCGGATTGGTCGCTACACTTGGCGTAACCCAACGCTGTGTTTAACCGTTCACGTTCCCCGCACCTTGGAGAGGATTGACGATGTCCAGACCCAAAGTCTTTGTCACGCGCAAGATTCCCGATAACGGTCTGGAGAAGATCAAAGCTCATTGCGACGCCGAGGTGTGGAGCGAACCGCTGCCGCCTCCCCGCGAGGTGCTGCTGGAGAAGGTGGCCCAGTGCGATGGGCTGCTGTCGCTGCTCACCGAACGGGTGGATGCCGAACTGATGGACGCCGCCCCGCGGCTGCGCGTGGTGAGCAACTACGCCGTGGGCTTCAACAATATCGACGTGGCCGCCGCCACCCAGCGAGGCATTGCCGTCGGCAACACGCCTGACGTGTTGACCGATGCCACCGCCGACATGGCCATCACGCTGCTGTTGGCTGCTGCCCGGCGGCTGGTGGAATCCAACCGCGACATCAACGAAGGCAAGTGGAAGACCTGGGAGCCGCTGGGGTACATCGGCCAGGACCTGGTCGGCAAGACCGTCGGCATCGTGGGCATGGGCCGCATCGGCTTCGCCGTGGCCAAGCGTCTGCACGGCGGCTGGGGCATGCGGGTGCTGTATCACGACCTGCGGAATAACGAGCAGGCCGAGCAGCAGTTGCAGGCCAAGAAGGTCGACATGGACACGCTGCTGGCCGAGTCGGACTATATCTCGCTGCACGCGAACCTCGACGATAGCACCCGGCATCTGTTCAACGCCGAAGCGTTCCGCAAGATGAAGCCGACGGCCGTGCTTGTGAACACCGCCCGCGGTCCGCTGGTGGTGGAAGAAGACCTGGCCGAAGCGCTGCGGACCGGGCAGATCTTCGCAGCCGGTCTGGACGTGACCGATCCCGAGCCGCCTTCGCTGGACAACCCGCTGTTGAAGCTGCCCAACTGCGTGATCGCGCCGCACATCGCCAGCGCCACGGTTTCCAGCCGCGGCGGCATGGCCGAGATCGCCGCCGATAACCTGTTGGCCGGCCTGGAAGGCAAGCCGCTGCGGGCTTGGGTGAATCCCGAGGTCGAAGGGAACCGCCGCAAGCCGTAGTTGACGCAGCCCTGCATGGGCCCATGACAACCAACACGCCTGCGTGGGTGAACGGCTCATCCACGCAGGCGTTCTTTTTTTGACAAAGAAAAACGCCCGGGAGAACTGGCCTCCCGGGCGTGCGTTTCGTCGCTAGAGATTCATGACCGCGTGCCGCGGCAGACGACTCGGGGCTACTCGATTTCCACCCAGCGGCCTTCGCGGGCACTTTGCAGCACGGCGTCGCACACCTTCTGGGTCCGCAAGCCGGAGCGGAAGTCGGGCTGAGCGGGCGTGCCGGTTTCCAGGCCCTTGAGGAAGTCGGCCAGGGCGTTGATGAACGTGTGCTCGTAGCCGATCGTGCAGCCGGGCACCCACCAGTGATCCATGTACGGGTGCTCGAAGTTGGTGACGTGGATCTTCTGCCAGCCGGTGAGGTGGGCCTCGGTCTTCTGGCCGGTCTTGGGATCGGCGTACTTGAAGTACTGCAGGTACTGCGGGTCTTCCAGGTCGAAGTACAGGCTGCCGCGATCGCCGTTCAGCTCGAACGTGTTGAAGTTCTTGCGGCCGCGAGCGTAGCGGGTGCTTTCAAAGGTGCCCAGCGAGCCGTTGGCGAACTCGGCCAGGAACATGCAGGCGTCGTCGATGTTCACGGGCTCCACTTTGCCCGTCTCGGCATGGACGCGTTCCTTGACGAACGTTTCGGTCCGGGCGCACACGCGGCGAATCGGGCCGTTGAGCCATTCGGCCGTGTCGATCGAGTGGGCGAGCAGGTCGCCGGTCACGCCGGAGCCGGCCACCGAGGCATCCAGCCGCCACAGGGCCTGGCCGCCCTGGGGAACGTCGGCGGCGATCGTCCAGTCTTGCAGGTACAAGGCCCGGTAATGGAACGGCTTGCCGATGCGGCCTTCGTCGACCAGTTGCTTGGCCAGCGTGATCGCCGGCACGCGGCGGTAGTTGAACCACACCATGTTGGGCACGCCGGCCCGTTCGACGGCGGCCACCATTTCTTCGGCCTCGGCCACGTTCATGGCCAGGGGCTTCTCGCAGAGGATCATCTTGCCGGCTTCGGCGGCGGCCAGCACGATCTCCTTGTGGGTGTTGTTGGGCGAGCCGATATCGATCAGATCGATGTCGTCGCGTTCGACCAGCTTCCGCCAGTCGGTCTCATAGCTTTCGTAGCCCCAGTTCTCGGCAAACGCTTTGATCTTGTCTTCTTTGCGAGCGGCGCAGGCCTTGAGGACCGGTTGATATTCCAGCTTGAAGAACTGGTTCACCTTGCGGTAGGCGTTGGAATGGGCGCGGCCCATGAAGCCGTATCCGATCATTCCGACATTCAAAGCCTTGGGCATGGTGTAACCTTTCCGCGTCTATCGAGAGAAACTGAGTTGAGGCGTGAACGAGCAGGGCCCGGAGGCTGCCCCCCAGGCTGCCGCGACTGGCTGGATTTTGCCTGCCCCCGCGACCCTTGGCAACACCCGGCACAGTGAAAAGTAGCGTGCCTTCCGGCTGCGGAGCGCGCAGGGAATCAGCCTGCCATGCAAGCCGCGCGGTTGGGCTAATCGCTGCGTGAGTTACTCGGCGGGCATCGCCGGGACTTCGGGCTGAACGCCCGGCTCACCAGGGACGAACTCTTCGTCCATCGAGAGGATGTATGCCACGATGGCAAGCAGCATCAGCACTACCGCGGTCCACAGCCGCCAATCCTTGTGCGGCGGGCGCTTGGCCTTGTGTGATTCGTGCTGGGAATGATGGCCGTGACCGTGGTGATTGTGCTGGTTCATCGAATGCTCAATTCAAGAAAGACAGGGGGCGCCCGAAGTTAAAGCAAAGCCCCCGGCATGCGCCGCACAGGAACATGCCGGGGGATGATTGTCAGGATTGGTTGCTGCTGTTGGTGTTATTGTTGTTGGTGCGGTTGTAACCGTACTCGAAGTGGACCTGGTTGCCGGCGGCGTCGTAGCAGTTGATGGTCAGGTGCTCGGGGTTCACGTAATCCTTGCCTTCCACCAGCACCAGCATGTTGCCCGACTCTTCCAGCCGTGACAGCTCGCGGCGTTTCTTGTTGTTGAGGTAGCTGGCGACGTCGTTGGCCACCGACACGATCACCTTGGCCACGTCCTTGCGCTGGGTGACCAGCAGCAACAGCCGCACGACTTCCAGCGCCATGCTCTCGGCCGTCTTGACCACGCCGGTGCCGGTGCAGCACGGGCAATCACGGTACACGCTCCGCTTGAGGCTGGGGCGGATCCGCTGCCGCGTCATCTCGATCAGACCGAAGGGGCTGGTGCGGAGAATCTTGGTGCGGGCCCGGTCGCGCTTCACCGCATCGCGCAGCGCCCGCTCGACACCGCGGCGGTGCTTCTCCTTGCGCATGTCGATGAAGTCGTTGACGATCACGCCGCCCAGGTCGCGGAGCCGCAGTTGGCGAGCGATTTCCTTGGCTGCCATGAGGTTGATCTGGTAGGCGGTTTCCTCGGCGTTGTCGTCCGCCCGGAAGTTGCCGCTGTTGACGTCGATGGCCACCAGGGCTTCGGTCTGGTCGATGACGATCGAGCCGCCAGCCTTGAGCGGCACGTGCCGCTGGTAGATTTTGCTGATCTCTTCCTCGACGTGGTACTTGTGGAACAGCGGGTCCTTGCCTTCGTACAGGTGCAGCCGGTTCACGTACCGGGGCATTACGATCTGCAAGAACTCCTTGGCCCGCTCGTACGCGGTGGGTTCATCCACGTAGATCGCGTCGACATCGGTGGTGAAGATGTCGCGGATCGTACGGATGATCATGTCGCTTTCTTCGTAGATTGGTGCCGGGCCGGGCAGCTTCTTGATGCGGCGGACGATGACCTTCCACAGCCGCAGCAGGTAGGCCATGTCGCGCGACAGTTCCTTGTGTGAGCGTTCCTGGCCGGCCGTGCGGATGATGAAGCCCAGCCCCTTGGGCGGGTTGAGCTCCAGCAGCACGTCGCGGAGCTTACGGCGGACTTCTTCGTCCTCGATCTTGCGCGAGACGCCCACGCGGCCCAGCGCCGGCATGAGCACCAGGTAGCGGCCGGGGATGCTGATGTAGGTGGAGAGCGTGGGGCCCTTGGTGCCGATGCCTTCCTTGATCACCTGGACGATGACTTCATCGCCGCGGCGGAAGATGTCCTGGATGGGCGGCTTGACCCGGGGCCGCATGCCGACCTTGCGGCGCTTGGTGCGGGTGGCATTGTCGCCGTTGCCGTTTTCGTCGCCGTTACCGTTCTTGTTGGCGCCGTTCTTGATGCCGCCGCGGCGGTCGCGCTCGAGCACTTCGTAGGGGTCGTAACCGCCCTGGCGGAAGTACTGCGGCTCCACGTCGCTGATGTGCAGAAAGCCGTTGCGGCCCACGCCAAAGTCGACAAAGGCGGCCTGGATGCTCGGCTCCAGGTTGACGATCGTGCCCTTGTAGATGTTGCCGACGTAGGAGTCCTGGCTGGTGCGTTCAACGTACAGTTCTTCCAGTTGGCCATCTTCAAGGATGGCGATCCGGCACTCCTCCGGCTGGGCGACGTTGATCAGGATTTCTTGCTTCATGTTGGTTCCTTATTGTTCGGTGCGACCGCGCGCAACGCGCGGCCGGGGTGTACGGTGGTTGGAGGGTGCCGCCGCCAAGGGACGCCACGGCATCGCGCCAGGGGGCGCCCGATACCGCGCTGGGGGCGGCTAACCGGTGGCCGCGGCCAGGCCCGGCGGCAACTGCCGCCCTGCGACCGGCCAGACTCGCGGTGCTCCCGGTGCGATCGGCTCCCGGCGCGCCATCGTTGGCCCGGCTGCCGCTTCCACGCTGGGGCGCGCTGGAACCGTGGCTGCCGTGTGGTCGGCCGTTCAGCGAGTGACGCCGTTGCGCGGGATCGCGCGACGGGCCGCTCTGCCGGCCCGCGCCGTGGCGGAGCCTTCCTCCCAATGCCAAACAGCTTCCCGCCGCGCGCAGCATGTCAGGGCACCGGATGTCGATCGTCCCGGCGTCTGCGCGCTGTGCCGGCGGATGGGCGGCCCAGGGCTGGACGCAGTGCGCAGTTGCCACCGCGGCATGCGGCGACAAGCGATGCCATGCGCCAAGCGGCTCGGCTCGCCCGGAGAATTCAAGCGATTCAACGCATGCCACGACCCGGCCCGAGCACGGCAAGCGCCTCGTGCTGGCTGAAGTGGGTTGGGTCGGGTGCTCGTTGGTCGGGTTCATCCCACCTGCTCCGGCAGGACATGTTTGACGCGGTCCCGCAAGTACGTCTTGATGTCGCGTGCGTGCTCCATGGCCAGCGCTCGCTGGGCCACTTCCTCGCACTGGGCAATCGTGACCGCGCGGATCAGCCGTTTGATCTCCGGAATGGCGGCCGGCGTGACGCTCAACGTCCGAACCCCCATGCCGACCAGCAGCATGGTGTAGATGGGGTTGGAGGTCATCTGGCCGCAGACATAAACGGGGATCTGCTGACGGTTCGCCGCCTGGATGGTCATCTGCATCAGCTTAAGCACGGCCGGGTCGCACGGATTGTACAACTCGGCCACGTCTTTGTTGCTGCGATCAACGGCGAGCGTGTATTGAACCAGATCGTTGGTGCCGATGCTGACAAAATCGACCTCGCGCACGAAATGGTCGATCATCATCACCGCTGAAGGCACCTCGACCATCATGCCGACCGGGATTTGCCGGAACTCGATGCCCGACTCCTCCAGGTCTTCCATCACGTCGGCCAGCACCATTTTGGCCTGGCGCAGTTCGCGGATGGTGGACACCATCGGGAACATCACGTGGACGTCGCCCAGCACGCTGGCCCGCAAAATGGCCCGCAACTGCGTGCGGAACATCGGCAGGTTGCGTAGCGCCAAGCGGATGCTCCGCAAGCCCAGGAACGGGTTGTGTTCGTCCTCGGGATTCGGGAGATGGGCCATCTTGTCGGCGCCCAGGTCGAGCGTGCGCATTACGACGGGCTTGCCGGGCATGGAGCGAACGACGCAGGCGTACGCGTCGTAGTGGACCTCTTCCGTGGGTTCGCTCTGGGCCCCCAGGTACAGAAACTCGGTGCGGTACAGGCCGATGCCGTCGCACCCTCGATCGGTGCACTGCTGGACTTCGTGCGGGAACTCGATCGTGCCCAGCAGCCGCACCCGTACGCCATCGGCGGTTTCCGCCGGCAGGTCCCGGAGAGCCTGCAGGCTCACTTGCAGGGCCTCGGCTTCCTTGGCTTCGCGGCGGTACTGCTCCAGCGTGTCTTCGTCGGGCTGGAGGATCACCAGGCCCTTGTGGCCGTCGATGATGACCATCTCGCCGCCGGAAACGTCGGTAAGGAACGGGCCCGTACCGACCACGGCCGGAATTTCCATGCCCTCGGCGACGATGGCCGTATGGCTGCCGGGACCGCCCACCTCGGTGACAAAGCCCAGCACGTAGCGGCGATCGAGACTGGCCGTTTCGCTGGGGGTGAGGTTATGGGCCAGCACCAGCACCGGTGACGTCAGTTGCGTCAGACCTTCGCGGCGCACGCCCAGCAGGTGTCTTAGCAGCCGCTTCTCGATATCGAAAATGTCGTTGGCCCGCTCGGCCAGGTGCTGACTTTCCAGGCTCTGGAACACCTTGGCGTAGCGGCGCAGGCTGCGGCTGACGGCGTACTCGCTGGAGAAGTGTTTCTGGCGAATCAGGTCCTCGATCTCCGCGCGCAGGCGGGGATCGTGCAACATTTGCATATGAGCTTCGAAGATGGCGCCGTACTCAGCGCCCAGCTCCTGGCTGACGGTGTCGCGATTGCGACGGATTTCGCGGGCGGCCGATTCCACGGCCGTGTTGAACCGTACCAGTTCCTGCTCGACGGCGTCTTGCGCAACGAACCGCCGAGGGATACGAAATCCCTCTTGGTCCATCACCATGGCCTCGCCAATGGCGACGCCCGGCGAAACCGCAATTCCGTGCAGCTTGCGCATAGGCACTCTGGGGTTGCAGAACCGGACGTTCCGCAGCCGCGTGAGCCGTCACGGCAGGTACCCCGGGGCTGCTTGCCCAGAGGGACCTTTCAGCGTACGCAGCGGGTCGGTCCGCGTTCCTCCAGCGAGGCCTCGGCGGGCACCGGAGAGCACACACTCCCATTGCCGGATGACGAGTTGCGTGGAGATGTTCCTGTGTGGGAAGCGGGCAGCAGCAGCCGGGCCGGCCATCGACCCGGAGCTATGATCCAGAGCTGCCTTCGCGGTCGGACAGGTCTTCCTCTTCGGCGAATCCTCGTTCGAACAGACTGGTAAGTGCTTTCAGGGCCGCTTCGGCATCCGGACCATCGGCCTCGATAGCCAGCTCCGTACCCTGTACGGCGGCCAATGCGAGGATGTCCAGGATGCTCTTTCCGTCGAAGCGCTCGCTATCCTTAATGATTTCTATTTTCGCTTCATACTGCATGGCGCACTTGACGAACAAGTCGGCGGGGCGCGCGTGCAATCCCTGGGGATTGTTCACGACGACCGTGGCCACTGACTTGTTGCCCATGTTACGCCACTACTTCTGGTCTACTGTCGGCTGGCCCATCGCGCCCGCCGTGTGGGGCACGCCGGGCCGCCCGGAAGGGACTGGCGACCGCCGCGCTACGGGGCGGCGATCCGCATGGCATGAATCTCGAAGTTGCTATCCGCTGATGTTTCGGTCTGTTTCGCTCTGCGCGTGCTCAACTTGCCCGCGGCCCGGAACATCAATACCGCGTGCTCACCAGGCTGGCGACGTGCGCGTTGACCCGTAACGGGCTGGCGAAGGGATCGGCAATCCTTCTGGCCCCTGCAGGTCCTTACGAGCACTTCCACCGCGGCCTCGTGTGCGCTGGCAACGGCCGCGATCGATGCGACAACGAAGCTTGCCTGCGTGGAAGGACGCTGACTGGCTCGGCGGCGAAGGGCTTGCCCGCGGCCTGATTGCCCCCGGTCTTTGGGGCGTCTTCTCCGTATCCGGCGAAGAATCCCGCTGGATGAGAGCCCGCCGGCGCGTGCCGGCCGGACCGCTTGCAGCGGGAAACTGGACACGACATTGGACCGGGCAAGCCGCGCGGCCGTGAAGGAGCCGCGCTCGCTAGCTGCCGAACTGGCCTTCGTCCGCTTCGTCCAGCAGTTGCAAAATGGCTTCGCGGTTCTCGGCCTGCTTGAGGAACCTGCGGAACGTGTCGTTGTGCAACTGACGCGCGATGTGTTCCAAAGCCCGCAGGTGATCCGTCGGACGATCCGGCGGCGAGATCAGCAGGAACAGGATCTGCACCTTCTCGCCGTCCAGGCTGGTAAAGTCCACGCCGTTGCGGCTGATGGCCACCGTGGCAACCAGGCGGTCGACGCTTGGATGCTTGGTGTGCGGGACGGCCACGCCGCGGCCGATACCGGTGCTGCCCAGTGCTTCCCGCTCAAGGATCTTCTTGACGATGCTTTCGTATTCTTCCGCGACGATCTGTTTGGCATCCAGCAGCGATTGAACCATCGCCCGGATGGCACCTTCCTTGTCGTCGGGGGCCAGATCGGCTTGCACCGATTCCCGGCTCACGAAGTCGGCAAACTTCATGCACGCTTTCCTTTCTGGATGGTATGTCCGCCCGTGGGGAGCGGGAGGGCTGCACATGGCAGCACCCGGCGGCGGCCGCGGCTGCGCCTGGCGAGGCGAGCTTACTCAGCCGAACCGTCCGGTGCGAGCTGCCCTTCGGCCGCCACCTGGCCAATACCCGGCCCGCGATGGCCCTGCAGCTTCTCCTTGTATTTCTTGATTTGCTGCTCGACCTTGTGGAGGGCGCTGTCGACCGAGGCCATCAAGCTCTCGGAGCGGTCCGAGGCGACAAACTCGCCCTTATGTTCTGCCAGCACCAGCAGTTCCACCAGCGGCGTCTGCTCGTCGTCCAGGTCGACGGTGACCTGAATCGAGGTCAGACGCTCGAAGTATCGCGACAGCTTCTCGACTTTGGCGCTGATTTTCTCACGGGTAGCTTCGCTCAGATGCCCATGCCGCGTCGAGATGGTGATTTGCACCGATTCCACTCCTCTCATCTTTGGCCGATGCAAGCGGGCCTCTGCCAACAACCCGCTAACCCCTTTCAGGCCAGCAATGGGCAGCCTGCATGTACCCGGCCAATGAAACTACTGTGCGGCTAACTGTTTAACATTCGGTGTGCCGCAGCGGCACCGGTGGACCCCCTAGCTGCCAAAAGCAGCAGGGAATCGACGTTCCAGTCTACCTTTTCTCGCGAGTGATGGTAGGCCATCCACCACAGGATTCTATCGCTGTAGCCAGATCGCGGTAACTCCCCGCCCCCTGACCAGTTATGTCGGATTTACCGCTTGCAACGAGGGGCGAAAGAGTGTCGGATCGGTTGACCTCGCGGGGGCCGGTTCGGCTGTAAACGTCTGACACTCCGGCAATTACGCAGCACCGGCGCGTTTGGTTCGCCGCCGCCAGTGCTCCACAAGGGATGCCCGTAAAGTTCGGCCAGCCAGGCAGACTTGCTGAACCCCGGCCGTCAGAATGACGGTTGTAACCGCAAACCCCTGCGCCGGCGGCAATTCCTCTCTGTCCGATCAAAGTGTCGACATGCATAGACTGGGGCTGGGCCCGCGATCGGTCGCCGTAGGCAGGCGCTAGCGCGCCTGGATCTTGGGGTGCCGCAGCAACTGCCGGACGTTGTCCATGGCCAGCGGTTTGACCAGGTGCTCGTCGAACCCCAGGTCCTTGGAATGGCGGCGATCCTCAGGCTGGCCATACCCGGTCAGGGCCACCAGCAGCAGATGGTCGTTACAGGGATCGCGCCGAAGGATCTTGGCGACCTCGTAGCCGTCCATGCCCGGCAGGCCGATATCCAGCAGCACCAGGTCCGGCTGAAATTCGTTGACTGCTTTCAGGCCCGAGGGGCCGTCGCCCTCGCAGCGGACCTCGTGGATGCCCATCGACTTGAGCAGCAGGGATAACATCCGGGCGGCCGCGTGGTTGTCGTCCACGATCAGCACCCGGCGCCCCGGCGGTACCTGATCGCTGAGGTTGGGGCTGGTTTCACTCTTGGCCGGCGCGGGGACCAACGGCAACCGCACAACGAACTCGCTGCCCTGGTTTTCGCCCGGGCTGGAGGCCGACACGTTGCCGCCATGCAGCTCGACCAGATTGCGTACCAGCGTCAACCCGATGCCTAGCCCGCCCTGCGAGCGTTCCAAGGATTGATCGGCTTGGGTGAACAACTCAAAGACGTGCGGCAGCAGCGTCTTGGAGATGCCAATGCCGGTGTCGCGGACCGTGATTACGGCGGAGCGCGCATCGGGCTCGATGGTGAGCCAGATGCGGCCGCCTGGCTCCGTATACTTGGCCGCGTTGTGCAGCAGGTTGGTAAGCACCTGGGTGAGCCGGACCGCATCGCCGCGGACCCATACCGGTTCATCAGGCATGCTGACCGTCAGGTGATGACGCTGCGATTGCACAAAGGACCGCACCGTTTCCACTGCCCGACTGGCCAACCCTCGCAGGTCGACCTCGTCGCTGCGGAGTTGGACCTTGCCGCGCATGATCCGCGAAACGTCGAGCAAGTCGTCCACCAGCCGCACCAGGTGTTCGACCTGCTCCTGCATCAGGGCGATGGTTTCGTTCTCGCCCAGCCGCAGCCGCAGCACGTCCAGCCCGCTGCGTACCGGGGCCAGCGGATTGCGGAGTTCGTGGGCCAGCATGGCCAGGAACTCGTCTTTCCGCCGGGCGTTCTCTTGCGATTCTTCGTACAGCCAGGCGTTCTCGATCGTGACCGCCACGCGGTGGGCCAGGTCTTCGGCCACCGATAGGTCGGTGGCATCGTATCGACGCCCCGATTCGGCCGATACGAACAGCATGGCTCCGATCACACGATCGCGAATCGAAAGCGGCACGCAGACATACGACTTCAACCCCAGGCCGCGCAAGATTTCCAGGTGCTCTGCACCGTGCGCATGCTTCTGGAGCATGGCATCGTCGACCAGGGGCACAAGCATCGATTCGCCGGAGTGGATGGCGCGATAGATGCCGGTGGCCGGATCAAGTTGGGGCGGGAACCGCTGGTGCAAATCCTCAGCCACCGTTCGCTTACTGGGATCGGCGTGCGACAGCGCGAATGGTTCCGGCTGCCCGTTCTCGCCGTTCATGTACACCACGCACCAATCGGCGAAGTGCGGCACCGCCATTTGAGCGATGCTCTGCAACGTCGATTGCCAATCTTTGAGCGAAGCCAGCGACCGACTGGCGTCGGCCAGAAACCGCAGATCGTGCTCGATCCGCTTGCGTTCGGTCACCTCCATGCAGATGCCCATCATGTGGATGGGCTCGCCTCGATCATTGCGGATGGCACGGCCCCGGGCTTCCACCCAGTGTACGGTGCCGTCGGGTCGGACCAGGCGATACTCGTTGCGATACTCGCGGCCTGTCTTAAGCGTATCCAGGATTTCGCGGACGACGCGCTTGCGGTCTTGCGGGTGAATGTCTGCCTGAAACGCTTCGAAGGTGCCGGGAAACGTGCCCGGCTTCAGACCGTGAAGCGCCTCCAGGCCCGGCGACCAGATCATGCGGTCCTGGCGGACGTCCCAGTCCCAGGTGCCCATCCGGCCCGATTCCAGCGCCATCTGCAATCGTTCTTCGTTGGCCCGCCGCTCGCGTTCCAGGCGTTTCTGTTCGGTGATATCGCGGGCAATGGCCGAAGCGCCCACGATCTCGCCGGCGGCGTTCTTCACTGGTGAAACGGTTACCGAAACATCGGCCAGCGCGCCGCCCTTGCGGACCCGAGTGGTTTCGTAATGCCGTAGCTGCTGGCTCGCCCGGACTTGCTCAAGGATATGCGAGATCTCTTTGGCGCCTTCGGCCGTGCAGAGCATCGCGACCGGTTTGCCCAGGGCTTCCTCGGCCGTGTACCCGTACAAGCGTTCGGCGCCTGAGTTCCAACTGGTGATGTAACCGTCAAACGATTTGCTGATGATCGCGTCGTCGGACGATTCGACAATGGCGGCCAACAGGCCCTTGGCGTTCTCCGCCTGCAGACGGTCGGAAATATCCTGCAAGACGTTGACGGCACCCAGGAGCTGGCCTTGTTTGTCGCGGATCGGCTGGACGTTGACGATCACGAACACACGTGAGCCGTCGGGCCGGACCACGCTGGCTTCAATATTGTGCAGCGGCTCGCCGTTCTCCAGTACGGCCGCCATGGGCGACTGGAGGCGTGTGATCTGGGTGCCGTCGGGCGTAAAGGCGCGATACGAGGCGCAGTAATGGTCGCCGTTTTCGCCCAGCTTGGGTTCGCGGCCCCACAGTTGGACCGCGCGATGGTTGTAGTACTGGATCGCCCCCGCGGCGTCGCAGACGTAGACCGCTACCGGTAAGAGTTCCAGCAGCGTGCGATTGAACCAGAACGAATCGCCCACCTGCCAGCCCGCGAGCGACGATTCGTCGGACGGCACGGCTACGGGAGGCTGCCCATGCCACGCCTTTTCGATGGCGGCCGCGGCATACTCCACCAGCAGTCGTCGCTGCGGCGAAACCTCGCCGCAGGGCAGACAAACTCCAATCGCGCCAACAAGCCGCCCATGGTCGGCCAGTGGGGCAGCAAGCGTGGTGAATCCAACAAGCAGGCCAGCGGCGTGTTCGACCTCCGCGAACGAAGTGGCCGGATCACGCAGCACCTGCGCTATGGCCGATGGTTCCAGGGTGTGCTGGCTCTCCGTTGTGGTTGCTTGCTGTGCTACGGTGGGCCCTGCAACAGCCGCGGAAGGCGCATCCAACCAGCAGCAGCCGGCGACAAGTTCAAGTTGGTCGGCCTCGACCCGATTTCCGATCGCCAGGAGCGTGATCCCGGCGGCATCGGTCAAGAACGCCGTATGTGGAACGGTTTCGAACGCCTCAGAAAGCCGCTTGAGCTGCGGCTGAGCCCAGCGATCGAGTTCTTGCTGAGCATTTTGCCGTGCGATCAAATCCGCTAACGAGAAGCACGGCCAACGACGTGAGGCCGTATTTTCTGAGCCGCCCTGCGTGCCGGTGGGGTGCGCGGGTGACTGGGGGCGTGACGTTGCGGCCGGCTCGTTCACATCGCTACGGTTGAAAGAGGCTGATTCCACGAAGTTTCCCGCGGCAATGGGCTCATACAGAGCGTGGTACTGCCCCATGAGCTGCTGATTCGTCGGGGGGCAGGAGTCCCGCGGTAGCCTTGCTTTTGGCAAATACTGGCCAGCGACCGGCGAGGTTTCAGAACGCCGATCTCAAGAAGAGCATTTGCTTGTATCTCCATTTATAGGTGTACTGTACCCGCTGGCCAGGGGGAGCATGGTGGGGAATTTTCTCATAAGGTATCGAATTGCTCCGTGACCGGCATGCGGCAGGCGAAGGGAAGCGAGCTCCGGGGGAATCAACACGCCGGGATATAACACATGCCCCGCGCCGAACATGCGCGCCACAAGAACGAACACACAAACGCGACGCGGGGCATGATGAATGCCTCAATGCGGACGTGAACTACAGGTGCTCGTACCAGTTACGTTGTTCCAATTCTTTGACAATCTGCCGAATGGACTCTTCGTGTTCTTTGCTGGCGACGAGCGTGGCATCCTTGGTATGAACCACGATGCAGTCGTTCAGCCCTAGCGTGACGATCAAATGATCGCCTTCGCTGCGGATGATATTCCGCTGGGAATCGATCCCGATGTATCGCTTGGCCAGGACAGTATGGCCAGCATCATCGGTGCCTTTGAGGCGGCTCAAAGCCCGCCAGCTTCCGACGTCGTCCCAGGTGAAGGGAGCTTCGATCACGGCCACGTCGGTGGCATGCTCCATCACGGCGTAATCGATCGATACGCCCTTGATCGCGGCAAATTCCCGCTCGAAGGTTGCTGGGAAGTCGGGCGTGCCCAAGGCATTTCCGATCTGTTCCAAGTGCGCATACATCTCAGGCTGATGCTGCCGCAGGGCCTGGAGAATGGTGGCTGCCTTCCAAACGAAAATGCCAGAGTTCCAATAAAAATTGCCCTGCTCGAGGAACCGCCGGGCGGTAGCGGCGTCGGGCTTTTCGCGGAATTGCCGCACGACGAACGCCGGCGCGGAACCGGCGGCTTGTCCTGCTGCATTCGCCGCGGTTGTCGCCAGCGGTTCGCCGGCCTCGATGTAGCCGTAGATTTCCGCCGGATAGGTCGGCTTGATACCAAAGGTGACAATCCGGCCGGGCGACTGCTCCACCAGTTGAACCGCCTGGCGGATGGCCGCGTGGAACGCTTCGACCGGCTCGATCACATGGTCGGCCGGCAGCACCACCATGGTGGCGTCCGGATCGTTGCGGCTCACCATCAGAGCCGCCAGCCCGATGCACGGCGCCGTATCGCGTTTGCATGGTTCGCCCACGATCCGCTCACGCGGCAGCTCCGGCAACTGCTCGGCGATCGGTTCGACCAGCTGCTGATTGGTGACGATCAGCGTGCGGTCGGGCGTGACCAGTTCGCTTAACCGATCGACGGTAAGCTGGATCATCGAGCGGTCGCCCGTCAGTTTGAGCAACTGCTTGGGCCTGGCGTTACGGCTCTCGGGCCAGAATCGGGTTCCCGTTCCACCGGCCATAATCAAGGCGTGCAGCATGATACGTGTTCCCCTTGGGTTAGGCTCGAACTGGTTCCCTAAGGGTGTCGTATCACTTACCGCCAGGCCTGACAACCGGTGGATGAACGCCAGCAATGCCTGGTGACGGGAATTGGGCCTGGTTTTCGTGGCCCACGTGCGACTAGCGGACCGACTTGGCCGGCCGCTCGCCATCGGCCGCGGCGCCGGCATCGGCAGCCCGTTCGCCATCCGTAGTGCCGACCGTTTGGACATCGGACTTGGGCACGCGTTTCCAGCCGATGGTTAGCCAGCCGTTCTCGGCGGTCATCGTCTGCGGCTGCAGGTCGCCGTAACCGGACCACTGGCCGCCGAGCTTGATCAGGCCGTCAATCCGCGTGGGGATGACCTCGCGGGCTTCAAGCTGGTACTCGACTTCTTCCAGCAGGCCCAGGATCTCGGTGGGCGTGCTCCAGTCCCAGGCGCCCAGCCCCAGCCAGATGCCCAGGTAGTGCCGGTACTTGGTCTGACCGGGGGCGCCGTACCAGACCAGCGGGCGGTCGACCAGTTCGGCCACCGGCCCCTCGGCGGTTTGCTTGATCTCGTAGATGGCCTCGATCATCAGGTCGCCGTCGGGCAGGTCAGGGAAGTTGGCCGCGCCGCCAAACTCGCGAAACCGCAGCGTGATCGTGATATGGTTGCGATCGAACTGCACCCGGATCGGCTCGCGGGAAGCGAAGGTCATTTCCCACGGCATCTCGTTGGGATCGACCTCCGGCAAGTTGGCGTTGGGGAACTGCCGCTGGATGGCCGCCCGCACTTCGTCGCGGCGGAGCGTGCGGCCGCGCCGTTCGTCGCGCCGCATCTCGTCTTCGAACTCGCGGACCAGAAGACCAGCCCGGCCGAGTATGGCCGCGGCCACGTTGTTGATCGCTGTTTCGTGCACGCGGACCGACATGGCGGCGGTCTCAGGAGCCGCGGGCGGGGCGGTCGGAGCGCCGGCCTGCCCCGACTGCATCTGCGTCGCCGCCACCAGAATCGCCTCGGGCGTGCTCGAGGTTTTAAGCTGTTCCGGGAACACTGTCTGGTTGAGCAGCCAGTGGACGACCTTCTCGCGGTAGTTGTTCTCGGCCTTTTCCACAGCCTCGTTCACGCCCTGGCCAAACCGCCGGGCGATCTGCCGCTGGGCCGAACGCGAAGCCGCTGCCTCGCTCCGAGGCAGACGCTTCTGCACGACGGTCCAGGCAATACGGTCGGCCACGCACGACAACGCACCGTCGCGGCCGGCATCTACCCACTTGGTACAGCTCGAGGTTCGGGCACAAGCGTAGGTGGGTAGCTCGGCGAAATGCAGGCCGTCGAACTCCACACCCTTCTCGGCCTGGAATCGGGTAACGCCCCGGCTGCCAACCCTCACGCCGCGGTTGAACGCCACCGTGTCGGAGTAGGTTTTGCCTTCAAAGTGATTGATCAACAGGATGGAGTTGGCCGACGTGCCCAGGCTGCCGGTCACCTGCCCAATGGTGCGGCCGGTACCTTCCACCCACGAACCATCGATCCATTCGCCGACGGGGTTCACTTCGTCGACGGCGCGCCGGATCCCATACGTCACCAGATCGGCCGAGGCCACGACAAACAAATTGGGCTGGAACAACCGATGCCGCACGGCTTCCACCACCCAGGGGGCCTGACCGCGCCGGGCCAGTTCGCCCACGAGTTCGGCTATGCGGTCCAGGTTACCGGTCGAGGGATCGGCGGCGTACGCTTCGATGCCCTGGGCCAACGCCGCCAGCCGAGCCTGGTACGCTTGCTGAGGATGGTCCTCGGTGGCCACGCGCAAGGCCTGCACATAGCGATCCAGCGCCTGGTGGAAGCGGACGAACTGCGTCATCTCGCGGGCGTTGTGGCCGGCCGTTGCCCGAGCGGCTACCAGCTCCAGCAATGGCAAATTGGGCGTCGCGCCCGGCTGCAGTTGCCGCCGCACCTGGTCGGTATAGAGGAACTTTTCCCAGGCCTCGCGGTGCGGGTTGGTGGCCAGGTACTTTTCCAGGTTATCGAGTGCCACCAAGGCTGCGGCCCGGTGCCACGCGACTTCTTGCTCGCTGACGGGCTGGAACGCGTCCTCCGCTTGCTTGCACAGCGATGCCAGCTCCACAGTCGCGACGTCGTGTGCAAGCTGCTTCAGCCAAACGTCCAATGCCGCATCCAGGGCGCGAAAACGAGCCTGCTCCAATCCGGGGGCATCGCTGCGCAATTGGTGAAGCACCGCCGCAATGGTCGCCGGCTCGGGCGTTTGCCCAGCGGCAATTGCGCGCCCCAAATCATCTGAAGCAAGGAACTTACGCCACCCGGCTCCTGACGGGCTGCGGTCCAACCACTGGTCGACGGCGGTCCAAGCCTCGACCACGGCCGGCGGAACGCTGGCGCGGCTAACATCGGCCAGGGCGAGCCAAAGCCCTACAGCCAGCGCGATGATCGTCGGTGCAATTCGCATGGTAGGAGGGGTGGTTTGGGGAGAGTTAGCAGCCAGTGGTAAATCGTCTATCGGCAATGCGAGGCGATTCGGCCGGTAAAATATCCCCAATTAACCCTGTCCAGCAAATCCGTCATATCTTGGGTATTTACACCAGTTTTTCTGTCCGATACATTCTTCCCACTAATCGTGACGGGATTTCTCCACGGATGGCCCTAGCCACACACTTTGTGAAGCCAATCACCCCCCGCAGGGATTGCGACCGTGTGAAGCAAGGTTCAGAGTCAACAGCACTTAGGCTGTCTTGAACCCGGCGTATGGCGATCAAGTTTGCTCGGCGTGTGCCCGTCCCCGCCGCAGTCGCCACGAATGTGGTTTCCGGGAGACGCTACGCATGTCGCGACTGGTGATGGCGGTTGCCGCCCTGACCACGGTCTGGTTGTTCCCCTTCGCGGCGGTACCCGCTTTAGCTTCCACAGGCCCCGCCGAGCCTAAACCCGCCGAGCAGCTATCGGCCGACGCCGACGAACAGGAAGCTCTGGAAGCGGCCGCCACCCAGCAGACCAGCGCGGCCGCCCCGGCGACTCAAGTGCCCGTCATTCATTGGCATACGGATTACGCCAAAGCATCGGCCCAAGCGAAGGCCGAGCAGAAGATGCTGCTGATCGTCTTCTACGCCACCGGCCGCGACCGCTGCCGCGATTGTTTCCTCTGTCAGTCGGTGCCGCAGGCATTGGCGGAACGGCCCCAGCGGGCGGATCGCTACGTGTGGCTGTTGCTGCCGCTCAACGCCACCGCCACGATCGATGGCAAGGTAACCCGGTTGCTAAGCCACCCCTCGTTTGCCCACATGCACCAGCAGCAAGGCGTGGCGATCATCGATTACGAGAACCCCGGTGCCCAGCACTACGGCTACGTGGTGAGCCAGTTCCCCTTCCTCCGCGGGCGTTATTACACCGCGTTTGCCCTGGGTACGATTCTGGATCTGCCGCCCGGCACCCTGACCCAGCGGACGATGATTTACGCCGTGCGCACGCACCGCGATCGGCCTCGCAGCACCGAAGGCTATTTCAGCCCGGTGCTGGCCGAGGAAGCCGAACGGCACTCGCTGCGGCAGGCTCAGATGCGCGTGCAAGGGCACCATGCCTGGGAGACGCGGTTTCACCAGATCAATGCCCGGCTCGGCCAGGGCATGAGGGCGACCGAAGTGGTGGCCGAAAGCTGG
The DNA here is from genome assembly GCA_937927735.1 of uncultured Planctomycetales bacterium. Taxonomy (GTDB): domain Bacteria; phylum Planctomycetota; class Planctomycetia; order Pirellulales; family S012-138; genus CALBRZ01. The sequence continues at coordinate 130,309 of CALBRZ010000080.1, forward strand.
CCCGGCGAAACGCTGGTGGAAGCCGCTGAAGAATGTGTCCGCTGCTGGCGGCTGTCGCCGGGGCACTGGAGTGCCGTTTCCCGCCCCCATCGCGCCTGGGCGTACGACATGAAACGCGGCGAGAACGGCATCTGGTACGGTACCGGCCTCTTTGGCCGTTAAGGCTACACGGATCGGACGGTGATTGGCCTATCGTGTTGTGGGTTGCGCGTCCGCGCCGTCTTCACCCCGCTGCCGACTGGCTTTGCCCTAAACTGCGCCGCAGCAGTACAATGATGGCATGCCATCACCGGAAAACAGCCCAGAGTTTGCCCGCCTGTGCCGCGGCGCTAGTGACGTCGATCTGATCGAGATCCTGTTGGAGATCGCGGCCGACGTCTATCCGCGCCTGGACCGCGAAGGATGCCGCCGCGAAATTGCGCAGCTTGCGCTGCAAGCCCAAACGTTCAGCGGCGATGCCGAACACCGGCTGCGCAAACTGAGCGAATACCTGTACGAGGTCGAAGGCTTCCGCGGTAACGAAGAAGACTACTACGATCCCCGCAACAGCTACCTCAACGATATCCTGCGGCGTCGCAAAGGCTTACCGATCACGCTGGGCATCCTCTACATGGCCATTGCCCGGTCGTCGGACCTCAAGCTGCACGGTGTGGCCGCGCCGGGGCACTTCATCCTGGGCTGTCCGCTGCCCGAGGGCACCATTTACATCGACCCGTTCTACGGCGGCGAACTGCTGAACCGCGAAAGCTGCCTGCGGCGGATCGCCAAGATCGCCGGTTCGGTCCCGCTGGGCGATGTGAAGCTGGAACCGGCTGGCAACCTGGAGATCGTCGCCCGGGTGCTCCGCAACCTCAAGCTCGCCTGCGCCAAGAAGAACGACTGGCAGGGGGCACTGCCCGTCCAGCGACGGCTGGCGGCCCTGCTGCCTGACTACGCTGGCGAACGCCGCGACCTGGGGTTGATTCTGCTTCGGGCTGGCTGCGGCTGGGAATCGCTCCAGTATCTGGAAGAATACGCCCAAGGGCATCCGCAGGAGGCCGACCAGTTGGCCCCGTTCTTACGAGCCGCCCGGCGTGCAGCCGCCGAGATGAACTGATGGGCCCAATGCTCGTTGCCCGGCAGCCCGCCAATCGGCCCGTCACGGAACTTGCCGGCCGGGCAGTCACGGTGATGGGCCTGGGAACCCACGGCGGCGGCGTGGCAGCTGCCCGGTGGCTGGCCCAGCAGGGAGCGCGGGTCACGATCTCGGACCAGGCCCCAGAGTCGGCCTTGGCCGGCGCGATCGCTTCGCTGGCCGATGTGCCGATTGCCCGCTGGAGCCTCGGCGGCCACCGCTGGGAAGATTTTTCCGAGGCCGAACTCGTGGTCGTCAACCCGGCAGTGCCACCGCACTCACCTTGGCTTCGGCGGATCGCCGCCGAAGGTGCCGCGCGGATTACCAGCGAGATCGAGTTGTTTCTCGAACGCTGCCCTGCCGTGGTGGTGGGCGTGACCGGCACGGTGGGCAAGTCGACCACGGCCTCGCTGCTGGCCGAGATGCTCCGGGCCGCGGGCCGCCGGGCCTGGCTGGGCGGCAATATCGGCGTCAACTTGCTGGCGGATTTGCCGACGATCGGGCCAGACCACATGGTCGTGCTGGAGCTGAGCAGCTTTCAGCTTCATTACCTGGGCGACGACGCTCGCTGGCCTGAAATCGCCGTGGTCACTAATCTCAGCGAGAACCACTTGGCTTGGCACGGCGGCTTTGTCGAATACGCGGCTGCCAAGCGGCGACTGGTCGAGCACGCCCAGGCGGCGGTGATGAACCCGGCGGATGAAGCATTAGCAGCATGGTGCCCGAGCGGAGCACGACGGATTGTCGTTGGTCCTGCGCCGTCCGCGGCCGCGCGAGGCTGGGGCCGAGCGCTGCCTGGTCCGCACCAGGAGCAGAACGCCGCCCTGGCTGCTGCCGCCGCGAGCGCCGTGGGCGCCGATGCGGTCGCCATCGAAGCAGGGATTGCGGGGTTTGCTGGTTTGCCGCATCGCTTGGAGTTGGTGGCTACCGTAGCTGACCGGCGGCTGGTGAACGACTCCAAGGCCACCACGCCTGCCGCGGTGGTTGCCGCGCTCAACGCATGCGACACGCCCACGTGGTTGCTGGTGGGTGGTTTGGACAAGGGGGGCGACTGGAGTCGCGTGGCGATGGTTGCGGCAAAGCGTGTACGGGCCGTGGCGACCTTCGGCCGCGATGCCGCTCCATTGGCCTCGCACTTTGCTGCCGCCGGTGTAAGCTCCCAGCAGTTTGAACATCTGATCGACGCCGCCAACTGGTGCTGGCAACAGTCGCAACCAGGCGACACCATTCTGCTCTCGCCCGGTTGCGCGAGCTTCGACCAATTTGTGGACTTCCACCACCGCGGCGTAACTTTCTGTCGCTGGGCGGAAAGTCTGGCCGAGACAGACGCCCGCGGCATTTAGCCTTTCTGTGGCCCACGAGACTCCCCCGCGGCTGGCGTCCTCCCGCAGCCTGCCGCGAGCGGCTACAATGGCCCGGTTAGTTGATTGGCTGTCTGGATGTCCGCCAATCGGCCTTGCTGTTACCGACCGCCACGGTTGTCGCCTGTCATGCCGCCCGCCGCGAAGAAAGCGAAAAACCCGTTCTACGCGCTGGTCCTGCTGGTCGGGGTCAGCTTCCTGCTGACCGCGTGCGCGTACACCGTGCTGGCGTTTCTCGACGTGCAAGGGCATCGCGAGACGACCGAGAAGTCAGGCCTGTTGCGGTTCTTGAACGAACACGGCGTGACCGTTTTCGGCGTGGAACTGGGCGTGCTGTGCGCGGCGATGGTGGCCGCGTTCGCCACCGAGGACTATTGGCAGCGGCGGTCCGAGTTGCGTTACGGAACGGTCAAGTCGCCGAAACGCCGCCCGTCCGACGAGGCTGAGACCGAAACGGAATCCTCTAGCCCACGTGGCGGCCATGGCGGTTGAACGTATGGAAGAAGCCGTGGCCGATGCAGCGCGTCCTACTGCGCCCAGCGGCGCTGGCGACGACTGGCGGGGGCTCTATCCGTTCGCCTCGCATTGGCTCACGTTGCCGGCGGGCCGTTACCACTACCTCGACGAGGGCCAGGGCAAGCCGCTGCTGTTTGTTCACGGCAACCCCACCTGGAGCTTTTATTGGCGCGACCTGGTTGCCGCGTTGCGCTCGCAGTATCGGGCAATTGCTGTCGATCACATCGGCTGCGGATTGTCGGACAAGCCGGCCGAATTCTCGTACCGCCTGAGTGACCATGTCGCGAACCTCGTGCGGTTGATCGATGAGCTGGATCTCCGTGGCATCACGCTCTTGGCTCACGATTGGGGCGGGGCGATCGGCATGGGCGCCGCCGCGACACGGCCCGAGCGGTTCGAACGGTTTGTGCTCTTCAACACGGCCGCCTTCCGTTCGCGTCGCTGCCCTTGGCGGATCCGCGTGTGCCGCACGCCGGTTTTGGGCCCATTGGCGGTGCGCGGGGCGAACGCCTTCCTCCGCGCGGCGCTGGTGATGGCCACCACGAACCCCAAGAAATTCCGCGGTGCCGTTCGGCAAGGTTACCTGGCTCCATACAACAATTGGGCCAACCGCCGGGCGATCCAGCGATTTGTGGAAGACATTCCGCTCTCGCCGCGGCACCCCAGCTATGAAACTCTGGTGCGGATCGAACAGGCCCTGCCGAGCCTGGCCGACCGGCCCACCAAGTTCATCTGGGGCATGCGCGACTGGTGCTTCACGCCGGCTTTCCTGGAGCGCTTCCTGGAATTCTTTCCCCAGGCCGACGCGCAGCGGCTACCGGCAGCCGGCCACTTTGTGGTCGAGGACGCCGCGGCGGAAGTTCTTGCCGCGGTCGAAGAGTTTCTCAAGCGATAAATGCGTTCTGCATTTCGTAGGGCGGGGGCTTGCACCCGCCATGGGCCGCGCTACGCCGCGTTGACCCACAGCGTTCTGGTGGTGGTTGCAAGCAACCCTACCAGTTTCCCGGGGGCCAAGGGGGATCCGCAAGCAACCGTTCAACGCGATGCATGACGTACAAGAACGGTCATGCGGTGCATGACCTACGAGGCTTGTCGCTTGGCGATACACCATCGCGCCCTTGCCCGGTGGCGGGCACCCGGCCTACGGCGTACTTACGCCAAAATCCCCTTCACCACGTGGCCGTGCACGTCGGTCAGGCGGAAGTCGCGGCCCTGGAAGCGGAACGTCAGCCGCTCGTGGTTAATGCCCATCAGGTGCAGGATGGTGGCGTTCAAGTCGTGGATGTGGACCGGGTTTTCCACCACATTGTAACTGAAATCGTCGGTCTCGCCGTAGGTGATGCCCGGCTGGATGCCGCCGCCGGCCAACCACATGCTGAAGCAGCGGGGATGGTGGTCGCGGCCGTAGTTGGTCTTGGTGAGCGTGCCCTGGCAGTAGGTGGTCCGGCCGAACTCGCCGCCCCAGATGACCAGCGTGTCATCCAGCAGGCCCCGCTGCTTGAGGTCCTTGATGAGCGCGGCCTGGCCTTGGTCCACGTCGCGGCACTGGTTGCGGATGTCGTTGGGCAGGTTGCCGTGCTGGTCCCAGCCGCGGATGAAGATCTGCACGCAGCGCACGTCGCGCTCGATCAACCGCCGGGCCAGCAGGCAGCTCGCGGCGAACGTGCCAGGCTTGGTCACTTCCGGACCGTACAGGTCGAGAATGTGCTGCGGCTCGTCGGAAATATCGGTCAGGTCCGGAATCGAGGTCTGCATCCGGAACGCCATCTCGTACTGGGCGATGCGCGTTTGAATCTCCGGGTCGCCGATCGCCTGGTATTCGTGCTCGTTCAGTTGGTTGAGGGCGTCGAGCATCTTCCGCCGCATGCCGTGAGCCAGGCCGTCCGGGTTGGAAAGGTACAGCACCGGATCGCCCTGCGAACGCAGGGCCACGCCCGCATGCCGGCTGGGCAAAAAGCCTGATCCCCATAGCCGGTTGTACAAAGCTTGGGCATCCTTGCGGCCGGTCCAACTGGCGGTCAGTACCACGAAGGCAGGCAGGTCGCGGTTCATGCTGCCCAGCCCATAGCTGAGCCAGGCGCCGAGGCTGGGGCGGCCGGGCCGCTGGTCGCCGGTCTGAATGTAGGTGATGGCCGGGTCGTGGTTGATCGCCTCGGTGTTGACCGTTTTGATCACGCAGATGTCGTCGGCAATCCCGGCCGTGTACGGAAGCAGCTCACTGATCCAGGTGCCGTTCTGCCCATACTGGGCGAACTTGAAGATCGAGGGCGCGATTGGGAACCGTTTCTGGCCCGAAGTCATGGTGGTAAACCGCTGCCCATTGATCACCGAGGGCGGCAGGTCCTCGTCGAACATGTCGAGGAGCTTGGGCTTCCAGTCGAACGTTTCGAATTGCGACGGCGCCCCCGACATGAACAGGTAGATGATCCGCTTGGCCTTGGGGCGATGGTGCGGCTGGGCCAGCGCGGGCTTCTCAACATCGGCTGCGGAGGGCGCTGCAGACAGGTCTTCCTGGAGCAGCGAAGCCAGGCCGATGGTGCCTAGCCCCACGGCGGTGCGGCTGAAGAAATGGCGACGGGTCAGCAGGTTCTGATACTCGCGCTGGGGATCCATGGCGGCACTCGTCGTTCTCGCGACACTGGGGGAGTCAGGCGGGACGCTGCAACGTGGGGTGAGCGGCGCGAGCCGCGCAAGCACACGCCCGGCGCATCGGGCCAGTTGCAGCTATCGACGAGCTTTTATCTTAACCGATCGGGCCTGCATTTGCCACGAATGTGGGGTAAGCAGAAAGGAGGGGCAGCGGCCGGCTCAGTCGAAGTCGAGTCGCAGCCGCTGCTGCCGTGGATGCCGGCGCCGGCCACGCGGTTGCGGCTCGGAACTGCTGTTCATTGCGCCGCCGCTGCCAGACCAGAAGTGTGGCGCCGTGTTGACGTTGACATAGCCGTGAAAACCGTTACTTGGCCTGCTGCCCGTGGCGGAGGATGCCGCAGACGCCGGCTCGGCCTGCTGGGCGGCCGCGGCACCGATCCGCAGCCGCTGTTCCACGGCGGCGCGGTCCAGAGCGGCGCGGGCGAGAAGGGCAGCCGCCTCTTCATCGGCATCGTTCCAACGCACCTCGCCACCGACCAGAGCCGCGACGAAGTGACCATCGCAGAAGGCCAGCGCGTTCTTGGGCGAGGCAGTCACGCGGTCGCCCGGGATGACGATGCCAACCAGGTTCAGCGGATCGGCACCGCTGATGACCACGACTTCGCCGGTCGGATCGGTATCGCGGAGTTGCCGCAGCAGTTGCACGGCTTCGGGGCGGGCGTATTGTTCGCCGCCTACACCGCGGACAAACCGGCCGCCACGCACCTTGCCTTGCAGCTCCCAACGGCGGCAGACGTGCGCGATCTCGCGCCACGACGGGGCCAGCGTCTCGCGGGCAAGCAGGTCGCGGAAGATCAGACCGTAGCGATGGAGCAGCAGGTTGGCCCAGTGTTCGGCTCGGGACGGTTCTTCGGGATGTGTTGGCGCGGCCGCCGCAGGCAGCAGCGACCAGCGGCCGCCCCGGCTGTAGGTTGATTGCCGGCCGTGGCCCCAGCGACGGGCTTCCGCCCTGGCGGCTTGCCGCAAGTTGGGCGTGATTTGCCACCGCACGGCAGCGAAACTGTCGGAGGCCACCACGCCTAGCGCCGCCAACTCGCCCAAGGCCTGTTCGACCTCGGCCACCAATAAACCGGACTGCTGCACCAGTTCGTCGAAGAACAGTGCCCCGCGGTTTTGCAGCACCTGCCAGACCTTGGCCGTGGCGGGCCGCAACTTCTGCGGTTCGATTTCGGGACGCGTGGGCGGTAACAGCCAGGGCAAGTCGCGCCGAGCAAACAGCGAAAGCGGCACCATCCGCGTGATGGCCGCGCGGCCGTTGGCGAAGGTGGTATCGCCGTTGCCCAGCGGCTCCAACGGCAGGTGACCGTTGCTCTTACCATTGGCTTCGGGCGATGCGGCGACTTGCGCGGCTGACTTGGGAGGCAGCAGGCGTGCCCAGGAGACTTCACCGGTCAGAGCCAGCTCGTCGAGCCAGGTTGGTTCGTAGTCGCTTATGCGGCCAGGCAACAGGTCGCGTTCCCAGGCACCGCAGCCGGCTTCAAAGCCTTGCAACTGAGCGATGATCTCCAGCAGCCCTTGCCGGCCCTGCAACCGGGTGCTTTCGGCCAAGCGCTGCCAATGGGTGAGGAACCGCAGGTAGACCTGGCCGGAGACCGGCTGCACGGCTTGCCGGGCCTTGGCCACGGTGAGCCGCTGCATGCGGGTGAGCAGCCGGCGATCGCAAAACTGGGGGCTGGCCTGAGCCTGATCTTGGCCGGGCGGCGCCAAGGGCCGAACGATGAAGTTGCCGCGCAGGATGGTCCCTTCCGCTTCGATTGCCTCCAGCGCCGCGAGCACGGCCGAGGGCCGCTGGCTGAGCCGTTCGGCCAGCTCTTCGGCAGTGATGGGGCCCGCGATCTCCATCCGGCCGCGCAGGATCGCCTGCCGGGCTTCGATGGAGTCGGGGGCCGCGGTCATGTTCTCCGGAAGCACCGGTACCGGTTCGGGGACGGCGCCCGGAAGCACCGCCGCCACCATGGGCCAACGTTCCGAAGCCGTCCAGTAGACGGTTTCTTGCGGACGGCCCTCGGCTGCCGCTGTATCGTCGCTGCCGCTGTTGGTGGCGGGCAGTCGGACCCGGCACGCCCTGCCTGCCTTGCACAGCGTGGCAAAGTAGGGCCGCCATGCGGCTTCCGCCTCGTCCTCGCGGAGCAGGATCAAGCCGTGCAGGGCGTCGTGCAGTTCGTCGGCATCGCGGACGGTGGGCCAGGCTTCGGCCACCACCTGGGCCACGGCTGCCGGATCGAGGCTCGCCAGATCGTCAAAGTCGGCGGCCGTGTAACTGTGCCGCGTGGCAACGGCTCGGGCACGGCGTTCTTCCAGGCCGGCGTCGTCGAGAAACGCGTACGGGTTGGCGTTGAGCAGCTCGTAACTGAACGGCGAAGGCTCCCGCGTATCGCGCGGAATAAACTGGATGCGGCCGGCGGCCACGTCGCGCAAGATGCCCAGGAACCGGTCGAGGTCCATCGCCTCGTGCAGACAGTCGTCGACAGTCTGGCGGACCAGCGGATGGTCTGGCACTTCGATATCGCCCACCACATTTTCCAGGCAGGCAGTCGACATGGGAAACACGGCCGAAAGCAGGTCTTCCGCCCGCATCCGCTGCAAATGCGGCGGTACGCGTTTGCCGCCCTGTTGCCGCAGCACGAGCAGTGCTCGATTGGCGTTCCACCGCCAGCGGATGCCGAACACGGGCACGGCCAGCATGGCCTGGATGAGCAGATGCCGGGCGTTGCCTTCGTTGAGCATGCCGAACAACTGCTCGATGGGGAAGCTGTGTTGTGGCCCCAGCGAGAGGACGATGCCGTTGTCGTCGGCCGCGGCTTGCAACTCAAAGTTGAACGACCGGCAGAACCGCTTGCGCATCGTCAGGCCCCAGGCCTTGTTGACCCGGGCACCAAACGGGGCGTGAATGACCAGTTGCATGCCACCGGACTGGTCGAAGAACCGTTCGAACACCACTTGCCGGCAGGTAGGCACCACGCCTGTGGCATTGAGCTGGGCCTCAATGTATTCGGCGGTTTGCGCTGCGGCCGATTCGGGGGCGTCGCAAGCCTGCATCAGCCAGGCTCGGGCTTCGAGCGGCGAACGCACCCGGGCGGCGACTTCTTCGCGTAGCGATGACACTTCTTGCGAGAGTTCCCAGGTGCGGCCCGGTGCCTCGCCAAACCAGAATGGGATAGTGGCCGGTGCGCCCTGGGCGTCGCGCACGACCACGTCGCCCTGCCGCACGTGCACGATCTGCCACGAAGTATCGCCAAGCTGGAAGATGTCGCCGGCGCTGCTGTCGATGGCAAAGTCTTCGTCGACCGTGCCAACGACCGTGCCGTCGTCGATGTCCACCACGCGGTACAACGCGGTTTCCGGAATCGCGCCGCCGTTGCTGGTGGCGGCGAGGCGGGCTCCACGCCGGGCACGCAGCCGGCGGTTGATGCGGTCGCGGTGCAGGTAGCGGCCACGAGGCAGCCCTCGGCCCACGCCGGTGGCCAGCATATCGAGAACTTCGTCGAACTCCTGACGCGTCAGGCGATGGTACGGCCACGCCCGACGGCACAGCTCGTACAGCGGTTCTTCTTCCCACTCTTCGACCGCCGTGGCGGCCACGATCTGCTGGGCCAGGATATCGACGGGGGCGACGGGCATTTCGATGCGGTCGAGCCGGCCTTCCTTTACAGCCCGGATCAAGGCCAGGCACTCCACCAGGTCGTCGCGCGTCAGCGGGAACAGCCGGCCCTTGGGAATGGCGGCCAGGTGGTGGCCTGCCCGCCCGATCCGCTGCAAGAACGTGCTGATGCTGCGGGGCGAAGCGATCTGGCAAACCAGGTCGATGTAGCCGACGTCGATGCCCAGCTCCAGCGATGCCGTGGCGACAATGGCCTTAAGCTGCCCTTGTTGCAGCCGCTGTTCGGCCGATAGCCGCATGGCCTTGCTGAGGCTGCCGTGGTGGCTGGCTACGGCGTCGTCGCCCAACCGTTCGCGGAGCCGCAGGCTGATCCGTTCGGCCATCCGCCGGGTGTTCACGAACACCAGCGTGCTGCGGTGCGCGGCGATCTGATCGGCCAGCCGCTGGTAGATCTCTTCCCACTGCTCGTGCGAGCAGACGGCACTCAGAGGTGAATTGGGTACGTCGACCGCAAGGTCCAACTGCCGTAAATGGCCCACATCGAGGATTTCGCAATTGGGATTGCCGTCGGCATCGACCTCGCCGGCGCCAACCAGGAAGCGGGCCATCTCGTCCATCGGCCGCTGCGTGGCCGAAATGCCGATTCGTTGAAGATGGCCGCTGTTCTCCTGGGCGTGGTCGGCCACGCCGGCCAGCAGCGGCAACTGGGTTTGCGATCGCTCATGGGCAGCGGTCTCGCGGCAGAGGGCGGCCAACCGCTCCAGGGTTAATGCCAGGTGGCTGCCGCGCTTATCGCGGGCGAGGCTGTGGATTTCGTCGACGATTACCGTCTTGGTGTGCGCCAGCGCCGCGCGGCCCCGTTCGGAGGTGAGCAGCAGGTACAGCGACTCGGGCGTGGTCACCAGAATATGAGGCGGCCGGCGGACCATCGCCTGTCGTTCGCTGCTGGAGGTGTCGCCGGTGCGAACGGCCGCACGAATCTCGGGGAACGCCTGGCCGGTAGACGCGGCGGCCACGCGAAGTTCGGCCAGGGGCGTGAGCAGGTTGCGATGGATGTCGTTGCTCAGGGCCTTGAGCGGCGATACGTAGACGACCTCGACGCGATCTTCCAGCCGATTGGCTAGTCCCTGCCGCAGCAGCCGGTCAATGCACACCAGGAACGCGCTGAGCGTTTTACCGGAACCGGTTGGAGCGGCAAGCAGCGTGTGACGCCCGGCCGCGATGGCCGGCCAGCTTAGGGCCTGGGCCTGCGTGGGCGCAGCGAACCGGCTGCGAAACCAGGAGGCGACCACCGGGTGAAACAACGCCAAAGGGTCCGCTGTGCAGTCCATCACCAGTTGCCGGGCCGTCCGTAGGAGAAAGTAAGTCTGGGCAAACCAATGCCGCTATGGCGTTGTTATTCTGCGGGCTGCGGTGTGTCGCTCGAGGTGCTGCCCGATTCCAGCGGCAGCAGATACGGCTTTAGCTCCGCAAACTTCTTGGGGCCGATGCCTTTCACGTCGAGCAATTCGTGAGCGCTGCGGAAGCCGCCCCGCTCGTCGCGAAGTTCCACGATTCGCCGGGCAAGCGTTTCACCGATGCCGGTCACTTGGGCCAGTTCCACCCAGCCGCAGCGGTTCAGGTCAATGCGATACACCTGCTGCATGTTGGGGCGGCGCTCAAACGGTTGCTGCGTGCTCCCACCCCGGCTCCACCAGATGCCGCCGCTGATCGCCAGACACACCAGCAGCACCACCGCCACCGTGGCCTGCTCGCGACGCAGCAGCACCGGAGCGGGCTTGGCCCCCCCGACAGCTTCTTTGGGGGCGGAATCGGCGGGGTGGGGAACCTTCGTTGGACCGGCCGGGCGCCGACCACCGACGAGCCGGGCCAACCAGCCTACCCTGGGCGGGGCGTCGTTCGCCCTAACCATTGATCCGGTCGAAGGTTGCTCGCTGGTCGCCATCGCCAGACATCCGCTGGAGAGAGGCCACGATTGTGGGTGACGGGGAGCAACCGGGGCCGCACCGCTCGGGTGTGACCTACGATTCACTTTGCGCCCGGGAGGTTGTCGGCCGTTGGGAAACGCCCGTACTGACTTGGTGCATTATCGGGGTGGCATCCCCGGCGAACAACCCGCCGCCGCAAGCTACACCAAATAGTGTACAAACGGACTTGATTATGTACACCCGTATATTATAGTTCAAGTGACGCTGGATCAGCGAACGAATCAACCATTGCCGGCACCACACCGGCAATGCACATGGCCTTACCGATGCATCCACCGTTGTGAGCGGCATGCGAGCGCGGGCACTGAAGAGGGCAGGAGTGCTGCTTTGTAGGCAGTTGCCTGGTCAGTCCGGTGGCCGGCGGCCAACCATCCCAAGGGGCGCGGCGTTGAACGACGGCGATAGCCGCCACTTGCGGCCCACGAATTAGGGAGCCCTTTCGATAGGGAAAGGAGCCAACACCATGAGCGAGCTAGAGCGACTGACGCAGAAGCAGCGCGAAGTTTACGAGTTCATCCGCGAAAAAATCCATTCGCGCGGCTACGGTCCCACGGTGCGTGAGATCGGCAGCCATTTCAACATCAGCTCGCCCAACGGCGTGATGTGTCACCTCAAGGCCTTGGAGAAAAAGGGCCTGATCGTTCGCGAGCCGAACATGTCGCGGGCGATCACGCTGGCGACCGAATCGTCGGAACGGCCCCGTGGCTTGCCGCTGGTGGGCCGTATTGCCGCCGGTTTTCTGCACGAAGCGATCGAACAGCATGAACGCATCGACTTTGGCGAACTGTTCGATCCCGACCAGCATTTCGTGCTGGAGGTCCACGGCGATTCGATGATCGAAGAGCAGATCGCCGATGGCGACTACGTCGTGGTCCGCAAGCAGGAAACGGCCTCGCCCGGCCAGGTGGTGGTCGCCCTGACCGATGAGAACGAAGCCACGCTCAAACGCTGGTACCCGGAAAAGAACCGCATCCGGCTGGAACCGGCCAACTCCAGCATGGAGCCGATCTACGTCCGCAACGCCAAGGTGCTGGGCGTGGTCGTAGGCGTGGTCCGCAAGCTGTAAGGCGGTTGCGAAGCGGCCGGGGCCCAGGCGTGCCCCCTGCGAACGCCCCGCAGTCAACGCTTCTACCAGTAATACGCGCCGTCGTAGTTGCGCACGGGGCCGTAATTGCGCACGGGCGTCGGTGCGCTGATCGGCGTGGCTTGGGGCTGTAGTAGTCGTTGCCCCGTGTTCTGGCCAGCGCCGCTTGGGGCCGCATTAGGCTCATTATTCTGCGGAGCCGGTTCTACCGGGGGCGGCTGCTGCGGAACTTCTGAACCGGGAGCCGGAGTGCCTGGAACTTCTTCAACCGGCGGCACGACCGTTTCATCACACGGCGGTTCGATCACCGTGCCAGGGATTGGATAGCCCGGCACGGCCAACTCTGCCGCGGCGCCGTACGGCAATGCGGGGACCAAGACTGGCCCCCAGCCCCAGGGAGCCAGACCCCATGGCAAGCCGGGTACTGGCACAGGCAGCGGTACGCTCCAGCCCCACCACGACAAGCCGCCCCAGGGCCGATACCACCGGTACCAGGGGCGGTAATAGTCGCTGTAGCCGTAGTAGTAGCGCGGATAGTACGGACCGTAATAGCCCAGCCCATAGCGCACCCGGTACGGCCCGTCGTACCACGGAGTATAGATCGAGGGCGGCTGCAGCCCGGCCGAGTAGGCCACCGCGGCCAGCTTCTGCCGCGTGAATTCGTAATTGGACACCAGGCCGTGGTAGTTGCGGGGCTGGTAGACGTTGTACGAGTAGTCGGGGGCGTAGGGCGAACGCCGATACGCCGACGGGCTATACGATCGGGCGGGGTTGTAGTCGGCCCGGTAAGGCGAGGGCCGGAAGCTTTGGCCGGCGGCTGGTTCCGCGGCCCAGCGCCCCAGTGCCAACACCAATGCTCCCCAGATAAAGAGCGTCGCAGTACTGCGTTGGTGGGCAATTCTTACCGTTGGCACGGGGGCAGCCATGGCAAACTCGTGGGAATCGGGTACCAGCGAATCGGGGGGAAAGCGAAAGGGCCCTACTCACCGGCCATGCTAGGCAGCCGGCCGGAACAGCGTCAACGATAAAGCGCTCGCCGGTCGCAACGGCCCGTGGCACGGCCACCAAAGGCATTGGAGCCGTTTGCCGACAATTTCAGGAGAAGATTCCGCCGGCTGCCGCCGCACGGCCCGCCGGGAGCAGTTCTCACATCCGGCATTGCTCGCTATGTTGGAACGAATATGCCGGAATGTCGGGCATTTCCCCGCAGCCGCCGATAAGGAGCCGTCTGCGGGCCGAACCCGAGCGGTGTTGCCACTGTCTCCATCTTGCCCAAACTGTACACCTATTAAGCCTGCGGCCGACCGCCGTGCCAGCCCCCTGGAGCGGTCAGGCTGCCAGAAAGCCGCCAGCGATGTCTCATGAACCGGAAGAACAGCATCAGCCGCCTTCGGCCCGTCCTTATGCCGTCGAGGTTGCCGACCGTGTCAAGCGGTTGCCGCCGTACTTGTTCGCGCGGATCAACCAGTTGATGCACGAGAAGCGTCGGGCTGGCGACGACGTGATCGACATGGGGATGGGCAACCCGTCCGATCCGCCACACCCCATGGTGATCAAAAAACTTGCCGAGGCGGCCCGCGATCCCCGCAACCACGGCTACATGCCGGTGGCGGGCGTGCGCAACCTGCGCCGTGAGGTGTCGTACAAGTACTTCAAGCAGTTTGGCGTGCGGCTGGATCCGGAGAGCCAGGTGGTGGTCTGCCTGGGCTCCAAGGAAGGGTTCAGCCACATGTGCCTGGCCTTGCTGGGGCCGGGCGATACGGCGATCGTGCCCAACCCCTCGTATCCGGCTCACCTGTACGGGGTGGCGCTGGCGGGGGCCAACGCCATCAGCCTGGAGGTTGCCGACAGCGAGAAGTTCCTCTCAAACGTCGCTTACACCTGCCAGCACCTGTACCCCAAGCCCAAGGTGGTGGTCCTCAACTACCCGCATAACCCCAGCACCGTGACAGTGGAGCCGGAGTTCTACGCGGAGATGGTCAAGCTGGCCAAGAAGTACAACTTCCTGGTGATCAGCGACTTGGCCTACGCCGACGTCACCTACGATGGCTACCGCGCCCCCAGCTTCCTGGCCGCGCCCGGCGGCATGGACGTGGGCGTGGAGTTCACCACCATGAGCAAAGGCTACAGCATGGCCGGCTGGCGGGTGGGCTTCTGCGTCGGCAACGCCGAGATGGTGCGGGCTCTCACCACGATCAAGGCCTACTACGATTACGGCATGTTCCTGCCGATCCAGATCGCGTCGATCGTCGCCCTGCGGCACCTGGACGCGGCCGTCGAGGAACAGTCGGCGGTTTACCAGCGTCGCCGCGATACGCTGTGCGAAGGGCTCAACCGGCTGGGCTGGGAGATCAAGCCGCCCAAGGCCTCGATGTTCGTCTGGGCCAAGATCCCCGAGCCGTGGCGCAGCCAGATGGGCTCGCTCGATTTCGCCATGAAGCTGCTCAAGGAAGGCGACGTGGTGGTCAGCCCGGGGGCCGGTTTTGGCCCGGCGGGCGAAGGTTACGTGCGGATGTCGCTGGTCGAGAACGAAGAACGCATCCGACAGGCGGTACGCCAGATCGGCCGCTGCCTGCGCCAGACGCCCGCGGCCAAGTCGTCGACCACGCAAGTGGGCGGCACATCATAAGTTTAGTAGCGGGCTGGGGTTTATTCCTTAAGTAGCATCTGGCTTGCGCGCCTGCGCTACCGTCGCGCGCGTTCCATAAGGCACCGCTAGCGTTTCTCTGTCCGGGGCAACTGTACCGGTCAGATAAGCTGCGCCCTTTCCGAAAACAAATCCGCCACAACTGCCAATGCTGGAGTTTCCTGCGCCGCGGCGTCGATACGTGGTGATGAAGGATTCTTATCGAGCATGGACGCTAGCGGTCCGAGGATTGGCCGCGGGACGGCGCTAGTTGTTGCCCCCTGCGCTTTGGACCGCGCCACTGCCCTACCGTGGCGAGGAATCGTCCATGCCTGCTGAAACGTCACACGCCAACGACCGGCACTTGCAGCGCGACCTCCTGGCGCTGGTGTTCCTGGCGTTCAATGCGTTTCTGATCGTTTCGCTGCTGACCGCCAACCCGGCCGATTCCGCCGGTGCGCTTGTCTACCCGGCCGCCGAGTCGTTTCACAATGCGTGCGGCCGCCTGGGCGCGCTCATGTCGGGTTTTTTGCTGGAAGGGTTTGGCCTGGGGGCCTACTTCGTTGCCGCCTCGGCACTGGTGCTGAACATCATTCTGCTGATGCGGCGGAGTGTGACCGAGCCGAACCTTCGCCTGGTCGGCTGGCTGCTCACGCTGTGGGGCCTATGCACGCTGGCCGCCCTGGCCATGCCCAACTTGTCGCCGGGTTCCGTGATCGGCCCCGGCGGTTACTTGGGGGCGGCAGGCCGCGGCGTGCTGGAGATGTTCTTTGCCCGGGCCGGTGCGTTCATACTTGTGGCCAGTGCCATCGTGGGTGGGCTGCTTTTGTGTACGGATTACGCCCTGCTGCAGGTGACCGGCTGGTTGCTACGGGCCACCACGGCCGGCACCGGCAAGATGCTGGGCGCGCTGCGCCGGCACCGTGAGGAAGAAGCGAGCGATGAAGCGGAAACTGAAGAGCTACGCATCTCGGGCCGTCGCCGTCGTCGGGTGAGAGCTAGTGAGGAGGCGGATGCCGACTCCGATGCCGAGGCCGAAAGCGGCGCGACCAACGCCAAGATCAAGATTCGCGCCCCGCAGAAGGAAGAAGCCGCGGAGGAAGAAGAGCAGCCGGCTGAGGAAGAGGCTGTCACCACAAGCATTGCCAAGAAGATCGCCGGCGCGATCCGCGTGCGCAACCCGCGCAGTAAGAACAGCGAGCGCGAAGCGGTGCTCAAGGAGCTGGAAGAAGCCGCGCGCCGCGACGACGACGCCGAGTATGAACTGCCGCCGCTGGACCTGCTGGTCGATGCTGAGCCGTTCAGCTACGAGCAGCAGGAGCAGGAAGTTCGGCAGAAGGCGGCCCAGTTGGAGGCCACGTTCCAGAACTTTGGCCTCAACGTCAAAGTGGTCGAGGTCGAAACCGGTCCGGTCATCGCCCAGTACGAGGTCGAACTGGAGCCGGGCCTGCGGCTCAGCAAGATCACCAGCCTGGCCGACGACCTGGCCGTGGCCCTGCGCGTGCCCAGCGTGCGCGTGGTCGCACCGATCCCCGGCAAGAACACGGTCGGCATCGAGGTGCCCAACTCCCAGCGGCAACTGGTTCGCCTGCGCGAGGTCATGGAGCAGTCGCCCGACGCCTGCGAGAAACACCGTATCCCGGTGTTCCTGGGCTACGACGTGTCGGGTAACCCGATGGTCGTCGACCTGACCACGCTGCCGCACCTGCTGATCGCGGGCCGCACCGGTACCGGTAAGAGCGTGTGCTTGAACACGATCATCATGTCGATCCTGATGACGCGGCGTCCCGACGAGGTGAAGATGCTGCTGATCGACCCCAAGATGGTCGAGCTCACGCCGTACTCGCGGCTACCGCACCTGATGCACCCGGTGGTCACCGACATGAAGAAGGCCGAGGCCATCCTGGCCTGGGCCGTCGACAAGATGGAAGAACGCTACAACCTGCTGATGCGGGCGGGCGTTCGCCACATGGCGGTGTACAACCAGTTGGGAGCCGAGGAGATCTACGAGCGGCTGGCCCCGGAAACCGAAGAAGAAAAGGCCGCGATCCCCACGCACCTGCCGTACATCGTGATCGTGGCCGACGAAATGGCCGACCTCATGATGACGGCTCCCAAGGAGGTCGAAAGCCACATCATCCGCCTGGCGCAGAAGAGCCGAGCGGTGGGCATCCACCTGATCCTGGCCACGCAGAAGCCGACGGTGGACGTGATCACCGGTCTGATCAAATCGAACCTGCCTGCCCGAATCGCGTTCCAGGTGGCCAGCCGCGTCGATAGCCGCGTGGTGCTCGACGAGCAAGGCGCCGACAAGCTGCTGGGCAACGGCGACATGTTGTTCCTGTGGCCGGGCACCAGCCTGTTGCTCCGCGGCCAGGGTGCTTACGTGAGCGACGACGAGATCCACGACGTGGTCAATTTCCTCTCGCGCGTGGCTCCACAGTTCGTCGAGGAATTGATCACGCTGCCCACCAAGGACGAGCAGCAAGCCATGGCCTCGCCTGGCGGCGGCGCCGCCAAGGACGAGATGTACGAGCAGGCCGTGGAGATCATTCTCCGCGAGGGCCGCGGCAGCGTGTCGCTGTTGCAGCGGGCACTGGGCATCGGCTATGGACGCGCCGCCCGGTTGATCGACTTCATGGCCGAGGACGGCCTGGTGGGGCCGTACAACGGGTCGCAGGCGCGCGAGGTATTGATGACTTACGACCAGTGGCTATCGTCGCGCCAGTCCGCGCAGTCCGCGGCCGGGCCGCCTAAGCCGCGTAACCGCCTGGTGCTGAAGGCTCCGGCGGCGGCTCCGCTGCCCAAGCCGGCTGGCAAGGCCGCGCCCAATGCCGGCGGCCACGCCGATGCGGACGACGACGCCGACGAACAGGAGTACGACGGCGAGGAGTACAGCGAAGACGAGGCCTACGACGAGTACGACGAGGAATCGTACAGCGACGAGGATGCGTCCGCGGACGCTGCCGAGGATGAAGCCGACGACTACGACGACGGCGAGTACGAGGACGACGACAGCGAAGACTACGACGATGATGTGGACTCGGACGACGATGGCGGCAGCCGGAGCCTCTTCGGCAAGGTGCGTACGCGGCGGCGATAATCGCACCGCGACTGTGGCTTAGGCCGGCCTTCATTGAGGCTGAGCCGGGGCAGCGCCGCGTCGCGTTCGGCACGCAAGTGGCAGACTATTTCCTGCGGCGGTAGCCTGGGCATAATGGTGGTGCTTACGCCCCCATTGGGTGTAGAACCACGATGGTCCATCGCCGCCCCGCAGGAGAGTCTTTGTCATGCGTTTGGTGAAATACCGTTTACGAAACCAGGAGGGTTTGCACGCCAGCGTAGCGGTGCTGGAAGGCGATGAACTGGTTCCGCTGACCTTGCCCTATCAGACCCTGGCCGACGTGCTGGAGATGGACAACCCGGCCGATGCTGTCCCGGGTTTGATGGATCGCACGCGTCGTATCCCGCTCTCGCAGGCCACACTATTGGCCCCCATCGACCGGCAGGAAGTTTGGGCCGCCGGCGTCACGTACAAACGCAGCCAGACGGCCCGCATGGAGGAATCCGAACACGGGGCCAGCCATTACGACCGCGTTTACACTGCCGCGCGGCCGGAGCTGTTCTTCAAAGCCACGCCGCATCGGGTATCAGGTCCCGGGGTTCCGGTCCGTATCCGCCACGACGCCACCTGGAACGTGCCGGAACCGGAACTGGCCCTGGTGCTCAACTCGCGTTTGAAGCTCGTGGGCTTTACCGTCGGCAACGACATGAGCTCGCGCGACATCGAAGGCGAGAACCCGCTCTACCTGCCGCAGGCCAAGGTCTACAACGGTGCCTGCGCCCTAGGGCCGTGCATCACCTTGGCCCCGTTCATGCCGCCCCGCGAGCAAACCAGGATCCATCTGACCATCGTGCGCGACGATAACCCGGTCTTCGAAGGCGAAACCGACCTGGGCCAGATGCACCGCAGCTTTGAAGACCTGATCGAATACGTGGGACGCGACAACAGTTTCCCCGATGGCCTGTTCTTGCTGACCGGCACCGGCATCGTGCCCGACAGCGACTTTGCGCTGCAAGCCGGCGATGTCGTCACCATCACCATCGACGGCATCGGCACACTGATCAACCCGGTGGTGCAGGGCTAGCTCGCCGCTTGTTCGGCTGCCGCCTTGCGCGTGCCCTTCGTGTGTCGGAGTTCTTTCCCGTTCTCATTGCCGCTGGGGCCAGCCATGTCGATCCGACTTCACCTGTGCCTGATGGCTGCCGTGAGCTTGCTGCTTGGCGAGGGCCAACGGCTTGCGGCCGAGGAAACTTCGCCCGATCCGCAGCAGCTTGAGTTCTTTGAAAAACAGGTGCGGCCGGTGCTGGCCGAACGCTGCTACAAGTGCCACGGGCCGGAGAAGCAGGAAGGCGGTTTGCGCGTTGACAGCCGGGCGGCCTTGATTGCCGGCGGCGATACGGGCCCGGCGATTGTGCCCGGCAAGCCGGACCAAGGTTATTTGCTCGACGCCATTCGCTACGGCGAACTGTACCAGATGCCGCCAGACGGCAAGTTGCCGGCAGACCAGGTTGCGGCGATTGAACGCTGGGTACGCGAGGGCGCTGTCTGGCCCGGCGACGACGGCAGCGTGGTAGCCCGCCCCCGGACGTTCGACCTGGCCGAGCGTGCCAGACACTGGGCGTTCCAGCCGCTGCAGCCGCAGCATCCTCCGGCGGTGAAAAACGCGGCCTGGCCCGCCGACGCCGTCGATCGCTTTATCCTGGCCCGGCTCGAAGCGGCAGGGCTTGAGCCGTCGCCGCCCACGCAACCTGCGACGTGGTTGCGGCGCGTGACGTTTGCCATCACCGGCTTGCCACCAACGCCTGAGGAGGTGGCCGCGTTTGAAGCCGACCGTTCACCCGATGCGCGGCAGCGGGCGGTGGATCGGCTGCTTGACTCGCCGCACTTTGGCGAACGCTGGGCCCGGCACTGGCTTGACCTGGTCCGCTACGCCGAATCGCGCGGCCATGAGTTCGATTACAACGTTCCCAACCCCTGGCAGTATCGCGATTATCTCATTCGGGCGTTCAATGCCGACGTGCCGTACAACCGCCTGGTGATGGAGCACGTGGCGGGCGATCTGCTGAGCCCGCCACGGCGGCACCCGGAACACGGATTCAACGAGTCGATCCTGGGCACCGGCTTCTGGTTCCTGGGCGAATGGGTTCATTCACCGGTGGACGTGCGCAAGGACGAGAACGAACGCTTCGACAACATGATCGACGTGTTCAGCAAAACCTTCCTGGGGCTGACCGTCGCGTGTGCCCGGTGCCACGATCACAAATTCGACGCGATCACGCAGGAAGATTACTACGCCCTGGCCGGCTATCTGCAAAGCTCGTGCTACCGGCAGGCCCGATTTGAGACGCTCGAGCACAATGCGGCCGTGGCGGCAAACATCGATCGCCTGGATGCTGAGGCAATTGCCAAGCAATTGCCGATGTATGCCGCGGCCATCCAGCCCGGCGTGGCCGAAATGGGCAAGTATGCCGCCGAGGCCGCGAAGCTACGCCGCGAGTTGAAACTGGCTGATGGTAAGGCAGCGGACCAGGCGGCTGAGGCCATCGCGGCGCATGCACAGTAGGCTGGTTTGAATCCCACGCGGCTACTCCACTGGGCGCGGTGGCTCGTGGAATCGCAACGCGGCGGTCAGGCCTTCCCGGGGGTGCAACTGCCTGAAGGGGCCGAGATCCTTGCTGACTTTGGCGCATCGCCACCTGCGGCCTGGCTTCAGGACGGCAGCAGCTTTGAGCACGTGGCTACCGGAGCCGTGGTGCCAGCCGTCGGCGCTTCGGATCGCCAGGCCGATCAACGACCAGACATGGTGGCCGATGTGATCCAGCGTGGTGCTGTGCGTCGGCGGCCCGGCTTCCCGAACCTGACGTTGAAACCTGGCACGCAGACGGACCCCGGCCGCACGTCGTCGTGGAACCGGCCTGGCCGCACGTTCCGCACCGACAACTTCACCATCGCTCCTGGCACCGTCTATTACCTGGTCGAAGGAGAAGGGCGAACGTACGCCGCCGTCGATTCGCATCGCCTCAACGAAGGGCCGCTGCACGGTTCGTTCATTAAGCAATGGAAGGCTGAGAACGGGCCGCAATGGATTGCTCACAACCTTGCTCCTTACGCCGGGCACCGTGCTCACCTTGAGTTCACGGCGATCGACGATAAGCCGCTGGCGGTGTACATGGTGGTGCAGGCAGCAAGCGCTCCTACCCTGAAGCCGGCCGGCGCTCATCCCGTTTACGAACGATGGTTCGCCGCCGCC
Source organism: uncultured Planctomycetales bacterium (assembly GCA_937927735.1). Classification (GTDB taxonomy): domain Bacteria; phylum Planctomycetota; class Planctomycetia; order Pirellulales; family S012-138; genus CALBRZ01. The sequence continues at coordinate 151,562 of CALBRZ010000080.1, forward strand.
GACAACGACGCATTGGCCAAGCAGGCCACCGAGCTTCAACAGCAGTGTCTGGCAGTTCTCGACCACTGGTCGCAAGGTCAGGTTGCTTTGCCGGGCGATGAAGGGGCGGCTGCCTCACGATCTGTCGCCCAGTGGATGCTGCGGCATCCTGAACTGTTTGTCGAAACGCTGTCAGCCGAGCTGGCTGCGGCCCGCCAGCGGTTTCTGGCTGCCAGGGCGGAGCAGCTTGCACAGATCAAGGTTCAATCGGCCACGGCGCCGGCCTTGTGGGAAGGCTTTGCCGAGGACGAGGAGTTCCTGATCCGCGGCAACCATAAGACGCCTGGCGGACGCGTTCCCCGCCGCTACCTGGAGGCGTTTGGCGGCAAGGAGAACCCGGCCACAGGCCCCGGCAGCGGCCGGCTGCAACTGGCCGAGCACCTGGTCGATCCGGCTCGCAATCCGGCGGTCGCACGGGTGATCGTCAACCGCGTCTGGCATCACCTCTGGGGACGCGGCATCGTCGCCTCGACCGATAACTTCGGCGTGCTGGGCAACGAGCCCACGCATCCCGAACTGCTCGATTACCTGGCCGTGGAGTTCGTGGCCGATGGCTGGTCGATCAAGCGGCTGATCCGCCGCCTGGTGCTTACCAGCACCTTTGCCATGGATAGCACGCCGCAGCCGGCGGCCAACGAGCGCGATCCGCAGAACCTGTTGCTGCATCGAATGCCGATCCGGCGTCTGGAAGCCGAGGCCATTCGCGATGCGATTCTGGCCGTGTCCGGCCGGTTGGAACCGCAAATGTTCGGGCCGAGCGTGCCGGTTTACCTCACGCCGTTCATGCAAGGACGCGGGCGGCCAGGCCAAAGCGGTCCGCTGGACGGCAACGGCCGCCGCAGCATCTACATTGCCATCCGCCGCAACTTTCTCTTGCCGATGATGCTGGCGTTCGATCAGCCGATTCCGTTCACCAGCATGGGCAGGCGGAATACCTCTAACGTGCCTGCCCAGGCGCTGATCCTGATGAACGATCCGTTCGTGGTGCAGCAAGCCCAGGTGTGGGCGCAACGGCTGTTAGCCGAAGCCAAAGACCCGACATCCCGCGTCGAACGCATGTACCGCCTGGCGTTTGCCCGAGCGCCCCGATCCGACGAACAAGCGGCAGCGCTGGAGTTCCTCGCGCAGCAAGGTCAGGAACTGGGCCTGTCACCGCAGCAGGCGTTGAACGACGCCCGAGCCTGGGCCGACCTGTGCCACGTGATGTTCAACGTGAAAGAGTTTGTGTTCATCCCATAGCAGGCGGTCGGGGGGCGGGGGCAGCATGGAAGGACCACCCTGCGCACCACGCCTGGCGGAGTACACGCTCAAGCGTTTTCAGGGGGGGATCGTCATACCGCTGCTGGATCGACGCAAGCTGCTGGGACGGGCCGCAGCCACACTTGTGGGCTCTGCTGCGGTGTGGCCTGCCGTGCCAACGTTCGCCGCCGAGCGTAGCGATGACGACTCGTATGACCTGGTGGTTGTCGGCGGCACGCCTGGCGGTATCGCCACGGCCGTGACCGCCGCCCGGCTGGGGCTCAGGGTCGCCCTCACCGAGTATCACGGGCACTTGGGAGGGATGAGTTCCAGCGGATTGGGCAAAAGCGACATCGAACATCGGCCGATGATCCAGGGCATCTTCCGGGAGTTCGTCGACCGCGTGAAGCGGTACTATGTCCAGCGGTACGGCGAGGGGACCGAGGCCGTGCGGCTTTGCCGCGACGGTTACTTCTTTGAGCCGTCGGTGGCCGAGGCCATCTTCGATGCGATGGTGGCCGAACAGCCCAACATTACCGTCTTGAAACGCCATCGCTTGGAGGGAGCCACCACGCGCGATGGCCGCCTGGTGGCCGTGCAACTTGTCGATCGCGATACCGGGCGGCGGCGGACGCTGCGGGCAAGATTATTTGCCGATGCCACGTACGAAGGCGATCTTTACGCCGCTGCGGGGGCCGCTTTTCGCGCGGGACGTGAAGGACGCGATGAGTTTGGCGAACTGCATGCCGGCCATATCTACTTCGACTGGCGGAATCACCAGCGGCTGGGCGGCACGGGGCAGGGCGATGCCAGGCTGCCGGCTTACACCTATCGGCTTTGCCTGGCGACCGACCCACGCAACCAGGTGCCGGTTTCGAAGCCCGACGATTACGATCGCCGCCGCTACTTGGGCTACCTCGACGATTGGCGGAGCGGCCGGTTCGGCAAGTCCAATCCGACGAGGATTGCCCTTTCCATCGCTGCGATCCCTAACGCCAAGACCGACGTGAACATGAACCCGCGTGGGCTGGGGTTCGTGTTTGTCGAAGAAAATGCCGGTTACGTCGAAGGCACCTGGCAACAGCGCGAAGCGATCTGCCAGCGCCCGCGCAATCTGACGCTGGGGCTGCTCTGGTTTCTCCAGCACGACGCCGAAGTGCCCGACGAGGCTCGCCAATTGGCGCTGGCCCATCAGCTACCGCGCGACGAGTTCACCGATGACGGGCATTTCCCGTTTCAGCTCTACGTGCGCGAAGCCCGGCGCCTGGTGGGAGCGTACACACTGACCGAAGCGAACATTACCGAACAGCCGGGCCTGGAAAGCCGCCGCTTTCACGACGATGCCATCGCCGTGGGCGAGTTTCCGATCGACAGCTTTCCGGTGCAGAAGCGGCAGCCGGGCGACGACCGCGTGCTGGAAGGCTATCTGTGCATGTTGCACAAGATCACGCGGCCTTACCAGATTCCCTACCGGATTATGATCCCCGAGCGGCTTGAAGGGCTGATCGTGCCCGTGGCGGCTTCCACCACGCACGTGGCGTTTTCGTCCATCCGCCTGGAACCGACGTGGATGGCCATGGGGCAAGCGGCGGGCGTGGCCGCACACGTGGCCCTGAGCGAGGGAACGTCGCTGCGCGCCGTGCCTATACAACGCGTGCAAGCCCTGTTGCGCAAGCAGGGGGCGGTGCTGGAACCGCCAGCCTAGCTGGGGGCGGTCGCGGCCACTGTTGCGGCCATTGGTTCGGGCTTCACACGCGAGAGTTCTGTCATCATCCGCACGGCCTGGGCCGCGTCGCCGGTTTCTTCCAGGGCGGCCAGTTGCCGATCGGCGCCGGAGCGCGAGCGGACCATCTTGTTCACGTGCTCGAGGTACTGCCGGCAATGGAGCGTGTCGGCCACCGGCTGCAGCAGTTCCACCAGGTGCTCGACCATTTCGCGCACCGGCAGCGCGTGGTAGGTGAACGTGTCGACGAGCCGGGCGTCGAGTCCGAACCGGGCCGCCCGCCATTTGTTCTGCCGCACCATCATGGGGTGGCAGTCGTGCTGGTAGGCGCCTTCGTCGATATCGTCGGAGAGGGCCTTCACCAGGCACTGGATGAAGGCCGCCAACGCCAGGGCGTCTTCCAGGCTGCCGGGCATGTCGCACATCCGCACTTCGACCGTGCCGAAGTTGTGGTGCGGCCGCACGTCCCACCAGATCTCGCGGATGGTGTGGATGAAGCCCGTTTCGATCAGGTGCTTCACCAGCCACACATACTCGCTCCAGTTGCGCATCAGCGGGGGCAGGCCGGCCGTGGGCAACCCTTCCATGATCTTGGAGCGGTGACTTTTAAGGCCCGTCACGCGGCCTTCCCACCAGGGACTGTTGCTCGAGACGGCCAGCAGCAGCGGCAAGTGCCGCATGATGCGGTCGCAGATCATCACCGCCTTGTCGCCCGAATCCACCCCGACGTGCACGTGCAGGCCAAAGCAGATCAACTGCCGGGCCATGTCCTGGAGCAGGTTCACCAGCTTTTCGTAGCGGTCATTGGGCGTAACGCGCTGATCCGACCAGCGCGAGAAGGGATGCGTGGAGGTCCAATACAACCGCAGCCCCAGCTCATCGGTCGTTTGTTGCAGCCAGAGGAGTTTCTCGCGCAGGTCGATTTCCGCCTCGCCGATGGTGCGGCAAACCTTGGTGTTCAGCTCCACGTAGCACTGCATCAGTTCCGGCTTGATCTGCGGAGCAAACGCCTCAGGTACGCGCTGCAGGATGGATTCGATGGAGCTGGAAAGTGCCATCGATTGGGCATCGACCAGGGCCAATTCCAGTTCGATACCAACCGTCGGCCCGTCGCTCGATTGAAACACCAGCTTGGTCATACGGCTCTCGCTGAGAACTTTGTCTGGACGATGGCGGGGCGTCGCATAAGTGCTGCCCAGCTCGGGACGTACGCATCGTCTTCCCGAGGCCATCGGGACGTTGCTGCAAGATTCGGGCCGTAGCGACGCATTGGCAGGCAAGATCGCCTGCTGACAGGAATTTTATGCCCATGCCCGGGCGGCCAGACGCCCACGCGCCGTGCCGCGCTCAGGCGCCAGGCTCGGCGCTCGTCGTGGCCGCAGGCGTATCCCGCGGGTCGAATTCGGGCGCCTGTTCGTCTGACGCCTGGGGGGAGCCGAATGAGATGTCCAGCGAGTCGCGGGATACCAGCGGTTCCAATCCGGCCAGGACTGTTCGCGCTTGAGCCACCTCGGCGGCCGCCCAGGGTTTATGGCCGTACAACTCCACGATACTGCTGTAGATCGTCGCGGCTTGCTCCGGCTTTTCGGCGGCGATCTTGTTGGCGTCGGCCAGGCGTTTGCGCACCAGGTCCAAGTGGTTGCGGATGTACACGGTGGCTGCGCCCCGCAGCCGCATCAGCTGCCGCTGGATCAGCTTTTGGATCAGGTTCGTGTCGCTGCCCGGCATGGCGTCATCGCCATACAGGGCCGAAATCGCTTTGAGCCGTTCGTACGCGAGTGCCGGATCGACCGACGCGGTGGACATGGCCTCCAGGTAGTCGGCCTCGATCGGCTTGAGGCCTTCCACGCGCGAGAGCCGATTGGCGCGAATCGCAAACCGCCGTTCCAGCCGCAGCACTTCGTTTTCTTCGAGGTACCCCTCCATCTCGCGCGAACGCGGATCGGATGGGTACAACTCTAGGAACCGGCTGATATCGGTCGTGGCCGCGAGCGGGTCGCCGGTCGTTTGTACCGATTCCTTGATCTTCTGGTACAAGTCGTCGGCCGACGGCGGTTGCAGCATGTACCAGATGAGCAGCCCGATGGTGAGCAGCGAGCCGGCCAGCAGTACCGTTTGCGGTGAGACCAGCGGGTATTCGTCGTCGCTGATCAGCGGGTCGACTTCTTCGTGCTCGGGAACGGTGGTAAACCGCGACGTCGAGGTGGTTTCGGCCACCGCGGCCTTGGCGGGAGCGACGCCGTATCCCGTGCTCGGCGCGGCCATGGTGACCTCGGAGCCTGCGACATCGCCGGGTTCCGGCCGAATGGCGTAGGAATCTCGCTGCGTGGGAGCCGGCGTCTTGCGGGCGATGGGCATCGCCGTGCCGGGGGCGGTGACATCCAGCCCAGGCGTCATGTCGCGCTCGCCGGCTCCGATGCCGGTTGCCTGGGTCACTCCGAACTGATCGATGGCAGGGACGCCCGGCCGCGTGATGGCCTCAGTGACGTCGGACCGCCGCCCGGGACCGGTGAGGTTGGGCTTGCCGGCGACTTCAAAATCGGTGTCCGAACCGGACGGCTGACCTTGCCGCTGTTTGAGCTGGTTTTTCTTCCACTCCAGGCCGCGGGCCGTGGCTTCCAGCCGCCGCGCCACCAACACGGCGTTGGCGATGCGCCGTTCGGGATCTTTCTCCAACAGTTGGAGAATGATGGTTTCGATTTCCTCGGGCACGTCGACCGAGAACTTGCGCAGCGGTTCGGGCGTGGCGTACCGCTGCATGTGCAGCAACTCGGGGATGCTCTTACCCACGAACGGCGGTCGGCCGGCAATCAGCGTGTACAGCACCGCACCCAGGCTGTAGAGATCGGCGCGGTGCCCCACGGGGCGGCCGTCGGCCTGCTCGGGAGCCATGTACTCGGCGGTGCCCAGGATGCCGCCGGCCGACGTCATGCCGGTGGCGCCAAACAGTTTGGCGATGCCGAAGTCGGAGAGCTTGATATCGTTGTCGGAAGTGAGCAGCAGATTGGCCGGCTTGATATCCCGGTGCACCACGCCGCGGTCGTGCGCGTGCCGCAGCGCGCCGCACAGTTTGACGCCCAGCCGTACCGCTTCTTCCCACGTGAACTTGCGCCCGGCCCGCAAGTCGTCTTCCAGGCTGCGGCCGTCGACCAGTTCCATGGCGTAGAACAGCACGCCGTTTTCTTCGCCATAACCCAGCAGGCGGACGATGTTCGGGTGCTTGAGCTTGCGGAGCGTTTCGATCTCGGCCTCGAACCGTTCGCGGAAGCCGACATCGCGCCCCAGGCCGGTGGACAGCACCTTGATCGCGGCGGGGTTGCCTTCCTCGTCCTGTGCGGCGTAAACAGCGCCCATGCCCCCGCGGCCGAGCAGCTTGCCGATCCGGTATGGACCGAGGCGGTCGACTTGCATGCAAAGATCCTGGAAACGTCGCTGCCTAAGAGAGCGGAGGCCGGACGCATTGGCCGGCGCACACTACGCGATTGGGGGAAACCCATTCAAGCGTACCATACGCTCCCCGGCTGTACCAAGCAGCCAGTTGCCACGGACGCCTTGCCGGGGCACTGGCGGACAGCGCACATACGCTGCGATCCTACCCGCGTAGCGGGGGATGCTATGGGCCCCCGGCTAGCGCGGCCCATACGTACGTCAGGTCTTATTTAACGCTCACTTTTGGCAACTTCCGCGTGGCGGCGCAGGAAGTCGGCCAGGCCGTTTTGCAGGTCGTCGGCCGTGCGGAGCTGGATACGAATGACGTCGCAATCCGGCGCGTCGGTTTGCAGCTCGCGGTCGGCGCCCAGGTGCAGCAGCTCGCCCAGGGCGAAGCGGTTCTTGGGACCGTGCAGCGCGGCTTCCAACGCGGTAGGCCGTTTGGTGTGCAGGCTGAGCCAGGGCTGCGACCGGCCCGGCAACATGTAATGCACCACGGTCTGGTTGTTCCAGAGGAACTCTCCGTCGGGGGCAACCTCGGCCACCAGCTCACAGAACGATTCGAGCAGCTCGACCGGCCACTGGGGCGTCTTGCCCAGCGGGAAGCCCCGTCGCGAGAAGTGCCATTTCCGCCCCAGCACCTTCCAGGGCATGATGTCGTCGGGGTTCTGCTGCACGCGCTGCTGGTGCCGGTTGAAGCCCTGCACGGCTTCTTCCAGGAACTTCCAGAACTCCGGCCGATCCACTTCGTCGAGCGAGTGGACGCGCAGCTCGACCTCTTGCCAGGGGCCCGCCAGGTTCTTGCACTTCACCCGCGGCTCGCTGCCGTACACCGGCAGGTCGTGCATCTCGTCCAGCGGCACCAGGTTGAGCCGGGCTTGCAGTTCTTCGCGCTTGAAGGTCCGCCGCGCGACGCGGAACTTGAGCTTCAGCAACCACTGCTCGCCGGTGATGGCGTGGAAGAACCAGCCATCGCTCTTGCGACGGCCGGTGATCTCAACCACCGAACGCTGGTTCCAGTTGGTTTCGTTGAAGTCGCCCAGTTCCTGGATGCGGTCGACCACCTTGGCCAGGATGCGGCCGTCCCACTTGCACGGCTCGCCGCGGCGGCCCACGCGATCGACCGTGTGCCAGCGGCGTCCGTCCACTTCCCAAGGCATGGCCACGTCGCTGCCGACCTCGGAGATGTCCTGGTCGCCCTCCTGACGCTGGTCGAGCTGGGCCGGATCGAACACGGAACGCTCGACGTATGGGCCTTCGGCCAGGACGGGTTCAAGGGCTTCGCCCGTGTAGCTGCGGAGCAGTTCGGGATACTTGCCGCTGCGTTGCCGTCGCGAGTGTTCGACCACGTCCTCGGGCGTGCCGGCCACGACCAGTTGGCCACCGCCATCGCCCGCCTCGGGGCCCATGTCGATGACCCAGTCGGCGGTCTTGATCACGTCCAGGTTGTGCTCGATGACCACCACGGTATTGCCCAGGTCGACCAGCCGGTTGAGCACGTCGAGCAGCTTGGACAGGTCGTCGAAGTGCAGGCCGGTGGTCGGCTCATCCAGCAGATAGATGGTCCGGCCGGTATCGGGGCGAGCCAGTTCGGCAGCCAGCTTCACACGTTGGGCTTCACCGCCCGAGAGCGTAGGTGCCGACTGGCCAAGGGTAAGGTAATCGAGCCCTACGTCGCACAGCACCTGGAGGATGCGGCGGATCTTGGGGATGTTGGAGAACAGTTTGACCGCCTCGCCGATCGGCATTTCGAGCACATCGGCGATGGAGCGGCCCTTGTACCGCACGGCCAGCGTTTCGGCGTTGTAGCGTTTGCCGCCGCAGACGTCGCAGGTGACCCAGACGTCGGGCAGGAAGTGCATTTCGATCCGCAGTTGGCCTGCGCCTTCGCACTTATCGCAGCGGCCGCCGGGCACGTTGAAGCTGAACCGGCGGGCCGTGTAGCCGCGCACCCGGGCGTCGGGCAGTTGGGCGTACAGCTCGCGGATCAGTTCAAAGACGCCGGTGTACGTGGCCGGGTTGGAGGTCGGCGTGTTGCCCAGCGGCTGCTGGTCGACGCGGATCACCTTGTTGATCTTGTTGACGCCCTTGAGGCCATCGTGCGCGCCGGGGAAGGTACTGGCCCGGTGCAGCCGCTTGGAGAGGGCCCGATACAGGATATCGTCGATCAGCGAGCTCTTGCCTGAGCCGGAAACGCCGGTTACGGCCACCAGGGCTCCCAGCGGGATTTCGACATCGATGCCTCGCAGGTTGTTATGCCGAGCGCCGATGATCCGCAGCGTGTCGAAGTCCACGCGGCGCGGTGCCTCGCGCAGGGCCGGCGCAGCCTCGGCCGCCTTGCGGGTGGCTTTTTTCTTGCCGCGTTTGGCGGTGGCCTTGCCGCCGGCTTTGGCTTGGACCGGATCGGCCAGCAGCGAAGGCAGGCGGCGATTGATCGGGATGCCGATGCTTTTAGCGCCCGACAGGTACGGCCCTGTGACCGACGTCTTGCGCTTGGCCACCTGGGCCGGCGTGCCCTTGGCAACCACGGTACCGCCGTTGCGCCCGGCACCGGGGCCAAAGTCGAGCAATTGATCGGCGCCGGCGATCACTTCCTTGTCGTGTTCCACGATCAAGAGCGTGTTGCCCAGGTCGCGGAGCCGGTTCAGGGCACGGATCAACCGGCTGTTGTCGCGCGGATGCAAGCCGATGGTGGGTTCGTCGAGCACGTACAGCACGCCCGTGAGGCCACTGCCCACCTGGCTGGCCAGACGGATACGTTGGGCTTCGCCGCCGGAGAGCGTGGGACCGGGCCGGTCCAGGGTGAGGTAGTCCAGGCCCACGTCGACCAGGAACGTCAGCCGGTTGGTGATTTCTCGCACCAGTTCGCCGGCGATCTTGCGCTCACGCTCGTTGAGGTTCCAGTGATGGACTTCGTCCAAGAGCGTGCCCAGCGGCGTGCGGCACACTTCGTCGAGCGTCTTGTTCTGGAAGCGGTAAGCGGCCGCGTCCTCGCGGAGCCGGCTGCCGCCACAGGTGGCGCACTCGACTTCGTCGACCAGGTGTTCCAGCCGCGAGCGCAGACGGGGCGATAGCTTGGATGCCTCTTCCAAAGCCGGGTAAAGCCCCTTGTATTGGAAGCGGAACAGCGGCGCGCCGCGTTTGCCACGGCCGGGCGGGTACACGTCGATCCATTCCTCGCCGAGCCCATGCATGATGGTCCGGCGCTGCTTGGCCGTGAGCGATTCGAACGGCTTGTCGGCCGGAATGCCGGTATGTTCGCAGAACGCATCCAGCATCAACTTGAACAGCGGCGAGTTCGTATCGGGCCACAGCGCCACGGCACCTTCGGCCAGCGACTTGCGCGGGTCGTGGATCAGCGCGGCCGGGTTCGCGCCGGTTTGCACGCCGAGGCCTTCGCAGCTTTCGCACCAGCCCAACGGGCTGTTGAACGAGAAATGGTGTGGCGTCAGCGGTTCGAAACTGCGGCCGCAGTGATCGCACGCCAGGTGCTGGCTGTGAACCTGCACGGGCCACTTGGCCTCGGGTACGTCGTCCAGGGCCGTGGCCACACGGAGCACGCCTTGGCCCAGGGAGAGCGCGCTTTCCACGCTGTCGGCGATGCGGCCGCGGCTTTCGGCGCGGATCACGATGCGGTCGACCACCACATCGACCTCGTGCTTGCGGCGGCGGTCGATTTTGGGAGGTTCGTCGAGCGAATAGGTCTGGCCGTTGACGCGGATGCGCTGGTAGCCGCGGGCACGCAGGTCGTCCCAGTGCGTTTCGTACTTCTCGCCGACTTGCACTTCCAGCGGCGCCATCAGGTACAGCCGCGTGCCTTCCTCCAGAGCCATCAGTTTGTCGACGATTTCATCAACCGTCTGCGTGCCGATCGGCAGGTCGCAGTCGGGGCAATACGGCGTGCCGAGCCGGGCGTACAGGATCCGCAGATAGTCGTAGATCTCGGTGACGGTGCCGACCGTACTGCGGGGCGTGCTGCCCAGGTTCTTCTGCTCGATGGCGATGGCCGGCGAAAGGCCTTCGATGTGCTCGAACTGCGGCTTGGCAACCTGGCTGACGAACTGCCGCGCGTAAGAGCTGAGGCTTTCGACGTACCGCCGCTGGCCTTCGGCATAGATCGTATCCATGGCCAGTGAGGTCTTGCCCGAACCCGACGGGCCGCACAACACCGTCATCTGATCGCGCGGCACTTCGACATCGACATCCTTGAGGTTGTGCTGCCGCACGCCGCGCACCTTGATCGAAGTGATCCGTTCGCTGCGGCCGGAACCGTTGGTCGACCGGCCGTTGCTGCCCGACTTGCCGCTGGCCGGAATGGTGGTTGGCTTGGCGGGCTTGGGCCCCAGCACTTCGGCCAAGGCGCGGCCGGTATGCGAACGTGGGCAGGCGGCCACTTCCTCGGGCGTGCCGGCTACGATCACCTCGCCACCGGCGGCGCCACCCTCGGGGCCCATGTCGATGATCCAGTCGGCGGTCTTGATCACGTCCAGGTTGTGCTCGACCACCAGGACGGTGTTGCCGGCATCGACGAAGTTGTGCAGCACCTTGAGCAGCAGTTTGACATCAGCAAAATGCAAACCGGTGGTCGGCTCGTCGAGCAGGTACAGGGTTTTGCCGGTGCTGCGCTTGGTGAGCTCGCGGGCAAGCTTCACCCGCTGGGCTTCGCCGCCGGAGAGCGTGGGCGATGCCTGGCCGAGCTTCAGGTAGTCGAGCCCCACGTCGTGCAGCGTTTGCAGCATCTCGCGCACTTTGGGGATGTTCTCAAAGTGCTCGAGGGCCTGCTGGATGTCCATCTCCAGGACGTCGGCGATGGACTTGCCTTTGAAGCGGATCTGAAGCGTTTCGCGATTGAAGCGATGGCCTTCGCAGACGGGGCACGTCACCCAGACGTCGGCCAGGAAGTCCATCTCCAGCTTGTTGGAGCCGTTGCCTTCGCAGGCTTCGCAGCGGCCGCCTTTGACGTTGAAGCTGAACCGGCCCTCGCGGTAGCCGCGGGCCTTGGCTTCCGGCAACTGGGCGTACAGCTTGCGGATTTCGTCAAAGACCTTGATGTAGGTGGCTGGGTTGGAACGCGGCGTGCGGCCGATGGGCGACTGGTCGATGGCGATGAGCTTATCGAGGAACTCCATGCCCTCGATGCGTTCGTAGTCGCCGGGATGGCCGTCGCCGCCATTGAGGTCGCGCCACAAGGCTTCGCCCAGCACGTCGTTGACCAGCGAGCTTTTGCCCGATCCGGAAACGCCCGTCACGCAGATGAACGTGCCCAGCGGCAGTTCGACCGTCACGTTCTTGAGGTTGTTCTGGCGAGCGTTGACGATCCGCAGCCACTGATCACCGGGCGGACGGCGGCGAGCCGGCACTTCGATAGCTTCCTGGCCGGAGAGGTACTTGCCGGTGAGACTGCGGGGGCTCTTGATGACCGTTTCGAGGTTGCCGGCCGCAACGACTTCGCCGCCACGGACGCCGGGGCCGGGGCCAAAGTCGATCAGGTGATCCGAGGCCCGCATGGTCTCTTCGTCGTGTTCCACGACCACGACGGTGTTGCCCATGTCGCGGAGCTGGGTCAGCGTGTCGATCAGCCGGGCGTTGTCGCGCGGGTGCAGGCCGATTGAAGGCTCGTCGAGGATGTAGAGCACGCCCACCAGGCCGCAGCCGATCTGGCCCGCCAGGCGAATTCGCTGCGACTCGCCGCCGGAAAGGCTCGGTGCCGTACGATCGAGCGAGAGGTAATCCAAGCCCACGTTCATCAAGAAGCCCAGCCGGCCGCGGACTTCCTTCAAAGCCTCGGCGGCGATGGCCTGGCCGGTGGCACTCAGCTTCAGTTGGGCGAAGAAGTCAGCCGCGTCGGATACGGCCAGGCTGCACACCTGCGGCAGCGTAAGGCTGGGCTGCTCGGCGAACTTGGGATGCTCGCTGGTTAACGTGACGGCTCGCGCCTGCGCGTTGAGCCGGCTGCCGTCGCACTCGCCGCACCGCACCACCTGCATGTATTTTTCGTACTGCTTCCGCTGGAGCTTGCTGGTCGAGTTGCGGTGCTTGTTGCGCAGCTCGTTGATGATGCCTTCCCAACGGCCGCCATACTTGTGCGAGCTGCCGCCGCTGGTCCAGGTGTAGGTGATGTGCAAGTCGCCCGTGCCGTACAGCAGCATCTGCCGGTACTTGGGCTCCAGGTCTTCCCAGGCCGTTTCGAGCAGGTAGCCGGGTTCCAGGCCCTCGAGCCGTTCGATGGTATCGGCCACGCCCTGGAAGATGTGCCGCCGCCAACGGCCCATCTCCCGCCACTTGCCGATGATCTCGAAGCAACCCTGCTGGAAGCTGAGATCGGGCCGCGTGACCAGCAGGTCGGGGTCGAAGGTGAACACCTCGCCCAGACCGTCGCAACTGGGGCACATGCCCTGAGGGCTGTTGAAGCTGAAAAGCTGCGGGCTGGGCGGCTCGAAGCTGCGGTTGCAGTGCGTGCAGGCGTAATGGGCCGAAAGTTGGATATCCAGCGAGTCGGACTGCTGGGCCACGGCATCGGCCGGCAGGTCGAGCGACGGCAGCGCATCGCCGCCGCCTTGCACCGCTGCGATCAGGTTGCCTTCGCCCAGCTTGAGCGCCAGCTCAACGGCCTCGGCCAGCCGCGTGCGCACATTGGGGCCGATCTTGAGGCGGTCGACCACCACCTCGATGTTGTGCCGCATCTGCCGGTCGAGCGCCAGCCGATCGGTGAGCGAGACCACCTGGCCATCGACGCGAGCCCGGGCGAAGCCCTGCTTGAGCAGGTTCTCGAACAGGTCGCGGTGCTCGCCCTTCTGGCCGCGGATCAGCGGGGCCAGGATCAGCACCGCCGTCCCCTGCGGCAGTTGCAGAATCCGCCCGATGATCTGTTCCTGAGTCTGCGCGGTGATCGGCCGGTTGCAGCTAGGGCAGTGGCCTTGGCCCACGCGGGCGTACAGCACGCGCAAGAAGTCGTAGATTTCGGTGATCGTGCCGACGGTGCTGCGCGGGTTCTGGCCCGACGTTTTCTGCGAAATCGAAATCGAAGGGCTGAGGCCGTCAATGACATCGACGTCGGGCTTGGGCATCTGGCCCAGGAACTGACGCGCGAAACTCGACAGACTTTCGACATACCGCCGCTGGCCTTCGGCAAACAGCGTGTCGAACGCCAGGGAGCTCTTGCCCGATCCGCTGACACCCGTCAGGCAGATCAACTGGTTGCGCGGTAATACCAGACTGACGTCCCGCAGATTGTGTTCGCGGGCGCCCTTGATGACGATATCGGAAGCCGGCATGCGGGTGAGCTGGGTTGCTTGTGGCAATTGGGGAGAGGTGCCGCGACCGCGGCCATCCAAAGCCGCGACGGCGAACCCTGAATTGTACGGCAGTACCTCCCACAATTTAAGGGAGCAACCGTTAAAGAACGCAGCACCGTAAAAACCAGGCAGTTGGCCTCCCCCCTAGATGTCTGGCAGGACTGCCAGAGGACATCGCACCGCCCGTCGGTACCAGCGTGCTCCTACCTCGCGACCGTGCCGTTTTCTTGGGCCTGGAGGATGCTTTGCAGACGTTGGATGGCTCGACCCCAGAGCATCTGGGCGGCAGGTCGTGAGCGGTTCATGCGGCGGGCCACTTCGTCAAACGGCAGCCGCTGGAGGTTGCGGAGCATGATCACTTCCCGATAGTCCGGAGAAAGTTGATTCATCGCCAGGGCCAGCCGCAGCTCCTCGTCCCGCCGCATCACTTGCTGGCTGGGCGAAGGATCGAGCGCCGCCGGCTCCGGCGGTCCACCAAGATGCGAATCGGCCTCGCGGTGGCCATCCAGCGGAACTTCGCGGGCCGCATTGCGCTTGGCCGCCGTGCGGTAGCGGCGGACGAAATCGGCCGCGTTGCGGGCGAGAATTTTCCGCAGCCAGGCCAGCCACTCGCCGCCGGTCTGGCCGGTGAAACGGTCGAAATCGCGGTGCGCTTCGAGCATCGTCTGCTGCACGATGTCCGAGGCATCCACCTTGGCCCGCAACCAGCTTTCCACGTGACTGCGGGCGAGCACTTCCAGGTACCGTTTGCAGAGGGCAAACAGCCGTTCGCGATCTTCGACGCTGCCGCCGCGGGCTTCGGCCAGCAGGGCGACCAGCAGTTGCGAATCGTCGTGGTGATCGACAGCCATGGTAAGCGCAGACGACAAACTGGAAGCAGGTACGCGGAGCTGCGTACCCTAGCAGTGTAATGTCTGGCTGCCGTGGATGCTGCCCGTCTTGCGATCTTGGCCGATTGGGGCTGCTAGCGCATGCAAGAGATTACGTGGCGCGCCGCACTGCGGCCCTTGCGCACTAGTTCTGCCCATTGCGGTGCCCGTTCCGGCGGCCGTTGCCATTGCCGTTGGTGGCGGCTGGGCGGGGCGGACGCGTGAGCAGCCGCAGGTTGCCGGGGCCCAGCAGATCGTCGACACGGCGGCGCATCTCCGACGAAAGCTCCAGCCGCATCCCGTCGCAGTGCATCAGGGCCCGGTGGCCGTCCTTCAGGCACAGCATCAGTTGCAGGATCTGGTCGCCCGGGTAACCACGCAGAATCTCATACAAGTGGTGGAGCTTCTGCGGCCCGTGCTGCGCTTCGTCAAAGCGGATCATCACGCCGCGGGTGAAGCGGGCATCGAGTTCATCGATCGGAATCAACTCGTTGACGATCAGGTTGGCGTCGTCGCTGCCCGGCCGCTTGTCGATCGCGCCGCGAACCAGCAGGATCGCCTCAGGCTGCACCAGGTGGCCGTATTCGGCAAATTGTTCGGGCCAGATGATGGTACGCATGATGCCCGCCCGGTCTTCCAGGTCGAACATCGCGTACTTGGTGTGCACCTGGCCGGGGCGTGGGTTCTTGGTGTGCGAGAACTTGATGGCCGAGAGCATGCCGGCCAGGTACACCTCGGTGCGGTGCGGCAGGGCGGCCGCCTCGACCGTGGTGTGCGACCGGAACAGGCTCAGCTTGGCGTCGTGCTCGGCCAGCGGATGGCTGGAGAGGTAGAAGCCCAGCACTTCCTTCTCGTTCTGGAGTTTCTCGCGATCTTCCCACTCGGGGATGTCGGGGAAGCCGGGCGAGACGGCCTGTTTGGCCGGCTCTTCTTCCTCGAACATGTCGAACATGTTCTTCTGGCCGGTGCGGCGGTCCTTCCACGCCGACTGGCCTTGTTGCAGCGCCCGTTCCAGCGTGGCCAGGCATTGCGAGCGGCGTACGCCGGTGGAGTCGAAGGCGCCGGCCTTGATCAGGCTTTCGATCGCCGTACGGTTGCAGATGGCCGGATCGACCCGTTCGCAGAAGTCGTACAAGTCGCGGAAGGGGCCACCGGACTCGCGGGCTTTAACGATCGCCCCAGCGGGCCCTTCGCCACAGCCCTTGATTGCCATCAAGCCGAACAGGATTTTGCCGTCGGCCACGGCGAAGTCGGCAAACGAACGGTTGACGTCGGGGGGCACCACTTCGATGCCCATCCGCGTGCAGTCCTCCAGGTGTTCGACCAGCGAGTCCTTGGTCTTGAAGTTGCGGCCCGGGATGTCGCCCGAGAGCAGCGCCGCCATGAACTCCACGGGGTAGTGGGCCTTCAGGTAGGCCGTCATGTAGGCGATCTTGGCGTAGGCCGTACTGTGCGACTTGTTGAAGCCGTAGCCGGCAAACTTCTCGATCAGCCCGAACAGTTCTTCGGCCTTCTCCTTGCTGAGCCCTTGCGTCTGGGCACCATGGATGAACTCCTCGCGGAACTTGGCGATGATCGGCAGCTTTTTTTTGCTGATGGCCTTGATGCAGGTGTACGCGCTGGAGAGCTGGATGCCGCCCAGGCGGTTGAGAATACGCATCACCTGCTCCTGGTAGACCATCACGCCGTTGGTCTCTTCCAGGATTTCTTTCATCACCGGGTGCGGGTACACGGCTTCCTTGCGGCCGTGCTTCACCTCGATGTAGTCGTCGACCATGCCGCCTTCCAGCGGGCCGGGACGATACAAGGCGTTGGTGGCGATGATGTCGCGGAAGTGGTCCGGCTTCATTCGCTGGAGCAGGTCGCGAATGCCGCCACTTTCGAGCTGGAAGATACCCTTGGTTTCACCGCGCTGAAGCAGGGCGAAGGTTTCCTTATCGTCCAGCGGGAAGTTGTGCGGATCGATCTGCTGGCCGGTGGTCTGCTTGATGAAGTCGACCGCCTTGGAGAGGATCGTCAGGTTGCGCAGACCCAAGAAGTCCATCTTCAGCAGGCCGGCGGCTTCCACGTCGCCCATCGCCCACTGGGTGATGACTTCGTCCTTGCCCTGCACCCGCTGCAGCGGCACGTATTCATCCAGCGGCCGGTCGGCGATCACCACGGCCGCGGCGTGCGTGCCCACGTTGCGGGCGAGGCCTTCCACCTTGCGGGCCAGGTCCAAGAGTTCGCGGACTTCGCCGTCGGTTTCGTAGGCCTTTTTGAGGTCTTCGCTCTTTTCCAGCGCCTGGTCGAGCGAGATGCCGAGCTGGTCGGGTACCATCCCCACCACGGCATCGACGCGCGAGATGGGCATGCCCAGCGCGCGGCCCACGTCGCGAATCGCGGCCCGGGCCGCCAGCGTACCGAACGTGCCGATCTGGGCCACGTTGGCTTCGCCGTACTTGCGCTTGACGTATTCGATAACCTCGCCGCGGCGTTCCTTGCAGAAGTCGATATCGATATCGGGCGCTTCCAGACGGTTGACGTCGAGGAACCGCTCGAACAGCAGGTCGTACTTGATCGGGCAGACGTGGCTGAGTTTCAACGCATACGCCACCAGCGAGCCCACGCCCGAACCACGCGCCGTGCAGGGGATGCCGTTCTCGACGGCGAACCGCACGAAGTCCCACACGATGAGGAAGTAGTTGGGGAAGCCGAGCCGGTTGATCACGCTCAGCTCGCGGTCCAACCGCTCCATCACGTGCGGCGCCAATTCGCCGCCGGGGCACATCTCCTCGTTGCCCGCGTAACGCTCCTTCAAGCCTTTGAGGCACAGCTCGCGCAGGTAGTCGCCGGGCGTTTTGTCCTCGGGCACGTTGAACGACGGGAAGTGCCGCTTACCCAGCTCCAGGTCGATCTCGACGCTGTCGGCAATGAGCTGGCTTTGTTTCAACGCTTCCTCGTAGCCGGGGAAGGCGGCATACATTTCCTCGGGCGTACGGAGGTGGAACTGGTTACCCTCCATGCGCATCCGGTTAGTATCAGTGCGGAACTTGCCCGTGTTGACGCACAGCAGAATATCCTGGGCCTCGGCGTCGTCCTGGTTGACGTAGTGGGCGTCGGAGGTAGCCACCAACGGCAGACCCAGCCGCCGGGCGACTTCCACGGCGCCTTCCATCGCCAGCCGCTGGATCTCCAGATTGTTGTTCTGGATCTCGATGAAGTAGCGATCGCCAAAGATGCTGTGGAACCAGCGGGCGATCTCCATCGCCTCTTCGATGTTCAGTTCCGGATTGCCGCCTTTGAGCAACGCCCGGCTGAACTCGCCCGACACGCAGCCGCTGAGGCAGATCACGCCTTCGCTGTGCTCGGCCAGCAGCTCGCGGTCGATGCGTGGCTTGCGGTAGAAGCCTTCGAGGAAGGCTTTGGACGACATCTTCACCAGGTTGCGGAAGCCGGTCCGGTTCTGGGCCAGCAGCGTCAGGTGATAGCTGCTTTCGCCCGGCTCCTTCTGGTGTCGCGAGTTGGGTGCCACGTAGGCTTCGATGCCCAGGATCGGATTGATCTCGGCTTCCTTGGCTGCCCGGTAAAACTCCAGCGCGCCGTAGAGGTTACCGTGGTCCGTGAGCGCCAGGCCGTTCATGCCGCTCTCCTTGGCCTTGCGCACCAGCGCTTTGATGGGGCTGGCCCCGTCAAGCAGGCTGTAATGGCTGTGGCAGTGGAGATGAACAAACGGCTTTTCGCTCATTGCGGGCGTTCCTCGGCGGGCGAATGCAGCAGATCCTTTACCGACGGGATTCTATCATGCTAGCACTGTTGCGGGCAGCCGCCCGAAGCACTCGAACCACCCCAGCCGAGGCGGTATCTTGCGTTAACTTGGGCAAGCTCTGAAGAACAAACAGGTTAGTTACTCGCCCACGGTGGTTGGCCATGCCTGGCAGGCAATCGTAGATGCTGATGCGTGCGGCAGTTAGAGCCAGAGCCGGCTCACCGGGCGTGGCTAGCACCGCCTGCAAACCGTTCTTGCGGCCCCCCTGGAACGCCGTATAATGCCTGGACTTATGACGAACCAAGCCCCCAGCCCAACACCGTTGCCGCCCCAGCGCGGCATTGTGCATCAGGTCTCGTGGCGCGAGGTGCTGCCGAGCCTTACGCTCTGGCGTGCCGTGTGGATGGCCGCGTCGCCACGCACGCTGTTGCTGGCCGTGATGGGCGTCCTGGCGACGTGCCTGGGGTGGCAGGCTTTGGCCGCCATGTTCGCCGGCAGCGACGATCCCCAGGTAGGCCGCCAGGTGCAGGCACTGCGGGTATCGCCCTGGCAATGGGAGCTGCCGCCGGTTTGCCCTGCGGTGAACTCCGTGGTTCAAGGCACGCCCGGCAAATTGCCCGGCGAGGGCTTTCAAGCCGCCAGTCGTTTTGCCGTGGCACCGCTGGGAGGGACGCTCTTTCCGCCGCTGGGCGAGTGGCGCATCGGTAGTTGGGCCTTATTCGTCGCCAGCATTTTGTGGGCGCTGGTGGTTTGGGCCTGGATCGGCGGCGCGATCACGCGCATTACGGCGGTAAAGTACGCCTCGGAACATTACCGGTTCCGGGCGGCTACCCGGCACGCTAGCCGCAAATGGGTTTCGTATTTCTCGGCGCCGATCCTGCCGCTGCTGTTTTGCCTGCTGCCTGCGGCGTTCATTTTGCCGTTGGGCCTGCTGAGCCGGTTTGACTTGGGCTTTGCCGTGGCGGCCGTGGTGTGGCCGGTGGCCATCCTGGCCGGCTTGGGGATCGCCGTGCTGGTCGCCGGGCTTGTCTTTGGCTGGCCGCTGCTGTGGGGCAACCTCAGCATCGAGGAGAACTCCGACGCCTTCGACGCCGTGGGGCGGCTCTACAGCTACTTGGGCAGCCGGCCGATTCACTACCTGGTGTATCTGGCGATCGCCCTGTTGCTGGGCGCTTTCGGCTGGTTTGTGGTGGCCTGGCTGATCAACCTGGCTTACGGCTTTTCGGCCGGAATCGCCGGACTGTTGGCTGGCGCCGAACGGGCCGTGGACTGGTCGACCTTTGGCAGCCTGTTGGCTACGCCGGAACAAGTGGGGCTTAAGCCGGATACCGCCGGCGGCAACATCCTGCGGTTCTGGGCCAGCTTCGGCCGGCTGCTCGTGACGGCCTACGGCGTGTGCTACTTCTGGACGGCTTACACCATCATCTACTTCTTGCTGCGGCAGGAAGTCGATCGCATCCCGATCGACGACGTATACCGCGACGAGCCGGAAGATACCTCGGAGCTGCCGCGTCTGAAGACTGACGCCGCCGGCGTGCCATCGCTGGCCGACGATGCAACCGAGGTTTCCTCGGGCACCGACGCGACGACCGCCGAGGCGGCCAACGGCGGGGGCGAAGCGGAGTAGTCTGCCGCCGCCTTCCGCACAGGCTTCTTGCACCCTGGCAATTTGCTTCTCGCGTTGGCGACAACAATACTGTCGCAAAGCCGGGGGGCCGTGTGGCGATGCGCCTGACTCTTTCAGGCTATGCACACGGTCCGCCGCCATGCTTCAAAGGGGGAGCGATCATGCAGAAGCTGTGTTTGCGGAGCGTGCTGTCGGTGTGCTTGATGGGGTGCCTGGCGGGCGGAACATGGGGTGTGGCCGCCGAGCCCGATGCGAAGGCCAAGGCGGAAAATCCGCGGCTGAAGCTGCACTGGGAGAAGAACCTGCTCACCATCAGCGGGCCGCATGTGCCGGGCCGCGAGGTGAAGATTCTGTACCTGGAAGCCTAGTGCCGCCCCAACAGCCACACCACCGATTGGAACAAGCACACGGTCATCGGCCACACCACTACGCTCGATGAAGCCAGCGAGGATGGACATCAACTGAAGCTCACCTGCCGCCTGAAGGATGGCGTGATCGTTAAGCACGTGATCACGGCAGGGCACGACGAAGTCGATTTCCACCTCACGGCCCACAATCCAACTGAACAACCATCGGAAGCGCATTGGGCACAACCGTGCATGCGCGTGGGGGCGTTCACCGGGCTGGGAGACCCCAACAAGCCGCAAACGTACGACTACCTGAAGAACAGCTTCATCTTCCTGGATGGCAAGCTGGAACGCATGCCGACGCGCGATTGGGCGACCGAAGCCCGCTACACGCCGGGCCAGGTTTGGGCAGCGCCCGGCGTGCCGCGGTCGGACGTGAACCCGCGTCCCCTCAATCCGCACACGCCCAGCAACGGACTGATCGGCTGCTTCAGCGGCGATGAAAAGCAGATCCTCGCGATGGCCTGGAAACCGTACCAGGAACTGTTTCAAGGCATCATCACCTGCCTGCACAGCGATTTTCGCATCGGCGGCCTGAAGCCGGGCGAAACCAAAGAGATTCGCGGCAAGGTGTACATCGTGCCTGCCGACGTGCCGGCGCTGCTGCGTCGCTACCAGCAGGGTTTTGGCGACTAGGGCGAAGGGACGTTGCGCCTGCGGGCATGTGCTGGCCTCGCGAACGGTCCAGACGTCAGACCGTTTTCAGGGCGGCTGTGAGCCGGTCCCAATCTTCTTCGTTGCAGTAGGCGTGAGGGCTCAGCCGCACATGGCCGCCGCGCGCGCTGGATACCACGCCGGCCGACATCAGCCGCTGCCTCACTTCGCTGGCCGCACGGCCAGGCAGGTCGAACAGTACAATGCCGCTTTCGACCTGTTCATCGGGCGGCAAGCCGATCAATTGCCCACCGGCCTGGCGGATGCGTTCTCGCGTTTGCGTTACCACGTCAATGATGCGAGGTGCGATGGCGGCCGGGCCTCCCAACTGCCGCAGCATGTTCAGGCTGGCTGCCAGGCCGATGAACGTGGCCATGGGGAACGTGCCGCCTTCGTAGCGAGCAGCGCTTTCTTTGAGACGCATTTCGGTCTGTGTGAAATCGGCCGAGCGGGCGGCGCTGTTCCAGCCCAGCCCTAACGGCCGCAGCAGCGGCAACAGCTCGCGGCGGATGTAGGCAATGCCGGCCCCTTCGGGACCAAGCAACCATTTGTGACCATCGGCGGCGGCAAAATCGACGCCCCAGCCGCGCACGTCCAGCGGCAATACGCCCAGCCCTTGGATTGCGTCGAGGAACAAATAACCTCCGTGCCGATGGGCGATCTCTGAGAGAGCGGCGACGTCGTTGCGACGGCCGGTCAGGTAATCGACCCAGCTCACGGCCACGATGCGGGTGCGATTGTCGCAGGCCGCGGCCACTTCGGCCGGGTCGACATACCCGCCCACCGAAGTCACCGGGCGGGGCTCCACGCCGCGCGATTGCAGGTTGACCCAGGCAAAGCGGTTGCTGGGGAAATCGTTGGCGGCGTACACCACGTTGTCGCCGGGCTGCCAGGGGAACCCTTCGGCCACCAGGTTGATGCCTTCGGTAGTGTTGCGGACCAGGGCGATTTCGTCCTGGTCGATACCCAGCAACCAGGCGGCCTCCTCGCGGACCCGCTCGAGCTGCCGTGCCCAGCGGGGCCATACGGTGTCGCCCTCCTCGGTGGCTTCATCGAGCCAGGTTTGCAGGGCCGCCCGGGTGGGCTGCGGCAGCGGGGCCACGGCGGCGTGGTCGAAGTAAGCCCAGCGGCGATGAACCGGCATATTCTGGCGGAGCCAGTCCCAGTTGGCCGGGGAAATCGCGTCGGAACTCATGGCGGTTGATCCGAGGTTCGGGAGAGGGGGGAGCGGCTGGTGCCCGGTTTGGCTGCCGGCGCGGCAGATGCCGTTTGGTCCGGCCGGCACTGCCCGTTATCTTATCTGCTTCGCATCGACACGGTCCCGGGGGCGGCGGTTCGGCCCAATGGGGGCTCCGGCCGCCGGGGAGGCCGCGCCGTCGGCACGTCTGCCACCGTTTTCCGGCTGACCGCCCCGCACATTCGCTACATCCTGCGGAATCGGAAACCTTGCAGGGGGGTGGGGTGACAGCCCAATTCCGCGAACTATACTTGGAAGCTTATGAGTGGTCCGAGGAACCCTGCGAGCAAAGCTGTCTTCATGCCCAAAGCGCTTTCCATCATCGGGATGGTCGTGGCCGCCTTGTTGCTGTTGGTCTTCGGGCTGGACCTGGCCATAGAGTTCCCGTTTCACCGGGTCGACATCTATATCGACATCGGCATGATCATCGGCGCGATCGCTCTGGCGTACATGAGTTGGTCGACCTACCGGGAAGTGAAGTAGTCCCCGGGGGGCGCGTGTTGCGCCGCGTATGCTGATGGTGTCCCCAAGGTGGCCCGGCGCGTTCGATAGAGAACATTCCCTGCCGGTCGCCACGAACCCCACGAAATCTTGCCCGCGAATCAGACACGGGGTGCTTTTGTGCGCGCCGCATTTGCTTGGCGGCTGCTGCCGTGCGATGGCTCGTTGCAGGGGGGCTGTGCGCTAAGA
>CALBRZ010000081.1 GCA_937927735.1 uncultured Planctomycetales bacterium
CATAAGCCCACCACGTGGTGTGCGTGGGCTGTTGCCCCTGGGTTAGCTTCGTCTTACCGTGCACAGCTTCAAGGGTGGCCTTGGCGATCCAGCGTCCGAGTTTTGGCATCAGGAGCCTTTGATGGACGGCATCTTTCAATTCGCGAAACACCGATAGACCACACCGCAGACAAGGCGGGGCCTTCGGAAGTCGGCCTGATTCAAAATGACTAATAAAGTCTACGTCGTTCGGGGGATCGTTTTTCACAATGCGAAAAACCGTCCCATTGGCATCTTGGGCATCCTCGGGCGGACAGCCGTTAGGCCAATCACTGGGAAACGCCAGGCACATGTTTCGAATTTGCCCTCTGCAGTCGACTTTTTGACAGTTTTGATCGGTGATACTTGGCTAGAGTTTATGCTTCCGTCAAAAGCATCCGCAAGGCAGCCAGCACGCGGCGAGGGCGTTTACGGTGCATGGCCATGCCTAGCCAATACCCGGCCTCCTCCCGACTCATTTGGTCGATGCCGTTGGCCACTTGGGTGATCCGGTCGATGCTCCGCATGGGGGCCAGCGTCCGGAACAGCAGTCCCATCGACAGGGCCAGCTCCTCACTCAAGGGCCAGGCTTCCCGCTTGCCGGCGGAAATGCTCCCCAATTGGATCTTCGCTTGCGCCAGTCGCTTCAACAGCCTGGGCTCCATCAACCGCAAGGCGACTCCCTTCAGGCTGGCCACATATTCCGGTGCCGTCAGCCGCGGCGTGGCCGGAGAAGGAAGCTGCCAAATCTCCAGTTGGTATTCGTTCTTCTTGCTGGCGATCAGGCGGAGCTCGTACCGGGGCAGGTTGGCAAAATCGTCTGAGGCCCGGCCGTTGCTGATTCGAGCCCGTCGCGAGGCGGTGACCGTACTCATGCGCCGTGCTCCAGCGGGGCCGCGTGGGCTTCGACATAAGCCTCACCACTGCCGTACTTGGTGAGGTGTTTGGTGAGCGCGTCGGTCTTGTCCGGTGAGGTACTCATCGGTGTCAGGAATTGAACCGTGTAGGTGCTATCAAAGTTGTATTCGGAGGCGGTCCTGAGCTGCGGGTCGAGGAACGACTTCAGCGCGTTCGCCTTCGCGAGCTGTCCAGCAAACTCAATCTGGAACGTCTCCACGCCGTCGGCCGACAGGTCCACTTCGTACTGGCAGCTGACCGCAGAATTATTGAGCGTGGCCAGCGCCTGATGCAGTTTCCAGGTGGCGGAGGCATCGAACAACCGGATGACCAGCGACTCGATCTGCTCCACCTTGGCGTTGCGGGCCTTCTCCCAGAGTTCCACCAGCGCCTGGGTCAGCGGGCCTTCGGCCGAGAGTTCCGGCCGCTTGGGAACGACAACCGTCATCGAGATCGACGCAGCAGCGGTCGCTCCAGCCGCATCGGTGACCTCCACGGTGTAGGTGGTGGTCTCCGTCGGCGACTGCTGGCACTGGAAGGCGGTTTCCGTTGTCTTGCTGTGTGTGAACTCGGGCAGGTTGCTCTTGAGCGTAAAGGGAGCCTTGCCCCCGTGGATGCTGACGTTGAGCGTGACCGCCTGGCCGAGCGTGATCTGCGTGGGATTGGCCCAGGCCCGAACCGCCAACTTGCCCGTGTCGACGACGGAAACCTTGGCGGTGGCCGTCTGGCGCTGGCCGCGACTGTCCTTGACCTCGACTTGGTAGGTTTCCGTGCTGGCCGGCGAGACCGTGCAGCGGAGAACCGTCTGCGTGGTGTTGGCTGCGTGCAAGCCGGGATCGCTGCCGGAGTAGGTGTAGGGCGGGTTGCCGCCTGATACGGCGACCGTTAGTTCCGCCTGCCCGCCGATCTCGATCTGCTCGGGGCTCGCCTTGAAGTCGATGGCCATCGGCTCTGGCCGGGGCCAGAGCTGCTTCTTCTTGGCATCGGCCAGCGTGTGAACGAAGGCATTGTCGCTGATCTGGATGACGGGGGCCGGATCGCCCTTGCCCCAGACCTGCTCGCCTTCGCGATAGATAAAGACTTCGCTATTGATCCCTTCGCGGATGCAGGCCAGCAGCGGCGCATCGGTAAGCAGCATGGACAGCTTGGGAGCCCGCCGGTACTCGTTACGCAGGTCCAGCGTGGTGATTTCCCCCTTCTGCTTCAGGGGTGTCTGATCGCGCACGTAGGTCGGTGCCTCGGGCGCATCTCCATCGCCCAGCAGCTTGCGATGCTCCCGCAGGACACGGGCAACATGAATCTGCCCATTGCCTGGATCGGAACTGGCGTTGTGAACCTCGATGACGGCATGTGCCACCGGGAGCTCGGAGCCAGCCATCGCGTGGTGGTGTGGGAAGAACAGGTGGCGGTAGCACTGAAGGATGGACTCCGCCACGTATAGCAAAGACCGCTTGTCTTCTTCCTTCACCCGTTCTTGCTGGTAGGGCGCCAGTTGGCGGATGCGCTCGGGCTTCTGAAGTTCCTTGAGGGCCAACGCCCGGCTGATCCGATCCTGCATGTTCGGAATGGCCCGCTGGTCGGCTACAACGAACACCAGATTGTTCTGGAGATCGCGGAGCTTCTGGTCGGCCCCCTTGTACCGCATAATCTCTTCGACCATCGGGGGAAGTTTCTGGGGCTCGTCGGAAATGGACAGGGCCTCGTAGTGCAGCACGACCA
>CALBRZ010000082.1 GCA_937927735.1 uncultured Planctomycetales bacterium
TCTTAGCCGTCCACTATGAGGTGCAATCATGCGTACCATCACGGCAGAAGAACTGAAGCAGATGAAGGAGCG
Organism: uncultured Planctomycetales bacterium; assembly: GCA_937927735.1. Lineage (GTDB taxonomy): Bacteria > Planctomycetota > Planctomycetia > Pirellulales > S012-138 > CALBRZ01. Next base: position 73 of record CALBRZ010000082.1, read on the forward strand.
CGGGCAGGATTTCCTGCTGATCAACACGCTGGCGGAAGAGGACTTCGAAGCCACGCACATCCCCGATGCGATCAACATCCCGCAAGACAGCGACGACTTTGTCCAGCAGGTGGAACAGCAGGCCGGCTCTAAGGACAAGCCGATCGTGGTGTACTGTGCCCGGACCGAATGCCAATCGTCGCACCACGCGGCCGAGAAGCTCGAGCAGGCCGGTTTTCGCAACGTGATCGACTTTGAAGGCGGGGCCGAGGAATGGAAGCGGGCCGGCCTGGAATTGGTTTCGCACGAAGGGTAAGCCGGCCCTGACGGACAGCATGTGGAGAGCGACCTGGCAAGGCGCGCCACCATCCGGGTGGGGCGCCTTGTTGCATTCGCACGCACCGCCCAGCGGGGGGCTTTGCCTTCTCGGCGCTAGTTGGGCGGGCTATGATGGGACCATCTGACGGTGCGGGGTTGCCGCGTCGCACGAGAAATGCGGGCATGCGGCTTCCCCCCGGCAACACTTCGTCCCAACCGCCCCCGACAACGCCCATGCCTCGACGCTCACAACCGTATCAGCCGTTGCGGCGGTTTGCCTTCTTCGCAGTTGCCCTGGCTTGGGGTGTCTCCACCGCCCAGGCCCAGCGCAACCTGACCGAAGTGCCCGAGCCCGACATCGACCGCGAACTGCAATCGTTCCAGGTGGCCGAAGGTTTCGAGGTCAACCTGTTCGCGGCCGATCCGATGCTGGCCAAGCCCATCCAGATGAACTGGGACGCCCAGGGCCGGCTGTGGGTGGCATGCAGCGAAACCTATCCGCAAATCGAGCCCGGCAAACCGGCCAACGATAAGATCATCATCCTCGAGGATCGCAACGGCGACGGCCGGGCGGACTACTCGCAGGTGTTTGCCGATGGGCTGTTGATTCCTACCGGCGTGGAGCCGGGCGACGGCGGCGCCTACGTGGCCGGCAGCACGCAGCTCCTGCACCTCAAGGACACCGATGGCGACGGCAAGGCCGATACTCGCACGGTGGTCCTCTCGGGCTTTGGCACCGAGGATACGCACCACATTCTGCACACGTTCCGCTGGGGTCCTGACGGCTGCTTGTACTTCAACCAGTCGATCTACATTCACAGCCATATCGAAACGCCGCACGGCGTGCGGCGGCTGGGCGGCGGCGGTATCTGGCGGTTTGAGCCCGACACGCTCAAGCTCGACGTGCTGGTCAAAGGCTTCGTCAATCCGTGGGGCCACCAGTTTGATCGCTACGGAGCCCAGTTCGCGACCGACGGCGCCTACGGCGAGGGCATCAACTACTTGTTCCCCGGGGCCACCTATGTGTCGTCGCCGGGGGCTCGCCGCATCGTCAAAGGGCTCAATCCCGGCTCGCCCAAGCACTGTGGGCTGGAGCTCATCAGCGGCCGTCATTTCCCCGACGACTGGCAAGGCAACGCCATCACGGCCGATTTCCGCGGCCACCGTGTCTGCCGGTTCGTGTTGAGCGAAGACGGCTCAGGCTTCGCCTCGCGCGAGCAGCAGGAACTGCTCAAGTCCACCCACGTGGCCTTCCGCCCGGTGGACATCAAGATGGGCCCGGACGGCGCGCTGTACATCGCCGACTGGTACAACCCGATCATTCAGCACGGAGAGGTCGACTTCCGCGACGAGCGGCGTGACCGCCGGCATGGCCGCATCTGGCGCATCACCTACAAGGGCCGGCCGCTGGTGCAGCCGCCGCGGCTGGTTGGCGTGCCCACGCCGCAACTGCTTGATGCGCTCCGCGAGCCTGAAGATTGGACGCGGCAGAAGGCTCGCCGGCTGCTCCGCGAACGTGGGCTCGAAATCCTGCCCGACCTGCAACAGTGGGTGGCCGGGCTGGATCGCCGCGATCCGGCGTACGACACTTACCGCCTGGAAGCCCTGTGGCTGTACCAGGCGCTGCGGCACGTGGAACCTGACCTGCTCACGCAGTTGGTGCGGAGCGAAAGTCCGCAGGTGCGGGCGGCCGCCACGCGCGTGCTGGGCGACTGGCAAGACAAGGTTGGCCGCAGCCTGGAGCTGTTCGCCGAGCTGGTGAACGACGAGCATCCGCGGGTGCGGTTGGAAGCCGTGTCGGCCTTGGCCGCCAGCCGTGATCCTCGCGCGGCCGAATTGGCGATGCAGGCCCTGGATCATCCGGTCGATCGCTTCCTCGATTACGCGCTGTGGAATACGGCCCGCACGCTCGAACCGATCTGGGTTGCGGCCCTCAAACGCGGTGAAATCTCGTTCGACGGCCGCGCCACGCATCTGACCTTTGCCCTGGAAGCGGCCGGTTCGCCCGCGGTGATTGAGCCGCTGATGAACCTGCTGCGCGAAGGCAAGATTCCGCCGCAACAACAAGCCGGCGTTCTGTCGCTGGTGGCCGCACTGGGCAGCGGCCAGGAACTACAAACGGTCTTCGAACTGGCGCTGGCCGACGAACTGACGGTCGCCGCACGCGTTCAGCTCCTGGATGCGCTGGCCGATGCCGCCTTGCGGCGCAAAACCAAGCCGCAGCGTCGGCTGTCCGAGGTGGTCCGGATTCTGAACGACGACCAGCAGCCCGACGCGCTCCGCGCCGCGGCAGCCCGGGCGGCCGGAGCCTGGAAGGTAACCGAGGCTTCGCAGGGCCTGGCGGAGCTGGCCACCGATCAGCAAACCTCGGCGGAGCTGCGTCAAGCGGCGCTGGAGAGCCTGCGGCTGATCAGCCCACAAGAGTCGGCCGCGATCTGCCGTTCGATCGTGCGGGGCAACCAATACCCCCATGCCGTGAAGGCGATCGCCGTGGCCTCGCTGGCCGAGGTTGATCCGCAAGCGGCGGCGCAAAGCGCGGTCGAGGTGATGAGCGGCGAGCCCGGCGAGGAAGCCATCAACCATATCTTCTCGGCCTTCCTGACCAAGAAGTCAGGTCCCGAGGCGCTGCAGCAAGCGCTCACGGGTGCCCGCCTGCCGGCCGACGTGGCCAAGCTCGGTTTGCGGCTGGTCCGCAGCACCGGCCAGTCGCACGATGCGCTGGTCGAAGCGCTCAAGACCGCCGGCAACATCACGTCCGGTCCCGTGCAGCTCTCGCCCGAGGAAATGAAGGCGATGGTCGAAGCCGTGCAGACGCAGGGCGATCCGGCCCGCGGCGAGCTGATCTTCCGTCGCAAGGACCAGCTTTGCTTCAAGTGCCACGCCATCGGCGGCGCCGGCGGTCGCGTGGGTCCCGACCTGGTGAGCCTGGGCGCCAGCGCGCAGATCGATTACCTGGTCGACTCGCTGCTGAACCCCAACAAGGCCGTCAAGGAGAACTATCACTCGCTGGTGGTGGCCACCGACGAGGGTCGCGTGTACACCGGCATCAAGGTCCGCCAGACCGATCGCGAGTTGATCCTCCGCGATGCCGACGACCGCGACGTCGCCATTCCGCTAGCCAGCATCGAGCAGCAGGCTCCCGGCGGATCGCTGATGCCGGCCGGGCTTTCCGACAATCTCACCCGCGGCGAACTGATCGACCTGGTACGGTTCCTCTCCGAGTTGGGCAAGGTCGATAGCCAGTACACCATCTCGCAGGCGCGGTACGTGCGGCGGTTCCAAGTGGTGGAACCCACGCCCGAAGCCATTCACCTGCTGCGCCGGACCAGCTTCCAGAACATGACGGGCAACCATCCCGAAATCCAATGGACGTCGCGCTACAGCACCGTGGCGGGCACGTTGCCGCTGGCCGACATTCCCACGCTCACCGATCCCAACCGCTCGGGCTCGTTCGGCTTTGTGCGGATGGAGTTCACAGTGTCTACGCCGGGCAAAGCCATTTTGAAGTGGAACAGCGTGGCAGGCCTCACCGCCTGGCTCGACGGCGTGCCCATCAACCTGGCCGAGGAAACCGAGGTCGACTTTACCCGCGGCCGCCGACGGCTAGTGCTGGCCGTGAACATGGACCAGCGGCAAGAACCGATCCAGTGCGAACTGGTCGACGTGCCTGACTCGCCGGCTCAGGTGCAGATCGTTTCCGGCAATTAGCGGCTTCTTCCATGGCCGATCCGCAAGTATCCGACGTCCAGGAGCGGCTCGACCGCTGGCACATGCGCCGGGCGTTGGACCTGGCCGTGCAAGGGCAGGGGGCCGTTGAGCCCAACCCGATGGTCGGTTGCGTTATCGCCCACGGCGCGGAAGTCATCGGCGAAGGCTGGCATCAGCGGTTTGGCGGGCCGCACGCCGAGATCGAAGCCTTGAAGATTGCCGGTCCACGCGCCGCCGGAGCCACGCTCTACGTCACGCTGGAGCCTTGCTGCCATCACGGCAAGACGCCGCCCTGCACCGAGGCCATCATCGCGGCCGGCATTCGCCGCGTGGTGGCGGCCATGGCCGACCCGTTCCCCAAAGTGGCCGGCGGAGGTCTTGAGCAGTTGACCGCCGCGGGCATCGAAGTGACCTGCGGGTTGTTTGAGGAGGACGCACGGGAGCTCAACGCGCCGTACCTCAAGCGGCTCAGCGCGGGCAAGCCCTGGGTGATTGCCAAGTGGGCCATGACGCTCGACGGCAAGATCGCCAGCCGCGTAGGCAGCAGCCGCTGGATCAGTAGCGAACCCAGCAGGGCCGAAGCGCACGCGTTGCGCGGCCGCGTCGATGCCATCATCATCGGCAGCCGTACCGCCGCCGCCGACGATCCCTTACTCACCGTACGGCCGCCGGGCTTAAGAACGCCGCTGCGGGTGGTGTTCGACAGCCAGGCCACGCTCGCGCCCGATAGCCGCCTGGTGGCCACGGCGCGCGAAACGCCGCTCTTGGTCGCCGTGGCCAGCGATGCGCCGGCTGCGCATTGCGAAACATTGCGAGCCGCCGGTTGCGAAGTGCTGCCGCTGGACGGTTCCACGCACTCCGAGCGGTTGTTGCAACTGCTTGATGAACTCGGCCGCCGTCAGCACACCAACGTGCTGGTCGAGGGCGGAGGGCAACTGCTGGGCGCGCTGTTCGACCAGCAACAGATCGACGAAGTGCACGTCTTTATCGCCCCCAAGCTGATCGGCGGCGCTACGGCCGTCACACCGATCGCCGGGCTAGGCCTGGCCGATATGCCAGCCGCCCAAGGGCTGAAGCAGGTCGAGATCCGCCAACTGGGGCCCGACGTCTATATCCGCGGCCGCTTGGCGCGCTAAGCGGCGTTCCTCGTTCTTATCCCTTCGCGGCCGCTGATCAATTACTGCCCCGGCGGCGTTTGCGAAGGTCGCAGCACCACGGTCCGCAGGTTGTCTCGGCCGGCGCCGCTGGGCACCACGTGCAGCCGCACGCCAAAGCGGGGATCAACACTGTTGAGCACGCGCTGGAGATCATCGATGCGGGTGATCGAACTGCGTTCGATGCCGCTGATGATGTCGCCGCGACGCAACCGCCCGGCAGCCGGGCCGCGCGGGTCGACATCGGTCACGATGAGGCCCTGCACGCCGTCGTCCAACTGCAGGTCGCGGGCAACGTCGGGGGTGAGGCCGATCACGGCCAGCCCCAGCTCAGGCAGTTCCCAGCGTGGATCCTGAAGCTCGTAACTGCTGCTTTGCTCGAGCAGCTTGCGGTTGCCCAGCCGAATCTTGACGGGAATCCGGCGGCCATCGCGATAGATGACCATGGTGACTTCCTGGCCGGGCAGGTTCATGCCCACCAGGTTGACCAGGTGCACGTCGTTCTCCACCGGTACCCCGTTGTACTCCAGCACCACGTCGCCGACTTGCAGGCCGGCGGCCGCGGCCGGGCTGTTGATGGTCACGCCGGAGATGCGGGCGCCTTGTTGCCGGGGCAGCCCCAGTTGGGTGGCCGCCGCGCCAAACTTGGCATCGAGATTCACGCCCAAGAAGGCGCGGTTCACTTCGCCCGTGGCAATCAGTTGCCGGGCGACGAACATCACCATGTTGATGGGGATGGAGAAGCCGATGCCTTCGTTACCGCCGGAGCTGCTGGCGATGGCGGTGTTCACGCCGATCACTTCGCCCCGCACGTTAATCAGCGGGCCGCCGCTGTTGCCGGGGTTGATGGCGGCATCGGTCTGAATGAAGTCCTGGAAGCGGATCTCGTCGCCGCCCAGTTCCAGGTCGCGGCGTCCCTTGGCGCTGACAATGCCCAGCGTGACCGAACGGCTCAGCCCGAAGGGGCTGCCGATCGCCAGCACAAAGTCGCCGATCTTGACGTCGTCGCTGTTTCCGATACGGGCCGACGTCAGCCGGCTGGCCGCAATGCCCAGCACGGCAATATCGGTATCCGGGTCCGAGGCGATGGTCTGCGGCGTCAGTTCGCGGCCATCGTCCAGCCGGATCATGATCCGCTCCAGGTCGGCATCCTTCACCACGTGGCGATTGGTAATGACGTAGTACCGTCCGCCGCTCTCGATGATGATGCCGCTGCCGGCTTCTTCCACAAAGCGGGCTCCGCCTACACGCGAGCCCGGCGTGCGTTTCTTGGCGTCGATGTGGACGATGAACGGGCTGCTCAGTTCGACCACGGTGCGCAGCAGCCGGCTCTGCTTTTCAAAGACTTCGGCGTCGCGATCCACGGCCGCGTACAACTGCTCGCGGGTATCGAGCGCCGGCTGGGCGTTGAGGAGTTTCAGGCGGCCGTCGAGCACCGTGGCCCCCAGAACCATCCCCAACATCAGGCACGAGCCGGCGAACACGTAGCTTTTGCGACGCACTGGATTCCTCCGCACGGAAACGAGCCGGGCACGGGAGCTCCCCCGGAGAGATGCTTGCGGGGCCCAGGGGGCCGTTCGATGCGCCCGCCCTGCCGCCGGCGCACGGCACCGCGTCAAATGGCCTCCCACAGGGAACAACCCGTCCGAAATCGACTATCGGCTACAACCCTCATCAGGCTGCAGATTGGCGCGACCCGCAAGAAAAAAATTCAGATCGCATCCGCAAAGTCGCTGCCAGCGCTAGCAGCGGTGCCCGTCGGGGCGGACCAGAACCTGGAGGCGCAGCCGCCAGCGCGACGTGCCGGCAGTGGATGCGGCGGCAGAAAACGATGCGTGTTGCGGTCGCAGCCAACAAAAACAGCCGCCGCCCGATGTGCGGGAGAACATCGGGCGGCGGCACCGGGTCGTTGGGCAGTGAGCAGTAAGAGCCGTTGGCTTGTCGGGAGCGGGGGGATTGGTTCGGGGGAGGAAAAAAGCGTCAACCAGGCAAGCGGAGGCTGCGGGCCGTTTCTTAGGCGTCGATTTCCAGCTCGTTGATGCTCATGTCGGCATCGCCGTCGGTGTCGAGCACGCGATCCCAGCCGCTGGAGTGATAGCTGCCAAACTCGCCTTCCATCTCCATCTCGCGCTGGCAGCCAATGCAGTACGTGGCATAGGGCAGCGCCTTGAGACGCATGATCGGAATCGGGTTATCGCACCGCTCGCAGATGCCGTAGCGACCGGCTTCCACCTGCTCCAGCGCGTTTTCGATCTGGGCCAACTCGCGGCTTTCCGCCTCAGCCAACTGGGAGTTCAGTTCGTTCTGAGCAGAGTCGAGAGCAGCGTCGACCACGTCGCCGGCCGTCTGCTCCTTGAGGCCGCTGAGCATGGTCAGATCGCCCGCCAATGCCTGACGCAAGGCGGCTCGGCGCTTCAACAGCAGCTTCTTCAGGTTTTCGATGGAGTCTTTTCGTGCCATGTTTTGCACCTTCTCTCTCTCTGTTCGCTGGTTCCCGCCAGAATAGGCGGTTGCCAGGATAAGGGGGTGATGGTGACCTCCTTAGGATGCCGGAGAACCCGGCGCCGGGTGGGTACCAGTTAGGAAACGGAAGATCGGCCTCCGCTACCGTTGCCGTCAAAATCGAGCAACCAAACTATAGTACGCACAAATATTTTGGTGGATCGCGCGGGACCAATTTACGCTGCGGTGCTGCTCAGAAGGGCATTCGGCAGCCCTAAGTGAGTTATGTTCAATGCTTTATGCCCGGCACTGGGGAACCAACCCCGCGGGGGGGACGCAAAAAATTCTAAAGTTTTTCGCACGGGGACACCTTGTCAGCACGAAACCGCCGTGCTAGCCGGCCCCCCGCCCTGGCAGGCTTCTTTGACTTTGCTATCTGCGAAAGCTATACGCCTCTGGGAACTTTGCGCCCCCGAGTCGCCCCCCCCACGCCTCCATCGGCGATTTGAACGGACCGCCCAGCCGGGAGAGCAGAACAATGTCAGCAACCGATGCGGCCGCCACCTCGGCAACCCTCGAAGGGCAACTTGCCTTTCGCGTGGTGGGGCGCCGCTCCCTGCCCATCGTGCGGCTTCGCTCGCTGCCTTGCACCATTGGCGCGGGCGAGAACTGCACGTTGAGGCTGCGCGGAGCCGGCATTGCCCGGCTGCATTGCGGCATTGCCCGGCGCGACGATCGCATCATCGTAGAGCGTCTGGCGGTCGATACCTGCCTCAACGGTCGCAGCTTCAGCACCGCGCCGCTCATGCCGGGCGATATTCTGCGCGTCGGCCCTGTCGAACTGGAGGTGCTCGAACTGCCCACGGTTCGCGCCGCCACAGAACAACTGTCTGAAAACTTCCCCGCTGGCGAAGTTCCCGAGTCCGTTGCCAGCGCGGCCTCACACGCTCAGCCGGCTACAACCACCGACGATTCGCATAGCGCGGAGCCGGCCGCCGAAGTTACCGCCGAGCTGCCGCCGCGCGCGGTTCAGGAGTTTGAAACGCTTCAAGCGCGACTGGACGAACTGGCCCAGCGCGTCGAAGCAGCCGCACGGCAACCACAGCCGACGCACGAGCCGCTGGAATCGGCCGTTCGCGTCTTGGAGCAACAGCTCAGCCATCTCGATCAGCAGCATCAACACGACGCCCAGCAGCGCATCGCCTGGCAGCGTGAACTCGAACAGCGGCTGGAAGAGCTCGATCAACAGCAGCATCTGGACGCCCAGCAGCGTGCCGCCTGGCAGGCGGAACTGGAGCAGCGTTTACACGCCCTCGACCAGCAACAGCACCTCGATGGGCAAGAGCGCGCCGCGTGGCAGCGCGAGCTGGAAGCACGCCTCGAGCAGCTGAGCCAGCAGCAGCAAGCCACCGACCAGCGCCGCGAAGTGTGGGAGCAGGAACTGGAGCAACGGCTCAACCAGCTCAACGAACAACAACAGGCCGAACTGGCCCGCTGGGGCGACTGGCGTCAGGGCCTGATGGCCAGCAGCGAGCAGACGGCTGCGCGGCTGCAACTGATTGAAGACTGCCTGAAGCGGCTGGACAGCCGGCAGGCCCAAACCGACGGCGAGCGCGAGCGTCTGGAAGGCGACCTGGCGCGGCTGCTGGAAAACCTCACCGGCCAGAGCCGCCAGATCGACAGCCAGCTCGGTCAGCTCGAGCAGCAGCGGGGCTCGCTGGCGGTCGAAATGCAGCATTGGCTGGAGGAACAACAATCGTTCCGCGCCGCCTTTGCCGTGTGGAGCGAGCAGTTTGCCCAGCACCAGGAGCACGTTGCCGCCCAGCGTCAGGAACTGGACGAACTGCGCAACCATTGGGCGGCGCAGCACGAGCAACTGCGCAAGCAGTATGCCGTCCAGGCCGAAGAACTCCAGCAGCGCTATCGCGAACTGGAGGAAGAACGCCGGCAACTCTGGGAACAAGCTCGCGAAAGCAGCCAGGCTTCCGAAGCCGCGGTGGCCCAGTGGGAACAGCGGCTCCAGCAGACCGAGACGGCGCTGCAGCAGGTCGAGAACCGGCTGTCGGCCCTGGTGCATAGCCAGCAGGTGTGGTCGGACCAGATCGCCAACCATGAGCACACGGTTGCCCAGCGGCTCGAAGCGATCGAAGCCCAGCAGCAAGAATATCGCCAACTCGACGAAGCCTGGCGCACCGAACTGAGCACCTGGCAGCAGCAGTCCATCGCGCAAGGTAGCGAGGTGGCCGAGCGGCTCCGCGTCCTGGCCGAACAGGTGGCGCAGCTCACCCAGCGTCAGCAGGCCGGCGAGGAGAACCTGCAAGCGCTGCGGCAGCAGTGGCTCGCCTCGCAGGAACAGCTCCAGGCCAAGGCCGCGGAACTGGAACGCCGGCTCGCACAAGCCCACGAAGAACACGCCCAGCAATTGAACAGCGTGCAGCAGCGCGTCGAGCGTCAGGCGGAACCGGCCCCGGCAATCGCCGACCTCTCGGCCCGCATCCAGCAGTTGCAGGACCAGCTCGCCACGTTGCAAGCGGCTACCCAACTGCGGCCCGCGATCCAAACGGCCGTACCGGCAGTCGACATGATTGCCCCCGCCGCCAACGCGGCTGAAGAAGCTGAACCAGCGGGTGCCGACGACCAAACGGCCGAGCCCGTTGCCGAAGCGGGCGATGAACTGCAGGCGATCGATGAGACGTCGAGCGTCGATGAGCCGCAGGCCAGCGGCGAGCCCCACACGCAAACCGAGCCTCAGACGACCGAGGAAACGGTCGTTGCCGACGAACCGGCGGCTGAGGAAGAACCATCTGCCGACGCAGATGCGGGGTCGGCCTCGTCGGACGAATACGAGCAAACTCGGCGGCGACTCGTCGCCCTGGGCATCCTCACCGAAGATGACGAGGAAGCCACGGACGAAGCGCCCGCCCAAGCGGAAGCCGCTGAACCGGTGCCCGCAACCATCGCCGAAGACCTCACCGGCGGCGAGGATCAACTGCTGCGCGATGCCGCGGCCTTGGCCGATGAACTGGCCGCCCCGGCTGAAGCCAACCACGCGGAAACCGAGCTCACCGAGCCTGCCGACTCGGCCCCGCAGGAAACGGCGGCCGACTTGCTCAAGCGGCTAGGCATCTATCCGGAGCTTGATGCGGAAGCAGCGCAGTCGGCTCCGCAACCAGCCCCACAACCGGTTGCCGAATCGAACTCGCTCAGCCCGGCGCAAGCCCAGGACCATACCAGCGACGAGAACGAAGACGAGTTCTCGATCGAAGCGTACATGGCACGGCTGATGGCCCGAATTCAGGGCAACTCAACGCAGCCCACGTACGAGCTTGAGCAGAAGGACGAGCCGGACACCCAACCGGCCAGCGTGCTGGCCCCCGCCCCCAGCCCTCCGGTCGACCCGGCAAACTACGAGTCCTTCACGCCCCGGGCGAAAGCGCCCGAACTGAGCAAGGGGCTCTCGGCCATGCGCGACCTGGCCAATCGCAACGCCCGCGAAGCCCTGGACACCCACTCGCGGAACAAGCTCAAGAGCGAGGCCACGGTCACGCTGACGGTTGCCATTGTGGCCATGCTCGCCTCGTTCGTGCTGATGTGGCTCTCGACGCAAAGCGAGGGCATGCTCAGCTACTGGTTATCGCTCATCTCGCTGGTCGTCGCCGGCGTGTGGGGGATGAAGTACCTGTACATGACGGGCCAGCTCTACGCCCGGACGTCGGAAGACGAAGAAGAAGACGAAGAAGAAGCGGACGAGGAAGCGCACGACGACGAGGACGAAGACGCCTGATGGCTGGCAGGCCGCGGCGCTGACCGACCATCGCTTCTTAACGGCTGCTACGGCGTCACGCCCTCACCGCGGACGAGGCCCGGCTGCACGTCGATATCCAATGGCGCCGTGCGGCCCGCCTGGAAAAGTTCGATCGCGATCGCGCCCATCACGGCGTTATCGGTGCACAGCCGCAGGGGCGGAATAATCACCTCGATCCCGCGCTGCTCGCACGCGGATACCAACTGCTCACGGAACGCCCGATTGGCTGCCACGCCGCCGCCCACGCACAGTCGCCCGGCTCCAGTCTGCTCCAGCGCTTGCAGACACTTGCCGACCAGTACCTCGACCACGGCCGCTTGGAAGCTGGCCGCCAAGTCGGCCGTCTGTTGCGGCGACAGCTCGACTTTGGCCGGATCGCCGCCCGGCCCGGCAACGGCGTAACGCACCGCCGTCTTGAGCCCGCTGAAGCTGAAGTCGAGCCGGCTGCGGTTATCGAGCATCGGCCGCGGGAATTGGTATCGTGTCGGATCGCCGTCGGCGGCAGCCTTCTCAATGGCCGGCCCGCCAGGAAAGCCCAGCCGCAACATGCTGGCCACTTTGTCGAACGCTTCGCCGGCGGCATCGTCGATCGTGGAGCCCAGCAGCCGGAAATCCACAGGGCTAGGGCAGTCGTACAAGCTGGTGTGTCCGCCGCTGACGATCAGCGCCGTGCAGGGAAACACCTCGCGGCCCGCGGCAATCCGGCAGGCGTACACGTGCGCCTGCAAATGATTGAATGCCACCAGCGGTATGCCTAGCGCCACGGCCAAGGCCTTGGCCGCGCACAAGCCCACCAGCAGCGAACCGGCCAGCCCCGGCGTGGTAGCCACGGCCACGGCATCCAGCTCATCAAGGCTCACCTTGGCTTGCTTCAGGGTTTCGTCGATGACCGGCAGGATCCGTTCCAAGTGAGCCCGGGAAGCGATCTCCGGCACCACGCCGCCAAACCGCTCGTGCAAGGCCGTCTGCGAGGCGACCACCGAGCCCAGCACTTCCAATTGATCGGTGACGACGGCCGCGGCCGTCTCGTCGCACGTGGATTCGATGAGCAGCAGTTTCATGGAGAGCGTGTCTGGTCGGTGGTCGGGAAGTCAGGCCAAGCCGGGGTCGCGGTTGGCCCGTCGGAGCGGCAGGGAACGCAGGGCATTCCGCGCCGGCCGCTTGCCGCAGTCTGCTCCCATTCTGGCCGACGGCCGCACAGCCGCGAAGGGGACAGCCACCCAAACCGTGCTGAAAACCTCGCGGCGAAAAACCTACCCCGGCTGGGGCATCCTCCCGTTGGTCGAAACGGCCCCCGCCGGTTATGCTCGCCTACGCAGCCGCGGCAGGCACGTTGAGGCATGCCTTCTGGCACGCCCCCCCAAGCACGCCTCCAGCATGTTCCCGGCCGGCCGCCATCACCGAGGAAGGAGCCATAAGCGCATGTCGCAATTGATTATTAGTGTTTCAGGCCTGCGAGGCATTGTTGGCGAAACCCTCACTCCGGAAGTCGCCGCGCGGTACGCGGCCGCGTACGCCGATTTCGCCCCGGCGGGGCCGATCGTGGTCGCTCGCGATGGCCGCGCCAACGGCGGCTGGCTGCTCGACGTGGTGGCCGGCACCCTGGCTGCCGCCGGCCGCGACGTGCTCGATGCCGGCGTGGCGGCCACCCCCACGGTTGGTGTGCTGGTCAGCGCCAACCAGGCGGCCGGGGCCGTGCAGGTTTCCGCCAGCCACAACCCGGCGCCATATAACGGCCTCAAGCTGTTCTCGCCCGCCGGCCAGGTGCTCGACGCAGCCGCGGGTGCCCAGGTGCTGGAGCGTTACCACCAGGGCCGCGCCACCTGGGCGGCCAGCGATCGAGTCGGCACGCGGCGGCCCATCGCCGACGCTCACGCCGCACACCTGGAGCGCGTGTTGGCCGCAGTCGATGTCGAAGCCATCCGCCGCTGCCGGTTCCGCGTGGTGCTCGATGCCAACCACGGTTCCGGGGGCCTTTTAGGAAGGCGGCTGCTGGAAGCCTTGGGCTGCGAAGCCACCATCCTGGGCGAAGCGCCCACGGGCCACTTCGTCCACGAGCCGGAGCCCACCGAAGAGAACCTGCGCGACGTTACCCGGCAGATCACCGACCTGGGTGCCGCGATCGGCTTCTGCCAGGATCCCGATGCCGACCGCCTGGCCCTGATCGACGAGCGCGGCCGCTACATCGGCGAAGAAGCCACGCTGGCCCTGTGCGTGGAACACGTGCTGGGGCAACGCGTGGGGCCCATTGTCACCAACTGCTCCACCAGCCGGATGTCGCAAGACCTGGCCGAGCGGGCCGGAGCGCCGTTCTATCGCAGCCGCGTGGGCGAGGCCAACGTGGTGGCCCAGATGCAAGCCCAGGGGGCCGTCCTCGGAGGCGAAGGCAACGGCGGCGTGATCGATCCCCGCGTGGTCTACGTCCGCGACAGCTTCATCGGCATGGCCTTGGTACTTGAAGCCCTGGCCAAGCGCAACCAGCCGCTCTCGGTGCTGGCCGATGGACTGCCGCAGTACAAGATCGTCAAAACCAAGATCACGGTTCCTCCGGATCGCGTGCCGGCCGCGCTCGATGCGCTGGAAGCCCACTTTGGCCAGCCGCGCGGCGACCGCCCCGCGGCACAATGCGACCGGCTCGATGGCCTGCGGCTGGACTGGCCCAGCGGCTGGCTGCTGGTTCGGGCAAGCAACACCGAGCCGATTGTGCGGGCCATTGCCGAAGCAGCCACCGCTGAGGAAGCCCAGGCCTGGTGCCAGGAAGCCGCCGAGGTGATTCAGGCGATGCCGTGAACCGTCGCGGCACGCGGTTCGCTGGCATGGGAACACAGTCGCCTTTGTGCACCTGCTCCAGGTGCCCCTGGCTCCGCGTGTGCCAATGAGCGCAAGTGCGGCTCGCGCTCACATGATGTTGCCTTGGACAACAACGGATGCCGCCGGACGTGTACACCATCGGCCACTCGAACCGCTCGTCGGAAGCGCTGATCGCGCTCCTTCAGACACACGCGATCGAGGTGCTGGTCGATATCCGGCGGTTTCCCGGCTCGCGCAGGCTTCCACAGTTCAACCGCGAGAACCTTCACCGTGCGCTGGCCGAAGCCGGCATCACGTACGTGTGGATGGAAGCCCTGGGCGGGCGGCGTCCCAAACGGGAAGGTTTCACTTCGCCCAACGTCGGACTGCGGAACGAGAGCTTCCGCAACTACGCCGATTACATGCTGACCGATGCCTTTCGGGCGGCGATGAACGAGCTGGAACAAATGGCAGCCGCTCGGTGCACCGCCATCATGTGCTCGGAAAGCCTGTTCTGGCATTGCCATCGCCGCCTGGTGAGCGACGACCTGGTTGCCCGCGGCGGCACCGTCATTCACATCTTCCCCAATGGCACAACGCAGCCGCATGCGCTAACCGCCGGAGCCCAAGTCACCGACGGCGTGGTCACCTACCCAGGCGAGAAGACACTGTTTGACCAGTAGGCCAGACACCGCCTGGCGGAACTTCTTGTGACGACATTTCCAATCAACACGGCTCGCAGAGCCGTGGCACGTGTACTAAGCTGCGGCACACGCCCGTTTACTCTGAGCGGCCTTCCACGATCTGCACGTTGGTCGACAAGAACAGCGGCAAGGAGCCACCGTAGGTCAGCTCCACAAAGCCGGCGGCAAAACCGGTCTCGGGCACTGGCAGCCGAGCAATGTAGCCGTCGCCATTGGCTTCCGCCGGTTGCGAGGTCCACTTGGCCTGGCGGAAGTCGCGGGTATCGCTGGTGGTCGACCACAGCGTCACCTGCTGCGGCTTCTGATCCGAACGGACGTGGATCGTCAGCGCGCCGTCCTCTTCCACCATCTTCCACTCAAGCTGCGGCAGCGTACGGCGGCCCTGGGCCGATTGATGCAGGGCAACCACGCCGCCCAACACGCGGGCCAAGCCTTCGACGCCATCCAAACCGTGACCGGCATTGGGCACGTAGACCACGTACTTGTCGCCGGTCAGACCGTCCCAGTACAGGTTCAAGGCGTCCAGCGGCCAGTAGGGATCGTTCGTGCCCAGCAGGATCAGCTTGGGCTGCCGCAAGTGTTCACGGTAGCTGTACGGATCGACGATCGCGTTGAGCGTCTTGCCGGCCTCGGTCAGCGCGCGCTGCGGAATGTTGCGGCGGGTGTAATCGGCGATCATGGCGGAGAACTGTCCCCAGGTCGCCAGTTGGTGCTGCATCTGCCGCGGCATGTTGAGCACGTCGATCACCATCGGCGCCAAAGCGGCCACGCGCGGATCGACCGCGGCCGTTAGCCACGTGGTCCAACCGCGTTTGCTGGCGCCGGTCACGGTAAAGCGGCGCACATCCAGGTCCCAGTGCTGCCGGGCATACTGCTGCACGGCATCCATGCCCTTTACGGCACTTTTCACCATGGGCAACAGCAGCGGCCAGTCTTCCTCGCCGGAACGCAGATATTGATCGAACGTGTACGCGATCGCCGCGTCTTCAAACAGGCCGCCCAGGATCGGCTGCTCAGGCACCTGCCGCAACACGGCCACCGGGGCTTGCAGCAACTCGGCCGCGTTGGCCAGCAGCGTGGCTTCGCGGGGGAGCCGTTCGTTCTCGGCGGGCGGGCCGGCGTAGGAGTCGTCCCAACGGCCGCCGGCAATCACCAGCAGCGCATCCTGGGCGTGGTTCACCTGCGAAGGACGCATGATGAACAACTGATGCTTCCAGGGAATGTCGCGCCAGGTCTGCGAAGTGAGCGTCAGCTCCACATAGCTGGTCTTACCGACCGTGCCGGTGCGGCGCACATTCCACGCAAAACTGTCGTCGGGCTTGCGAATGTAGCGGGCTAATGGGCCATCGACGGCAACCACTTCAGCCATGCCATCGGAGACCTTGGCCGGCTTCGCAGAGGACGTTGTCCGTTCGTCGGCAAGCAGTCGGGCCGGGCCAAACACGGCCGCAAAACAACCGGCAACGAGCGCAGTGAAAATCCCCCAGCCTGCCCAAAGCAGCCATTTGTGCATGCACATACCCTTGGTGAAGTGAAAAATGGCGAGACGCCTCGCGCCATCGTTCCCCTGTGAGGCATCTTAGCCATCTGGCAAGCCAGGACAACGCGGGCCAAAGTACCCAATGACGTTACGCCGGCTGGACAATTTCGGCCACCCGCAACTTGGCGCTGCGCGACCTGGGATTGGCCGCCAGTTCTTCCTCGCCGGCGGTGATGGGGCGGCGAGTGATCGCCCGATAGCGGGAGTCATCGCGAAACGCCTGTTTTACCATCCGATCTTCCAGCGAGTGGAAGCTGATGATCGCCACTCGGCCGCCGGGTCGCACGCATTGGGGGAGCGATTGCAGAATATCGTGCAGGGCCCCCAGTTCGTCGTTGACCGCAATCCGCAGCGCCTGAAACGTGCGCGTGGCCGGGTCGATGCGTTCATGCCGCGACTTGGGCACCACGCGGCGGACGATGGCAGCCAGTTCCGCGGCGGTGCGGATCGGTGCCTGCTCGCGGGCGTCGACAATCGCCTTGGCCACGCGGCGGCTATAACGTTCCTCGCCGTACTGGTAAATGATGTTTGCCAGGTTCTCCACCTTGAGCTGATTGACCAGCCGCCAGGCCGGCTCGCCCACGGTGGGATCAAACCGCAGATCGAGCGGTCCGTCGGCATCGAACGAGAAGCCGCGCTCGCGGTCGGCCAACTGGTCGCTCGATAGGCCCAGGTCCAGCACTACGCCATCGACCGGCGGCCAATCCAGTTCCCGCAGCAGTTCGGGCAGCTCGCGATAGCTGGCATGGGCGAGCAGCACCGGCAAACCGCGTAGGTTTTCTTCGGCCGCGGCGATGGCAGCCGGATCGCGGTCGATGGCCAGCACGGCGCCGTCGGGGCCCACCCTGTTGGCAATCGCCCGCGTGTGCCCTCCACCGCCCAGCGTACCATCCACGATGTGCTGGCCTGGCTGCGGATCGAGCGCTTCCAGCACTTCGTTGAGCAAAACGGGAATATGCACAGGCTGGGTCACTGGCGGCCCCGGGGTAAGACACCAGGCATCGAACGTCATTGACTTCTAATTCAAACGCGAGCGTTCCATGGTATCGCACAACGCCGCGTTCGTTCAGCACGTCGCCTCAGGATGCGGCCAAGCACAGCACGGCTGGGTGGTGACGGGTGCGCGTTCAACCAGTGTCGGCGGCGACCAAGGTGACCACGATACGACCTCGACATGTCCCAACGAACGGGGTGTGAGCGCCGCGACAAGCTGTAGGATGTGACATCAGTTTGATCACACGCACGGACAGCAATACCGGGGAATCACCGCCCCGTGCCATTTATTGCAAGCACCGGCAGCATCGCAAGATGCGGCGAGTTTGCCGGATAGCCAGACACCACCGGCAGCATCAATGGTATCGGCAGTGCAATGGCTAGCTACCGACAGGCAGCTTGCCGCGTACAGCAGCCACTTCAGCGTGAGGAGGCCCGGCAAGTCTTCCCGTGAAAGGGCTTAGCCATGAAAACCGTTCGCAACTTCCTGCTTGCCGTTGGCGCTGTGGTGGCTTTCGCGCTCGTAACGCCGGGCCAGGCCGATGCCCAAATCATTCGGCACCGCGGCTACTATCCCAGCTACTTTCCTGGCAGCTATTACCAGGGTTACTACCGATCGTACCGGCCGCACTACCATTGGCACGACACCAGCCACTTTGATTACAACCCCGGCTATTATTGGCGACACGGTAACCATTACCACTACGAGCCGCCGCGGATGCAATGGCACCAGGACGGCCATTGGCACCGGCACTAAAGCTATCGGGCCCAATGTCCAATGGCGACCCAACCGTGACACGACTGCGCAGCGATGGAACCTGCTTGCGCGAGTACCAGGCGGTCGCGATCTGAGCGCAGCATGTGACAGCAGCCGCCGCGGCAAGAGAATGGCAAGAGAACCCAGCGTGGAAGTGCGCGCTCCCCGCTGGGTTTACTTTTTGTCCTTCGACCAGAAGCTGAACAGGCGCGACACGCCGGCGCCCTTGCTGCGTTCGGTCTGGGCAGCGTGTTCGTCGCCGCTGAGCGCTTCGGCCAGTTGCTTGATCGATTGTGTGATGGCCGCCTTAGGTGCCTGTTCGTACAAGGGCACACCGTTGTTGCGGGTTTCGACCATCGTGCGGTAGTCGTTAGGGATCTGCCAGAAGATCTCGCGGCCGATGGTTTCTTGCGCCTTCTTGGTACTGATCTGGCCGTCGCCCAGCCCGATGCGGTTGACGACGATCTTCACCTTCTCGGCCAGGTCCGGGATCTCGCTGAACGACATCATCAGCCGGACCACGTTGCGGAGGCAGGGCAGGTCCATTTGCGTGACCAGCAGCACGTGCGTGGCCGCACCCATGGCCACCATGTCATTGGGCGTGTAGCCCTTGGACAGGTCGATCACCAGGTGCGAGAACGTGGCTTTGAGCAGACCGATCACGCGCTGCAAGTTCTCAGGCGCGACCAGTTGCACATCTTCCATCTGCACCGGCCGCGGCAGCAGGTACAACCCCGAGGCGTGCTTGGTCAGCGAACGCTTGAGCAGGCTGAAGTCCAGCCGCGTTACGTTCTGGGCCACGTCAACCAGCGTGTAGTCGGGAATCGTGTCCAGGAACACATCGCAGTCGCCCAGGCACAGGTCCAGGTCGACCAGGGCGACCGTACGTTCGGGATCCTGGGCCAGCGAACAGGCGACGTTCACGGCAACGCTCGTGCAGCCCAC
Organism: uncultured Planctomycetales bacterium; assembly: GCA_937927735.1. Taxonomy (GTDB): domain Bacteria; phylum Planctomycetota; class Planctomycetia; order Pirellulales; family S012-138; genus CALBRZ01. The sequence continues at coordinate 19,208 of CALBRZ010000082.1, forward strand.
GCCGCCCGTGGCGCCGGCGACGGCGATCACCGAGCTGCCGCGGGTCTTACTGCGGCCCTTGCCGAACTTGCGTTCGTTGAGCCGGCTGAGGGCATCCAGCAGGTCGTCGATGCGCACCGGCTGCGGCAAGAACTCCTTGGCACCTGCCCGCATCGCCTGCAGGATCAGGTTGCCGTCGGTGCTGCCGCTGACGACAAAAACCGCGCACTCGGGCGACGCTTCGTTGAGCTGGGCGACCAGTTGCAACGCCCGATCGGGGTTGGCATCCAGGGCCACCAGGGCGATGTCGGGCTGGGTTTGGGCGACGACGTCGGCAAAGAATTCGTAGCGCGATGCTTCGGCTTCCAGCCAGATCGTGTCCATCCCCAACAACATCGACTTCAACGCATCGCGCGAGGCGTCGCTAGGGTCGACGATAGCGAGTCTGAGCACGTTATTCATGATTGGTCGATGGTTCGAACCGGCCCGCGCACGCGTGCCGCCGGGGCCGCAACCGCACCCGGCAACTTCCAAGATGATGAATCGCGACTAGTTGCCTGTTTGCACCATGTCCTGGCAACTACCCCATAACTCTAGGTTGCAAACAAGGATCACAGCGCGAAAACCGCGGGAACTTGGCGACTGACGGCATGGTTTCGTCGGGGCCGCAATCGTGCTCTTTGCTGCCACCCCTACAACCGCCAATCGCGCCCCATGCGGTGCCTGGAGAAACCTTGCGGCTCGCTCGGCAAGATCCCTACAAGCGCTGCCACCGTGCGCTATACACCGGCCGCGCAGGGGACAGCCCGCTTCGTAGCCCCCCATGCAATCGTCTACGAAGCGGGCTTGGCAACAGACGGCCGGCGGACGTCGGCTCCCAGAAGCCAACTGCCGCCGGCGATCGCGTCAGGCGGGCATCGCGATTCATCCCGCCCGGTTTCTCGGCACTTCGGGCCGCCGCCCCCCTTGGCGACGCCGAAGGTGCCTGCTCACTGGTTGCGGCCTGCCGCGGTAAAGCGGCAGGTCGACTGAACGCACGCTGTTGAAACTTCGCTTCTGGCCCTGCTGGCCCCGGCGGCGGCTTACCGCACGTCGTAACCGGTCGGACCGATGAAGCCCGGCTGTTGGCCGGCTGGCATCCGCTGCGGGCTGGCCGGCAGACGCTGCACCGAGTTATCGCGAGGCTTGGAGGTCAGGGCGCTGCGATCCAGTTCCGCCGAACGATTGGCTGAGGCGTAGGCCGTGGGCCGCGTGGCGGGCCGGCGAGCGCTCGGGCTACTGGGTTGATTCCCCGGCGGCGTGGCCGGGCCGGGCGCGGCACCGGCGGGATGGGGCAGCACCTCCGATTCGCCGGGCACGATCTGGGCGCCGGGCGGCAACGACTCGTAGCCATGCGGGCCGGCCGGAGGACCAGCGGGAGCACACCGCGGCACCTCCATGTAACCGTGGCCGTACAGTTCGCAGTCACGCGGGCTTTGCGTGCTGAGGCCCGGTCCGATCGAGGCCGGCACCTCGTGGCAATCCATGGCGTCGACCAGCTCAGGCGTCACCAGGATCAGCAGTTCCACCTCGTTCTCTTCGGTCGACACCCGGCGGAAGCACGCGCCCAGGTAAGGAATGTCCATCAGGTAGGGGATGCCGCGGGTTTCGGCATCCATGCGGGTTTGCACCAAACCGGCGATTGCCAGGGTCTGGCCCGCCTGCATTTCCACGCCCGTATCCACTTCGCGGACCCGCAGGGCGGGGATGCTGTCGTCGCCCAGGGCGACGGCACGCGAGTTATCGATCTCGCTCACGCGGGGGCGGACTTCCAGGCGGATATTGCCGTTGGCCAGCACGATCGGCACAAAGTCGATCTGCGTGCCGTACTTCTTGTACTCGATCGACACCGTGCCCAGGCTCTGCGGCACGAGGATCGGGAACTCACCACCGGAGTTGAAGAAGGCCGGTCGGCCACTGACCGTCACCAGGTTCGGCTCGGCCAGAATCTTCATCAGGTTGTTCTGCTTGAGGGCATTGAGGGCGGCAAAGAAGGGCATGCTGCCCGAGGCGATGCCGAAGGTCACCGTGCCGCCACCGGCACCGGTCACGGTACCGGCGCTATCGACGGTGGCCGAGAGCAGACCGCTGATCGACGAGATGGCACCGCCGTCGGCGTTGCTGAAGCCGAAGTCGAAGCCCATCTGCCGCAGCTTGGTGCGCGAGACTTCCATCACCTTCACGCGGAGCAGCACCTGCTGCACGCCACCGACGGTGATGTTGTTGATCACCTTGGGATAGAAATCCAAGGCGATTTCCTCGATGCGTTTGACCTCGGCGGGGTCGTCCACGTAGCCGGAGATGACCACGCTGGAAGCCAGCGGCATCACGCGCAGCCGAGCGTTCGGGAACTGCCGCTCGAGGTACATGGCCAGCTCGCGCGAGTCGCCGGTAACGAGCGTATCGACGCTGTACACCCGGCCGGCATCATCCCACAGGGTGATGGTGGTAAAGCCGGCCTTCTTGGCGACCACTTGGATGACGTTCGCGCCGCGGGGGTGAAGCTCGACGATTTCTGGATTGTCAACCAGCGCCTTGGGAATCGGCTTGTCGAGCGTGAGCATACGGCTGGTGTTCACCGCCAGTTCCAGCCGTTCGCTGGCAGCACCAATGTGGCGGATGATCCCGGTCCCTCCCGGCTGCTGCGCAATGGCTGGCGAAATCGCGCAGAAGGAGGCTGCCAGCAGCAGCGCGAGGGTCGTACGCGGCATGACCATCGGAACTTCCTTGTTCAAAAGCTGCCCCGACAGGCTCCCCTTCGTGAGCCGGCCGGTGACGTATCGCCTGGCACGATCCCCTGCCTCGTGCCAGACGGCTGCGATCCATCGCATTGTGTGTGTAGCCGCAAGCGCCGCCAGCAGCCCCACCCGGCAGCTTCGCACGTCCTCACCGCCCGAGGGCAATCCCTCGCGGGCGGGGTGAGGAAGGTACAGTCTTGTACGGTATTATCGGCAAATCAGGAGCCGTTGCTTGGCAGATCCAAGCTGCTGGTTCCAAAATCCAGCGGATCCAGGACCGGCGGCACGGCACTGGCTGGAGCGCTGTGGTTGGGAACCAGTCGCGGTTCCTCACTGCCTTCTTCCAGTTCGTACGTTTTGATGTCTCCCCCGGAAATGATCTGCATGCGGTGGGTCTTGGGGGATGCTGTCACCTTCTTGGACAGCGACGACATGTCGACTTTCGCCAGCATTTCCTCGAACAGGTCACGCTGGGGCTCCTCGACCAGCGGGGTGGTGGGAGCCGGCAACTGAGGCTGTTCCTCGTGCCTGCTGGAAGCATCGCCGCTTTCGTGCACCAACATCTGGGCGTTGGCCCCGCGGGTCTGCACCAGCCCGTCCTCCTGCGGCGACCGAAGCGAGAGCGTGATGTCACCCGTGTTCTGGGCCAGGGTAACCAGCTCGATCTCTTCGGGCTTCAGCAGCAACGAGACGGTTTTGGCGGTGATGGATTTGGAACCTTCAGCGCCTTCAACCTCTTTAATCGTACTATCGACTGCGAAGACTTTGACGTCATGCAAAAAAGTCTTGGTGAAAGTCTGGTGGATGCCGTTGGCGGCGTTCTTGCGGATGTACACGATCAGGTCCACCCGGTCGCCCGGCTTGATCAAGTAGCCACCAGTGCTTTCAGCATCCACCCGAACGGCGACCACCCGGTAACCGGGGGGGATGTGGTCGGTAGCCCGCTCGCCGGCTTCGCCCTTGGCCAGCAGCTTCTGGTTCAAAAGGGGCTCGCCCTTGAACAGCCGCTGGCGGGTGCGGCGTCCGTCGGCATCCTCGATCTTGCGGAGCATGCCGTCCTGGATCTTGTCCTTGGGCCACTGCTCCAGCTTGAACATCTGCGGCGTGAGTATTTCGTTGGCCGGCACGTCCTGGAGCGCCACCAGAATCGCCTCGGTTTCGCCGGTGGGCGCCGCCACCGGGCTGCCCTTGGACATCACCTGGTTAATCCCCAGCGAGGCGATCAGCCCGCAGCCCAGCGCGAGCGAGAGCAGGATCAATGATTTGGGACGCATGGTTTCGCTCCAGTCGGATAGGAGGAAGGTCTTGGGTGAAGCGCCGCGGCGGCCCCTTGGAAACGCGGGCAGGGCCTGCGCGCTGCGGGTCGTCCGGCCACCCGGGGCTGGGCAGGAGCCGCGTTACCCTTGCGGGCGTCATTCGCCGGCGGCTACCACTGCCTGGCCGCCCCCCCTCCTGGGAGCGGAACCGTTTGCCGGAGCGTTGCCTTCCTTGGCTCCGCTGCGTGGGGACTGTCCGTTCGTTGACTACTGGCTTGTGCCGTGCTGTTAATGGGTGGGCAGGTGCTCGGTGGTTACTGCACCGTTTCGCGCCGCATCACGGTGGCGGCGGAGAGACCTTTCCCACCAAGGAAGATTGGCGCTGGCAGCCAGGTGACTTTATCGAAATCAACCTCGACGATAACCTTTACCGAGTCGCCAGCCCCCGCATGGGCAATGTTGGCCGGTTCGGTTCGGATCCGGGCGCCTTTGATGTTGGCGCTGGTCAGGTAGTTTTGCACGACGGAGGTGACTTCGTTGTTGGTCGCGCCGTCGAGGATGCCCACCCGCGCGCCTTCGCGCGACGCGTTGGTCAGCACCTGCTGCACCATCACCATCCGGCCGAACTCGATCATGCCGAAGATGAGCAGAAACAGCACCGGCGCCACGGCGGCGAACTCGACCACCGCGGCACCACGACGCCGACGTTGAGCGGAGGGTACGCGACCGGGCAGGACGGGCAGGGCCCGGCGGCCGGGAAATGGGGTTCTCATTACAGCATTCCAGTCCAGGCAAAGTAGGCAATCGTGCCGATGGCAATCGGAATCCCGTAAGGCAACAACAGCATCGAGCTCTTGCGCTCGGCGGCGATGGCCGAGAGCTCGACGGGGTTGCGAACCGTAACGACCTCTTGGACGATCATCATGAAATTGTCGCGGTGCTTCCGCCAACTGCGGCGATAGAGCACCATGCCCAGCGCGATCACGCCGCCCACCACGGTCGAAACGCAGAAGGCGTAGAACGTGATGCTCGCGCCCACCCAGGCGCCAACGCCGGCCAACAGCTTCACGTCGCCGGCTCCCATGCCGCCGATGGCATATAGCGGCAGCAGCAGGCCCAGCCCCACGGCGGTGCCCAGCAGGCTATAGCCCACGCCCTCCCAACCCAGCGTCAGGCCGCTGTACAGCCAGCCGCCCATAATCAGCGGGAAGGTCACCCAGTTGGGCACCTTCAGCTTGATGCCGTCGATCACCGCGGCCACGACCAGCACGGCCGTGACCAGCCAGACGGGCCAGGTTTCGGCCAGGTGTGCCCAAATGCTCGTTGCTTCGCCCATGGTGGTCTTCTTTCGTGTCTTGTTTCTGCTTGGTGGATTCGTGAGTGCGTGGCCGGGGCCGCGCGCGGCACGCCTGGCTAACCGGCCGAGGGCAATCGCTCATTTCCCCTCGCGGCACGGGCGCGCCAAATCGCAGGCAGGTGCCGCAACTAGGGCACCCGGGCACCAAACCACATGCTGACAAAGGCGGCGATTGCCCCGAGGGCCGCCATCAGGTATTCGGCGGTCTGATAGATCAGTTCATCGGGGATGGCGGGATACACGGTTGCGCTCCCACGGGGAAACCAGACAGTTCCAACGGCCGCGGCCTGCTCACAGCCGCCGGCCGGAACGTTGACCAGTGACGCAGCCACCGGCAGCGCGGAGCCCGCCCCCCGGAACAACCTCGGTCGTTCCGGGGGCGCGGGCAGCATGCGCTTGCCAGGTGGCAATCGCTCGCGGGCTTAGTTGGAGAGCGACTGCGACACGTTGTTGAACGTGGTGCTGGCGTTGGTACCGATGGTGCTGATGGCCGTCAGACACACGACCACGATCAGGGCCAGCATCACGGCGTATTCAACCGCGGTGGGGCCGTCTTCCGAGACCAGGAACCGTTTGATCTGAGCAGCGAAGGTCTTCACGAGATTCTCTCCACAGAGCTAAGGCGCGCCTCGCAACCTTTTACCTCGGGTTCGGCAGGCGCTTGCACAAAAACCACAAACTCGGCCGCCTCCTGCGGCGCGACTGGGACACTACACCAAACTTGCAGCGCTCTTTGCGAACCAGCGACCTAGTTGCTCAACGATTGTGAGACGTTGTTGAAGGTGGTGCTGGCGTTGGTACCGATCGTGCTGATGGCAGTGAGGCACACCACCACGATCAGGGCCAACATCACGGCGTACTCGACCGCCGTGGGACCGTCTTCAGAAACCAGGAACCGTTGAATGCGATGAACGAAGGTCTTCACAGCACCCCTCCAAAACAACGTATAGCTCCGGCAAACGGCCGGTCGTTATGGTCCGAGCGGACCCTTACCGCAGACTGAGAGGCCAGCCTGATTGGCCGACCAGCGATGAGAGCGCTTGCAGCGAGCAGACGTGATTGGTGGGCTCGCTTTCCCTGAGGCGCATGGCATCCTGCTGTGCCTTTCATCCCTCACACAGGAAACCTAGGTCACGTGCGCAAGGTGTCAAACGCGAGGCTTGAAGAAATTTCGGAATTTGCCGGTATTTCCCGCCCCCCACGGCCCTTGTCATGCCAACCACCCATGACGAGGAGCCGCCGCGCGGCACCTCAAGCCAAGAGCGTGGAGACGATGATTCCCCAAGACGAAAAGATCCGGCGGAACACTCGCCGTGCGCGGCGTGCCGGTGCATTGCCGGCTGGCCACGACGCCCATGTGTTGCCATTTGGCAACAGCCTTCGGCGAACCACCGCGCGATGGTTCCAACCCTCTGCCCGACGGTTCACAATCACTGCCGCGACAACGTTCGCCGGTCAACGTCCACGTAAGAGCCAAGACTAAGGCTGCCGGATTACCGTAACGCCTTCGGCATGCGGCTTGGCAACGCCTGGCAAGCGCTGAAGCACCAGCGCGATACGGTCAGCAGCCAACAAGCGGCGCGCTGATAAACCGCTAAACGGCGCGCTGGCCATTGGTCGATGAACCACCAACGCGTTCAACAGGCGACCAAGGGGAAGGAAGTGGACACAAAACGCGCTGAAAGCCCCCCAAATCGTGTTGCGAAATTTTCATGATCGCGTACAACTACAGCGTGGCTAGCACGACTCACAAGAAGTAACCGTGCACCTCTCGTGAAGGAAGCGCGTGATACTTCTTGGCAAAGGAAGTCGGTGTTGTTTCTGGCAGACCGGATGAGCCTAGGCCAACCCGAAACAAGCCAGGCGTCCTGCTGCCGCGAACTTTTCTAGGAGGACGGATCGTGGCCAAGAAGAAGGCGGTTAAGAAAGCCGCAAAGAAGGTCGCAAAGAAGGCGACTAAGAAGAAGGCCGCAAAGAAGGCCGCTAAGAAGGTCGCAAAGAAGGCGACCAAGAAGAAGGCCGCCAAGAAGGTCGCGAAGAAGGCGACCAAGAAGGCCGCCGGCTAACCGCCGACCCGCCGGAAATGAATCCGGCACCCAATGACGTAACGAGAAAGAGCCGCCCTCGCTTATCGGGGCGGCTCTATTTGTCTGGTCACTTCGCTTGGCCGCCTGCGCCACACTTCCCAGCTTCGCGGCTTGCCCTCCTTAACCGGCCCTCTGGCCTTCTGATACGATTGGGGTGTGGCGGCGCGCTTTCCCAGCCTGAAACCGGCTGCGGTCCCCCCTGGTTTCTGCCGGCATGACACCCTGCGCCGCGTTTGCCGCCCCTCAAAGCCTGCCCTGCGGAGTGCCCCACCTTGAACGTGCCCGACGCAAACGACCAAACACGCGACCTGGCCCAGCGATTGGCGGCCGGCGAGTTAACGGTCGAAGCCTTCCTGGCCGCCTTGCCCACGGCCCAAGCAGCCACCGTGCGCACCGTGGACCTGGGCGATGCGCAGTTGGACCTCGATCGCTGCCGCCGCTGCGGCTACCCGGAGGTGGTCTACGCCGAAGGCAAGTCGGACGAAGCCTTGGAACGTATCTGCCGGCGGCTGCTTGAGGCGGGCGTGAATGTCCTGGCGACGCGTACTTCGGCCCAGCAGGCCCAGCGGCTGCTGACGCTCTTCCCCCAAGGCCGGTACAACGCGGTGGCGCGCATCTTCCGTGTCGATGTATCTGGCGGTGCGGAAGCCCCTTCCACCAAGGCCGGCCGCGTGGTGGTAGTCAGCGCCGGGACGAGCGACCGCCCCATCGCCGAGGAAGCGCTGGAAACACTCGACTGGATGGGCGTTGAAGCCGAACTGCTCCAGGACATCGGCGTGGCCGGTCCCCAGCGGTTGCTGGAGAACGTGCATCGCCTGATCACGGCCGACGCCATCGTAGTGGTGGCCGGCATGGAAGGAGCATTACCCAGCGTCGTGGCAGGGCATGTCGCCTGCCCGGTCATCGCCGTGCCTACCAGCGTTGGCTACGGGGCCAGCCTGGGCGGAATCGCCGCGCTGCTGAGCATGCTGAACAGTTGCGCAGCGAACGTGACGGTGGTGAACATCGATGCCGGTTTCAAAGGCGGTTATGTGGCCGGACTGATCGCTTCGCGCGCCGCCAAAGCCGGGGCAGGGCAGTAAAGCGTCCTCCGCCGCAAGGCGTCTTACCTTTCAAGCGGCGCCGTCGTACTGCACCTCGACCAGAAACAGCCCTTGCGGCGGCGCCGTGCGCGCGGCCGCGCGGCGATCGCAGGCGGCCAGCACGCCCTGCAGCCAGACGGCATCGCGGTTGCCGAGCCCCACTTCGACCAGGGCACCGACAATAGCCCGGGCCATGTTGTAGAGGAAGCCGTCGGCTTCGATCTCGATGGCTACCAGGTCGCGATGACCTTGGAAGCCGCGGACTACGTCGATCCGCCGCACGTGCCGGACGGTGGTTTTGCGTTCGGAGCCGGCGGTTTGAAAGCTACGGAAGTCGTGCCGGCCGCACAGCACCTGGGCAGCCGCGGCCATGGCCGCCTCGTCTACCGGTTGCCACAGCTTCCAACTGGTGCGGCGATGAAAAACGTCGCGCGTGGGGCCATCGTGCAACAGGTACCTGTAGATCTTGCCGGTGGCGTCGGCGATGGGGTGAAAATTCTCGTCGGCCTCGCTGCATGCCAGCACCGCCACGTCATCGGGCAACCGCGCGTTGAGGGCTTTGCTGAACACCTCCGGTGGGTAGCTGGCCTCGGTGCGGACGCGAACCACCTGCCCCAGTGCATGCACGCCAGCATCGGTGCGGCCCGCCGCTAGTGTACGGCCGCAAATGCCCAGCGGCCGCAGGGCTTCCTCCAGCACGTATTGCACGGTGCGGCCGGCCGGCTGCGATTGCCAGCCGGCAAAGTCGGTTCCGTCGTAGGCTACGATCAGCTTCAAGGTCCGCATGCTGTCGCATCGTAGCTGTCACCAGCCAACCACGCCAGCGGCCCGCCTCGCAGGGCTCCGTATATATATCGTGCGAAGAGGCATCCGGCTCCGCAGCCAGGCCCGTCGCCGGGGCAGGGCCAAACTGATCTGGACAGCACCGGCACACCGCGCTAAGGTACGCCCCCCTTGCCGGTGTTTCACCGCTGCCCATGCGCTTTCGCGTTCGTTCTGGCACGGGCAGCACGGTTGCTCGCGGTTTGCGTGCGAGCGGCACCGCTTGTCGAGTCGGGCCGATCGATCCCCGGCTGCCGTCTCCGTAAGGAGCTTTCGAGATGTGTTGGCGACTGGCTTTACTGGGCCTGCTGGCGGGCATCCTGGGATGCCACCATTCCCATAACCGGATCGACCCGGTCTTTGGCCGGCAGGTGATTCCACCGCCGGGCACCGGGACCGCCGGCACCGCCGTGTTGCCCAGCAACGAACCGCCCCCGGCTTCGTACTACGAAGGCGGCTCGCAATTGCCGCGCACCTCGTCGACTGGTTCGCCGACGGTAGATCCCTACAGCCCGCCCGGCGGTAGCTACCAGTACGGCGGCAACTCCACCGCCCAAAGCAGCAGCACCGGCACGCCTACCAACGACCAGGGATTCCGTCCGCCCAATGTCGGCGGCACGACAGCCACGGCAACCACCACCAGCACCACGCGCGCGGCGGGCGTCCCGCTGAAGGCCACCGGCCCGGATGACGCTTCGCGGCGTTACGAAAGCACCGATTCTTCTGCCGGCTTTGCGCCCAATACGAACACCAGCGTGACCGGCAGCGCTCCGGCCTCCAGCTCCACGCGGCTGCCGACCCCGCCGCCGACCACCAATAACCACATCCCCCCGCAGTCGGCTCCCTCGACCGCGCCGGCGACCAACAGCGGTTCGTCGTCGCAGCCGGCCCCGTATCCGACCACGGGCAGCCTGCCGCCGCGTTCGGCCTCGCTCACCAGCAGCGATGTGGAACCGGTGGCGTTCCGTGAGCCGCGCCGGCTGACCCCGGACGACAACGCCAGGGCAATTGGTGAAGTGGCCGACGCCCGCACCTACCGCGACGACGAGTACGACCCCAGCGGCTCGACCGGTACCTTGCGTACGGCCAGCTACCAGCGCTGGGAAGGCGAGCCGGGCACCGAAGCCCGCACGGCCGCCGCACAGCCGGAGTTTGTGCCGGGCAGCAGCAAGATTGTGCCCCGCCGCCTGGCGTCGGGCCCTTATGGCTACGACGAAGAAAACTACACTTGGCTGAAAGGCAAGCTGGAATACTCGCTCGCCCAGAAGCAGTGGAAGCTCCGTTACATCCCGATCAGCGAGCCGATGGATGAGTTCGGCGGCAGCGTCGTGCTCGAAGACATCGACGCCTTGGGCGATACCTTCCGGCCCGGCGATTACGTCACCGTCGAAGGTACCTTGGCCGAGGTCGAAGAATCGCCCGGCAACTTCGCCCCGCGGTACACGATCAAGGCGATCGAACGCACCGGGAAGTAATCCCGCTGGCCGCGGTCCAGGCGTGTTCGGATAGCGCCCGCGCTAGGATTTAACCGGCCGCGCCGGAGCACTCGCCCCGCGTTTGGCCGGAGCCGGCGGCGTGGGCCGCAATCGAGCCAGCACGAGAAAGATCACCGTCAGAAAGATCAGTGCCCTGGGCTGCTTGATCACCATCAGCACCGACACCCCCAGCACCACGAGAAACAGCAGCCACCGGGGCGCGTACGATAACTGCGGATGTGCCAGCCAGACCACGGCCATCAGCCCACCCACGCGCAGGCAGGCCGACATCCACACGCTGGCCTGGTCGCCCACGGGGAAGATGAACAGCCCCAGCGACGTAAGCAGCAGCACAAGCGCGATAATTCCAACGGCGGTGCGATTCATGTCTCGATGAAGCAAAGCCTGGCGACCAGGCGAAAACGGGCGTGGAAACTGCCGCACAGTGGCAATGGCTGGCACGCAGCCGCGTGCGACATCAACTGCGATCGGCCCCGGCACGGCAGCCACCGCGAAAATCGCATGCCTGCTGGAACCCGGGCGGTTCGAGCTGCAGCGTGGCATGCAGCAGTTGGAAGTCGGTCGCCAACACGTTCTGTAACTGGCGGAGCAACTGCGGGTCGCCGTGTCCCTCCTCGGTCACCACGTGGGCCGAGATCGCATCCATGCCGCTGGTGATCGTCCACACGTGCAGGTCGTGCACGTCGATCACGCCCTGAACCCGCATCAAGCTGGTGCGCACCTCGTCGACATCGATCCGGGCCGGGGCGCTTTCCATCAGCACGCCCACCGATTCCTTCACGAGGTTCCACGCCGAATACAGCACCAGCAGGGCAATCAGCACCGAGGCCACCGGGTCGGCCCATTCCCAACCAAACGCCCAGATCAGCACACCGGCGGCAATCGCCCCGATGCTGCCCAACGCATCGGTCAGCACGTGCAGCCAGGCCCCGCGGATATTCAGATTCTCGGCCCGGCCCGCATTCAAGATCCACAAGCCGATCAGGTTGATGATCAAGCCACCTACGGCGATCGCCATCATCAGGCCGCCTTCTACCTCGGGCGGACTCCAAACCCGCTCGTAGGCTTCCACGCAGATGAAGATCGAAACGGCCACCAGCGTCACGCCGTTGGCCAGGGCCGCCAGGATCTCAGCCCGATAGTAGCCATAAGTCCGGTGCGGCGGCGACGGCTGGCTGGCCAGCCACACGGCGAAGAAGCTCAGGGCCAGCGAAGCCACGTCGGAGAACATATGGCCGGCGTCGGCCAACAAGGCCAGCGAGTTGGTGATCCAACCGCCAACGATCTCCGCCACCATGTACGCGGCGGCCAGAACCAGCGTAATGGCCAGGCGGCGTTTGTAACTGGCCGACTGGCCACGCAGCGAATGATGGTGGCTGTGGCCAGGCCCGTGCGCGTGCCCATGATCGTGGCTATGGCCGTGGCCCTGGCACGCGTGGGGCGTTTCGTTCGACGGCGCGGCGGATGAAGAATCGGGGGAGTGCACCATGCCAGGGGCGGGATCATTGCGGGGACAAGAAACACCATCCACGACCGTTGCCCGCCGGAGCTCGCCTTCGAACTCCCCGGCGGACACCGCGGCTGCCAGGCCGGCGGCCCCTCTATCCTAACAGGCCAGACCACCGCGGTGGGGGCCAATCAACCTACCGCCGAAGCCGCAATCGCCCTAGAGCAGCCCGAAGGTGGGAGCCCCGCCCCGGCACCAGCAGCCTGCTGAAACCATTGCTCTCGCAGCACGGGTCGCCTAGCCGCTATGCTTGGCCGCAGCCTCCACGCGTTTCGACACTGCTTCGGCAGGAGACCCTAGTTGTGATTGTAGACCGCTTCGACCACTCGGCCCTGTATCAGGCTGTTCACCCGCTGCTGGCGGCTGGCTTTGCGTTCCTCAAACGTCCCGACCTGGAACAACTGCCGCCCGGCAAGGTCACGATCGACGGCGAACGGTTGTTTGCGATTGTTTCCGACGATGAAGGGCGTGGTCGCGAGCAGAGCCTGTTGGAAGCCCACCGGCGGTATCTGGATATTCAGTATATTGTGTCGGGCACCGACCACATCGGCTGGCTGCCGACCTCCGACTGCGAGCGGGTGCAGACCGAGTACGATCCGCAGCGTGACGTGGCCTTCTATTACGACCGCCCGGCAACGTGGCTCGTTCTGCCGCAGGGCAACTTCGCGATCTTCCTGCCGCAAGATGCTCACGCGCCGCTGGCTGGTACCGGCCGCGTGCGCAAGGTGGTGGTCAAAGTGCAGATCGACGGCTAAGCGGCTGCCGCGCTAACCCCGACCGCCTTCGCAGCACGTTTCGCAAATGGTGTGGCAGCGCACGCACTGAAGCTTGGCACGAATCTCCCGCAGCGGTCCGCCGCAAACGGGACACGCCGGCCGGCACCATGACGCCTCGTTACCGCGAGGCTGCTCACCTGGCCGTGAGCCAGCGCCCACATTGCGCGGAACATTGCCGGAATAGATCGGTGGGGGAACGTCGGCGGCCATGAGGATGAACGAGGGAGCTGCGAGCCGGGCAAGGGGTCAGTTGTTGTCGTCGCGACGCGTGTCAACCGCCCGCGCCCGCAGGTAGCTGGCGTGCCATGCCCGCCACGCTTCCTGGTCGAACTGGAAGTTGACCTTGGTGAGATGGATCAACACGTCGCGCACCGGCTCGTTGTTGAACTGCTTGTGATACACCTCGGCCTGCTGGCCCACCGACAAACCGCCGCTGCCGTTGGAGCTGAAGGTCGTGGTCGTGCCGGGCTGGCCTTTCACCACGCGGAACTGGTGGGTGGTCACCAAGGCTTCGATCAACGGTCCAATGGCCGAGTCGTCGCCCAGCATGCCCAACCCCAGCGCGGCGCGGTTCACGATGTGGTTGTCCGGGTCTTTCAGCCGCGCCACAAACATCTGCACCAGGGTAGGCAGCTTCTTCCCGCGCAGTTTTTCGCGAGCGGTAACCCGCACTTCCTCGTTGGGATCGTTCAACGACATCTCACCCAGCAGCATCCAGGCCGCAGGCGAGTTGATGCTCACCAGCGCGTCGATCGAAGCCAGGCGCACGGCCGCGCGCGGCTCCCGCTGGGGCGTGAAGTGATACCGGATCGCCTCGACGGCGTGCGGATCGGTAACCTGCTGCATCTGAGCCAGGACTTCCTGCGGCCGGCTGGCGATGTTCCGCTTCCATTCAGACGCCTGACGCATCCAGGCTTTCTCCTGGAGTTCGGCCTGGCGACGGCGTTCGCGCAGCTCCACTTCCTCGGGCAGAATCCATTCGCCCTTGTATTTGACGAAGCCGCGGGACGTCATCATTTCTTCTTGGGTGACCCAGCGTTTCCCGTGGAGGAAGTACCCCAGCGCCCGCCGGGCCTGCTCGTGATCGGGATCGAAGTCCAACACCCGGGCCAGATGCTTTTCACGCTCGGTGCGCATGTTCTTTTCGCGGCACCACTCGGCCAGGGCCCACTGGCCTTCGAGCGTATCGGGATAGGTGGGAGCGACCTTCTCGTATTCCAACTGCTTGTCGGTGATGGTGCCGGTCTGGTGCACCACTTCACGCGGGAACGTCAGTCTCACGCCGTAGGCGGTTTCGATCTGGTAGGTCTGCCGCGGATACTCGCCGGGGTTCAATAGCGTGCCGCGCACCTTCCCGCCCGAGGCCAGCACCAGCACCGTTTCTTCGGCGGCAGCGGGCGCAGACCAAGCCGCCAGGCAACCGGCGAACACAGCGACGGCGGTTAGGGCAACGCGCATGGCAGGCAACCTTGATTGTGCGAGTTGGACCAGCCGCGAAGGAACGAAGGGTATGACCGGCACCGCCCCCCCTCGGACGCAGGGGCCACCAGACGGACCGAATGACAGGCCAAGCCGCGTGGGAGGATCTTGCGGCCCCCCGCGCAACACGGTTTCCGATATGAACCAGTATAGTGTGCCGCCCAGGCCAGAACCAAACAAATCGGCTGCTTGCGGCCAGGTGTCCGGCGTGGCTGAGACCACGTGCGCGGCGTCTTTATCCTCTTAAACCGTAGTGGCTTAAATAGCTGCCAAACTCGCGGCAGGGCTGCGATCCAGGCCCCCCGGGCAGACCGCGTTCGGACATAGCCCGCCGCTTGTCAAGGCTGCCGAAAAGCGGTACTTTCAACAGCTTGAGCAACTTCGCCCTGGATTGGTCTGTGTCGGGCTCCTCATGATTGCCGGCCATCCCGATCAGCAACGGATCGTCATCACGGGAGTCGGCTTGACGGCTCCCGGCGCGGGCGATCTGCGCACGTTTCGCGAGAACCTGCTGGCCGGCCGCAGCGGGGTGCAGAAGTACGAAATCCGCTACGTCGGCCAGACGCTCGCCGGCATCTGCAACCACGACGAGTACCGCTACCAGTCGCGCAAAGACCGTCGCCGCGGTACCCGGGCCGGCGCCATCGGCATCTACTGCGCCCACGAAGCCATCCGCGACTCGGGCATCGACTGGGAGAACGTCGACCGCTCGCGGGTAGGCATCTACGTCGGCGTGACCGAGCACGGCAACGTCGAAACCGAGAACGAAATCTACGAACTGCAAGGCTACAACTACGACACGCAGTTCTGGTCGCACCACCATAACCCGCGCACCGTCGCCAATAACCCGGCCGGCGAAATCTCGCTTAACCTGGGGATCACCGGGCCGCATTACACGATCGGCGCGGCCTGCGCCGCGGGCAACCTGGGCGTCATTCAGGGCGTGCAGATGCTGCGGCTGGGCGAGTGCGATCTGGCCCTGGCCGGCGGCGTTTCCGAGAGCATTCACACCTTCGGGATCTTTGCCAGCTTCAAGAGCCAGGGGGCCCTGGCCCATCACGAAGATCCGCACAAGGCATCGCGGCCCTTTGACCGCGACCGCAACGGGATCGTGGTCGCCGAGGGCGGCTGCATCTACGTGCTGGAGCGATTCAGCGACGCCAAGGCCCGCCGCGCGAAGATTTACGGCGAGGTTGTCGGCTATGGCGTCAACAGCGATGCCACCGACTTTGTGCTGCCCAACCCGCAGCGGCAGGTCGAGTGCATGCAGATGGCGCTCCGCCAGGCGAAGCTGAATCCCGAAGACATCGATATCGTCAGCACGCACGCCACCGGTACCACGACCGGCGACCACCAAGAAGCCGTGGCCATTCGGGCGGTGTTTGGTGAGTCGAGACGCACGCGCATCAACAACACCAAGAGTTTTATCGGCCACGCGATGGGGGCTGCCGGCGTTCTGGAGCTCAGCGGCAACTTGCCCGCCTTCCAGGACGGCATCGTCCACGCCACGATCAACGTCGACAACCTCGACCCCGACTGCGCCATGCCGGGCCTGGTGCTCAACGAGCCGCAGGAGGTGGGGCGGGTGAACTACATTCTGAACAATTCGTTCGGCATGTTGGGCATCAACTCGGCGCTGATCGTGAAAAGGCTCTGACCCCCAATCCACGTTCACCGCGTGCGTGCGTGATGCGCGCGGTGGGGCCGCCGGCGAGCAGCCGCCTCGGCGGAGTTCGCCCTCGCCAACCGAACCTACCCGACGATCCAGCGGGACGCAGCCGCATTTCCCACGGAGGAGTGACGCAGAATGACGAAAGCTGAAATTCGAGAAGTCGTCCTCGAGATCCTGCAAGAGATTGCCCCCGATGAAAACCTCGACGATTTGAAGGACGACGTGAGCTTTCGCGAACAGCTTGAGCTGGACAGCATGGACTTCCTCGATATCGTGATGAGCCTCCGCAAGCGGTATCGGGTGCAGATCCCCGAGGACGATTACCCCAACCTGGCCACCATGAACAGCACGGTGGAATATCTCCAGCCGCTGATGAAGGACCTGGAGCGCGTCTAAGGGGTGAACCAGCCACACGGCCCCCCGCGGCGGTACCGTCCAGCCCGGGGGCGCCGCCTTCTGTTCCCGCACCAGGGGACGTACTAGGGGCAACGCCGGCCGCGGCGTGCTTTGCCTGGATATCGGCGTCTGGGGCACCGTCTAAGCTTCTTGGCCAGCGACTTGCGCTAGCTTTCCGCGCCTGCTGCATTCATCTTTCCCGCTCGCTGGGCCGCCTACCGACCTGCCCCATGGGGCCGCAATACGCGTTCTCGCATGCGGCGATGGGCTCGGCTCCCAAACTCATGTTCGCCGGCCCGCACGGCAAGTAAGGCGGACTTACACCATCTTCCAGATCTGCCGGTCGATCAGCGGAAATCGGCCTCGGCATCGATGCCGTGCCGTTACAATGGCGACCAGCCAGATTAGGGGGAAGGCACGTCGAGGGCAGCACCCACGCGGGCGGCACGGCTACGCGAAAAAGCCAAAAGGCGACGGCCATGAACAAGCCCGGTAACTTCAAGCGGGGCCTGTCGGCT
Source organism: uncultured Planctomycetales bacterium (assembly GCA_937927735.1). Classification (GTDB taxonomy): domain Bacteria; phylum Planctomycetota; class Planctomycetia; order Pirellulales; family S012-138; genus CALBRZ01. The sequence continues at coordinate 36,412 of CALBRZ010000082.1, forward strand.
GTCTTCCGCCACTGGGAGGATGGCGACTACGACGCCGCCTTGGCTAAGGTCGAAGCCATGCTCGCCACGTGGCCCGGCAACGCGCGGCTCCATGTGCTGTGGGCGAGCCTCATCCAGCTTCAGGAAGAGCCCAAGCACAGCCTGGACGAGGTGAAGGAAGCATTACACCTTGCCATGGCCCTCGGATGAACATTCGCCTGCAACCGCGATCGAACTGGGTCAATACCTCGACAATGTGGAAGATGATCCCGCAGCAGCCGTGAAAGCCTACGCCCAGGGAATAGAATCCGCCCGGCGGCAACTCATCGAAGGGCTGATCGGCCAGGCTAAAGCGTACCGACAGCTAGAGCAGTGGGAAGCTTTCTACCGTTGTGTGGAGGAAGTGCTGCCGCTCACGCGATTCAGTTCCAAGACGAACGGCGCCCAGCCCCTGGGTGGCGAGATCCTTATCAGGCTTTCACCGGGCAGCGTCGATGCGATCAACCTTCAAGGCCCCTACGCCGAGCAAATCAGGGAGCTGCTTTGCGAATTGGGGGCAGAGCGTCAATAAGGCGCACCCTTATGCGGCAACTTTCGAGGAACGATCAAACGCATCCGCACACAACCGCGCGACCAAGGCACTTCTGACCGCTACCCCTTCGGCCGCACGACGATGTTCTGCGGTTCGCGGCCGGTCAAGACCGCGGCCACTGCGCTGGCTGCCCGGCTGCGGAGCGTTTGCAGCGACTCGACCGACGTAAACGCCGCATGTGGCGTAACGATCACGCGCGGATCGTTGTATGGCGGTTGGCTCAAATCGGGCGGCTCAGGATCTTGCACGTCGAGCGCCGCCCCGGCCAGGCGACCTTCCTGCAATGCTTCGGCCAGCGCCGCATGGTCGACCAGCCCACCCCGGGCGGTGTTAATCAGGTAGGCCGTGGACCGCATCAACGAGAATTCGCGGCGGCCGATGATGTGCCGCGTGGTATCGGTCAGCGGCACGTGTAGCGATACAAAGTCGCTCTGCGCCAACAGGCCATCGAGCGAACGGTAGGTCACGCCCTCGGGCGGCTCGCCCACCATCCGTTGCCGCGTGGCCAACACCTTCAACCCCAATGCTACGGCTCGGCGTGCCACCGCCCGGCCGATACTGCCCAGGCCAACCAGCCCTAGCGTTTTGCCGGCCACGCGGTACATGGTCGGCGCACCGGCCAGGTCGTACTGGCCAGACTTGGTCTGGTGGTGGAACCAGCCCACGTTGCGGGCAAGCGCCAACAACAGGGCCAGGGTATGTTCGGCCACTTCGTCCTGGCAGTAGTCCGGCACGTTGGTGACGTACATGCCGCGCTCGGCCGCCGCCTCCAGGTCGATGTTATCCAGGCCGATGCCCAGCCGGGCGATGATCCGGCACTGCGGCGCGGCTTCGATCACCGCGCGGCTGACGCGGGCCCAGCAGGTGAGGATGCCCTGACACGACGCTGCCAGCGAGGCCAGCGTGGCTTCATCGCCCGAAGGGGCCACGATCAGCTCGGCCCCGGCTTCGGCGAGGATGGCGCGTTCGACCTCAAGATCGGGCCAGGCGTAGTCGGTGAGCAGGACTTGGTAGCGTGCCATGCCGAGCAATGTATTGCCTGCCGTCACGCAACGCCAGCGGCAGGGGGCGTGCGATGGGGCATGCGACAGGGTCAGGCAACATACTCCGCGAATTCTGCGTTCGGCAGCTGCCTCCGCGGCCCGGCCAGTCCCTTGTCAAATGGCCCCTTACTCGCATAATCGCAGGTCTACCCGCCGGGCGGGCCCGCCCTGGTGGCGCAAGTCCCCGGCACCCTGGCCGGCGCAGCTTGCGTGTGAACCGAACATTCTCCCTTCCATGGAAAGGTTAACGATGGCGTCGATCGAACGAACCCTGGTGTTGTTCAAGCCCGACTGCGTGCAGCGTCGGCTGGTGGGCCGGATCATGTCCCGTTTTGAGGACAAGGGCCTGAACTTTGTGGCCCTCAAGATGCTCAAGGTGACGCCGGAGCTGTCCAAGCAGCACTACGCCGAGCACGTGAACAAGCCGTTCTATCCGAACCTCGAGGCGTTCATCACGGCCTCGCCGATCATCGCCGCCGTGGTCGAAGGGCTCGACGCCATCCGCGTGGTCCGCGAGATGCTCGGCAAGACCAACGGTCTGGAAGCCGCCCCCGGCACCATCCGCGGCGACTTCAGCTCCAGCCGGCAGATGAACCTGGTGCACGCTTCGGACGGCCCCGAAGCCGCTAAGCGCGAAATCGACCTGTATTTCAAGCCCGAGGAAATCTGCGCCTCGGACCTGACGATTACGCCGTGGCTGCGGGCGTCGGACGAAGGCTAAGCCGTCCTCGTCCCCTGTGGCGGTCAGCTTCCCCCCACCGGCATGCGCCGCCTGGTAGCGCATGCGCGGTGGTTGGGCCGGCATTTTCTTGACGTTCGCCTTCCGGCGGGGGACAGTATGCACTAAGGGCGCGGCGCCAACCTGCCGCACCTCGTCCCGCGTAACGATTCCCCACCGCTTGCCTCTCCCCTTGAGAGGCGGCGGACTTCCCACCTGGCACCCTCTGCATTGAGAAGCGACCGCATGAGCACACGGCGACCGGTTCGTTGGGCGATGCTGATTCCTGCCACCGTTTCTTGCGCGCTGCTGGCCGCCACGGCCCAGGCGGAGAATTGGCCGCAATGGCGTGGTCCCCGCCACAACAGCACCAGCATCGAGAAGAATCTGCCGGCCGAGTTCGGCCCCGATAAGAACGTGGCCTGGAAGGTGCCGCTGCCCGGCCCCGCCGGCTCCACGCCCGTGGTCTGGGAGGACAACATTTTCCTCACCTCGGTGAACGATGCCGGCGAGCTGCTGCTGATGTGCATCGGCACCGACGGCAAGGAGCGTTGGCGCCGCACCATCGCCCAGGGCAACCGCGACGTGCGCGGCGACGAAGGCAACTCGGCTTCGCCCTCGCCCTGCACCGACGGCAAGTACGTCTGGGCCATGTTCGCCGACGGCAACCTGGTGTGCTACGACTTCCAGGGCAACGAGATCTGGCGGGTCGACCTCCAGGATCGTTACGGCAAGTTCAACATCGCCTTTGGCATGACGGCCACGCCGGTGCTCGATGGCGACCGGCTCTACCTGCAACTGATCCACGGCGAAGGTAACCCGGAAACGCGCGAAGCCGTGGTGGCCTGCCTGGACAAGAACACCGGCAAGGAGATCTGGCGGGCGGATCGTCCCAGCGACGCCATCAAGGAGTGCGAGCACTCATATGCTTCGCCCACCATCTACCGCGACGGCAAGTACGCCTACCTGCTGACGCACGGTGCCGACTACGTGGTGGCCCACGATCTGGATACCGGCCGTGAGCTGTGGCGCAGTGGCGGCTTGAACCGGCCCGGCCGCTACAACCCCACGCTGCGGTTCGTGGCCTCGCCGACCGTGGCCGACGGCCTGATCGTGGTGCCCTCGGCCAAGAGCGGACCCGTGCTGGGCCTGAAGCCCGGTGGAGAAGGCGACATCACCGAGTCGGAGAGCTTCCGCGCCTGGGTCCGCGATCGCGACACGCCCGACGTGCCCAGCCCGCTGGTCGTCGATGACCTGGTCTACCTGTGCCGCGAGAACGGCAACCTGATCTGCATGGACGCCAAGACCGGCGAGGAATACTACAACACGCGGACGCACGTGCATCGGCACCGGGCCAGCCCGCTGTATGCCGACGGCAAGATCTATCTCACCGCCCGCGACGGCACTGTCAGCGTGGTGGCCACCGGCAAGGAGTTCAAACTGCTGGCCACCAATAACCTCAACGACGAAAGCATCTCCAGCAGCCCGGTCGTCTCCAACGGACGGATCTACTTCCGCACCTACGAGAACCTGTGGGCAATTGAGAACAAGGAATAACGCGACCAGCCATTGGCCCAACCAACGCAGCGCGTGGCGGACAAGCAGCCGCCACGCGTTTTGCGTTTAGGTACCGCGCTGACCGGCTTGCATACGGGCCAGTTGGGCAGCCGTGCCGCCTTCGTACACGCTGAACTCCGCCCAGACCGGCAGATGGTCGGAGATCTCCAGGGCCTGCTGTTCGGTGAGGCCCAGTTCCTGCATCATGTCGAAGACGCCGCCTGCCCCGGTGAACTCGGTGGTTGCCTGGCGGTGGTAGATGATGTTGTCGAGCAGGTGCGTGCGGCGGGTGTTGGTCGGCTCGTTCTCGATCACCCAGGCCAGATACGGCACGCCGGCAAAGGCCGTGAACTGCCGCGGGCCGGCGTTGAAGTCGCCCAGCAGGATGATGTCGTCCTCGCCGCGGCCGTCGTATCGGACGGCATAGTACACATCGTCCAGTACGTTGATCTCTTCGATCGCCTCATCCGGATCGGTGTGGACGTTCACGAGCGTGAACGTGAACGCTTCTTCCGGCGGGGCGCCGCGTGCCCGGAATGCCGCCACCAGCGGCGGCCGGTGCAACAAGTCGTGCGGATCGACGACCGGGGCCACCGTGCGGCGGTCGACCTCGATCGTAGCCGTGTTGAACACGTAGCCGTACTGCTCCTTGCTGGCGGTGCGTCCCTGCCTGGGGCCGATTACGTAGTCGTACTGATGGCCCAGCGAGTTGATCTGTTGCACCAGGGCGGGAAGTACGTCCTGAGCCTGGGAGCGGATCTCCTGGATCGCCACCAGGTCGAACCGCGCGCAGATGTTGGCGATCGCCGCCATCACGTGGGGCTTGCGCATCTTCTCCTGGCCGAAGACCTGGATGTTGAACGTGGCGATGCGGATCACGTCACGCTGGGCGGCGGCCACGGGAGCCTGAACCGGCGTAACGGCCCCCGAAGTGGTGACTAGCCGCGACTTCAATTCCTCCAGGCTGTCGATGCCCAGCATCTGCATGACGAGCCAGGAAGTGCTTCCCAGCCCCATCAGCACCACGGCGGTGCGTAGCAACTTGAACATCTTCCCCTCCCTGGGAAATGGGCTCCAGCGCCAGCAGTCCTCTCCGTCGCGCCCCTGGCCAGCGGCGGGAGAAAATACGCACTGCGCCGCCCCAGGCCAAGGGCAGCCACGCCGCGACGTGCTACTAGCTGTCTCGGGCAATTTGGCCAACCGGTCCTGGCATTTTTTGGCCGAAAAAGCCGGGAACGCTCCCGCCGGCCGCTGCGTAAAGATTGGGTGACGACACGCCGTCGAGGTCGGCAAGGCTCTGGCGGCTCCTTTCGCCTGGCGCTAAATCGTTGCGCCATGTCCGTTTAATGCTAAAGCTGCGCGGGCGCGGACCGGGGGAATCCCCACCCCAGGTGGAGGTGAGCTGAGCTTGCCTCACCCTGCCGCAGTCGATAGCATTGACAAAGTTAGATGATTTGGGCCACTTGGCGCATCTCCCCCACTCCACATGCCTTTACGGCCTTGGTGGGGAAACTGTAGCGTTTTGAGCGGCCGCTGGAGTTTGTCTCGGACGACAATAACGCCTACATGGAGGAACCACGTCCACGGGGCAGCGGCGAGGTCCGACGGGGCACGTGCGGATTGCCTGGGCACTTTGCAGCTCCCGGCAACCCAGTCTGGAACGTGGCCCTGGCCGGCTCGACAAATCCCCTTGGCTGCCGCCTGGCCCGGCAAGCGGCTTTACGGTTGCCGGCGGGCGCATAAACCATAGCCATCTGGCCGTGTCGGCCACGCCGGCCCGGCTTGTGCCGGTTGCTTTCATGCTGGTCCCTGCCAGCGGCGTGTCTGGTCAAACTATTACCGTCTCGAATCTGTAGCACTCGAGGTTTCTTATGACCGGTCAGTCCCAAGTTCTGCGGCGCAGGCGGATGCTGTGCCCCGCGGTCCTGTTTTCCGTCGTTGTCGGCCTGCTGGCCGGGACCGCCCGCGCCGAACTGGAAGGTCCGAGTCAGAACGACCGTTACATCGCCCAGGCGGTCACGTTCCTGTTGCGGAACCAGCACCTGTCCAAGCAGCCGCTGGACGACACGATTTCCGCCCGGGCGTTCGACACCTACCTGAAGACGCTCGACCCGATGAAGAGCTACCTGCTCCAGTCGGACGTCGATGAGTTCGCCGCGCACCGCACCGCGATCGACGATGCCACGCGCAAGGGCGACATCACCCTTGCCTACGACATCTTCAAGCGCTTCCTCAAGCGCGTGGATGAGCGGGTGGCGATGGTCAACCAGTTGCTCCAGACCGATCCGGACTTCACGGTCGACGAGGAGTTCATCACCGATCGCGACGCGCTGGAGTACCCCAAGAACAACGCCGAGGCGCTGGATCGCTGGCGCAAGCGGGTGAAGTACGACCTGCTCACCCAGATCGCCGAGGGCAAGTCGCTCAAGGATGCCAAGGACACCGTGCGTCGGCGTTATGAAAGCTTCGCCCGGCGGATGCACCAGACGGACTCCGACGAGCTGCTCGAGATGTACCTGACGGCGCTGACCACCGCCTTCGATCCGCACACCACCTACATGTCGCCGACCACGCTCGAGAACTTCGAGATCGGCATGCGGCTGGAGCTCGATGGTATCGGTGCGGCGCTGCAATCGGTCGACGGCCAGACCACCATCACCAAGATCATTCCCGGCGGCGCTGCCGACAAGCACGGCAAGCTCAAGCCCAAGGATCAGGTGATCGGCGTGGGCCAGGGCGAGGACGGCGAGATCGTCGACACCCAGGCCATGAAACTCAACGACGTGGTGCAACTGATCCGCGGCAAGCGGGGCACCGTCGTGCGACTGAAGGTGATCTCCGAGGGCGAAACTCAGCCCAAGATCTACACCATCGTCCGCGACCGCATCGAGCTGAAGGACAGCGAAGCCCGCGGCGAAGTGATCGAGGCCGGCCAAGCCCCCAACGGCAAGCCGTACAAGATCGGTGTGATCGACCTGCCCAGCTTCTACATGGACATGGCCGGCGCCCGCAATAACCAGCCCAACTTCAAGAGCACCACCCGCGACGTGCGCAAGCTGCTCGAGGACTTCAAGCAGCAGGGCGTCGACGCGGTGATGATCGACCTCCGCCGCAACGGTGGTGGTTCGCTCACCGAGGCGATCAACCTCACCGGGTTGTTCATCGACCACGGCCCGGTCGTCCAGGTGAAGGACGCCGACGGTTACGTCCAGCACTACGACGACATGGAACGCGGCACTGCCTGGGACGGTCCGCTGGTGGTCCTCACCAGCAAGCTGTCGGCCAGTGCCAGCGAGATCTTCGCCGGCGCCATCCAGGACTACCAGCGTGGCCTGGTGGTCGGTGACAAGACCACGCACGGCAAGGGCACGGTGCAGAGCCTGCTCGACCTGGCCCGGCAACTGTTCCGACTGGACAACGCTCCCAAGCTGGGCGCGCTGAAGCTGACCATGCAGCAGTTCTATCGTCCCAGCGGCGATAGCACCCAGGAGCGCGGCGTGCTGGCCGATATTGAGCTGCCCAGCGTCACCACGCACATGGACATCGGCGAGGCCGACCTGGACTACGCCTTGAAGTTCGACCGCGTGCCCGCCGTGGAATTCCAGCGGCTGAACTATGTCTCGCCGGCGATGGTCGACCAGCTCCGCAAGCGTTCGGCCGAGCGCGTGAACAGCAGCGAGGACTTCAAGAAGGTGCTCGCCCAGATCGAGCGCTACCGTGAATTGAAGAACCGCAAGAAGGTCTCGCTCAACCAGAAGACCTTCATGGAAGAGCGCGAAGCCTTGAAGAGCGCTGACGACGTGTTCGACGAAGAGCAGGACAACGACTCCGCCAACAAGGACCAGGTCATCAAGCGCGACTACTACTTCAACGAAGCGCTGGCCATCACCCTCGATTACCTCAAGCTGATGCAGACCATGGGCATCGGCCTGAGCAAGAACTAGTCGAGGGCCCGGCAGGCTGATTGAGTCCCGCAAACGCGGACCTCAACAATCACCTACCACAAGCGATCAGGCGAGGCGCAGGGGATATACCCCCGGCGCCTCGCCTTCTTTTGTGGACGAAGCTGTGTGCGCATCCGCTGAACGGCTGGATCCATCGCGAGCGCGACCGGGCCGCCTCTTCCAGGCGACCTGCCCTTCATCCATCCGGATACTGCCGGCAGTACTCATACAACGCCATCGAGGTCGCCGTGGCCACGTTGTAGCTGTACGGCAATCCGTAGACGGGGATCTCGATCACGTCATCGAGCAGAGCCAGCACGTCGGGCGTCAGCCCCAGGCGTTCGTTGCCGACCACCAGCGCCGTCCGGCGCGGGAAAGCGTACTCGTACAGCACGGTTGATCCGGTGGTCTGCTCCAAGCCCACCAGGCGGTAGCCTTCGTTCTTGAGCCGCAGCAGCACCGGCGGCAGCGAACGGTGGACCTCAAGCTCGACGGTTTCGGCACCGTCGCGGGCCACCCTGCGCAGCACCTTGGCAGCCCCGCAGCAGATCACCCGGGTGACTCCGCAGCAGCCGCAGGAGCGGATGATGTGCGAAAGATTGACGTTGCTCCTCAGCGGGGCACACACCACGATCAATTCGCGCCGCCGCTCGAGAGCGCGCGGCGGCTTGTGGCGCAGATGGACGAATCGGGTCATGGATGCCTCCTGGAAGTCGATTCCGTTTCAAGCGGACGCCGCGTTCCTCGCGGCACGTCCGGCCGCAAACCGTAACCGGCGGAGCCTGGTGGCATCGCCCAATGCTGCGTGCCTCGCCGCGGGTAAATTCGTGGCGAGAGCGGCAACGCAGCCTATATAATGCTCGCTCAAAGTGCCTTAGGCCAATCCATAATACGTGCTGTGCGATTGGGAGAGCTTCATCCAATGGATGACGATGGCGATCGTCACGAGAAGCTGTACCGCATTCTATCCATCGACGGAGGCGGCATCCGTGGCCTGATCGCCGCCCGCATCCTCGTCACGCTCGAAGCCAAGCTGCAAGCCCGCACCGGCAATCCCGACGTCAGACTGGCCGACTACTTCGACCTGATCGCCGGCACCAGCACGGGCGGAATCCTGACTTGTGTGTACCTGTATCCCGAGGGCGATACCGGCCGCCCACGCTACTCGGCGGCCGCTGCCCAGGATCTGTACGTGCAGCACGGGCGCGAGATCTTCTCCATCCCCATGCTGCACGGCATTGGCTCGGTGGGCGGGCTGAACTACGGGAAATACCCGTCCGACGGCCTGCTGAAGGTGCTCAACCTGTACTTTCAGGACACGTTGTTGAGCCAACTGATCAAACCGTGCCTGATTACGGCTTACGACATTCGCCGCCGGCGGACGATGTTCTTCACGCAGCACGACGCCCGTGTCTCCGACGGCTGCAACTTCTACTTGCGCGACGTATGCCGGGCCACCACCGCCGCGCCCACGTACTTTGAGCCGCCGCTGGTCAAGTCGCTCTCGGGCGTGAGCTATCCGCTGATCGACGGCGGCGTGTTCGCCAACAACCCTTCGCTGTGCGCATACGCCGAAGCCCGCACGCTGTTCAAAGCCAAGGCCTCGCAGATGGCCATTCTCTCCGTGGGCACCGGCGAGGTGCGGCGGCCATATCCTTACGAAGAAGCCCGCGAGTACGGCGCCATCAGTTGGGTGAAACCGTTGATCGACATCATGATGAGCGCCATGGCGGAGACGGCCGACTACGAAATCCGCCTGGCGTTCGACGCGGTGGGCACGCCCGACCAGTACCTCCGCGTGAATGTCGATATGGATCGCCTGCCGCCGGAAACCACGTCCGAAATGGACGACGTATCGCCGGGCAACATCAACGGCCTGCTGGAACTGGGGGCCGAAGCAGCCGAACGCCACGACAAGGACCTGGACCGCTTCGTCGACCTGCTGGTGCAAGAAGCGGAAGCGCGCGTCTAGCTGCCTGGCTCATTGCCGGCCCAACGGTTCCAGGCCGGTTGCTCGCCAACCGGCCTGCCGGCTTTCCGGCCGCTGCCGCGCGGCGACATGGCACCCATTGGCGGTCCGCACCGCGATCCCCACGCACTCCCCCTCCTTTCGTTCCCATTTAACGGGCGCCGGGGCAGGCTCCTGCCGGGTTTTACGCAATCTTCACCCATCCTTCACAAAGGGCCGGTGAAATTGCCGTAAGCCTCGTTTGCGTACGTTCTCAGTCAAGGGGAGCCCCCATGGGCAAGTCTGTGCGATGGGTGGCCGCGCTGCTGGTCGCCCTCGGTCTCAACGGCGCTGCGGCGCTGGCCCAAAGCGTTGCGGCCGATCCCGCGCTGCCGAGCTACAAGCCGGTGCAGGGCGTGTCGGGCACGATCAAGAGCGTCGGTTCCGACACGATGAACAACTTGATGTCGCTCTGGTCCGAAGGCTTCCGCCGGCACTACCCGGCCGTCCGCATCGAGATCGAAGGCAAGGGCTCCTCGACGGCCCCGCCGGCCTTGATTTCGGGCGCCGCCACGTTCGGCCCGATGAGCCGCGAGATGAAGGCCCAGGAGATCGACGAGTTCGAATCCAAGTACGGCTACAAGCCCACGGTCCTGCCGACCGGCATCGACATGCTGGCTGTGTTCGCCAACAAGGACAATCCGATCCAATCGCTCACCTTGCCGCAGGTGGATGCCATCTTCGGCAAGAACCGCAACCTGGGCTACGCACGGGACATCACCACCTGGGGGCAACTGGGTTTGAGAGGCCCCTTTGCCAATGCCCCCATCAGTTTGTACGGGCGCAATTCGGCCTCGGGCACATACGGTTACTTCAAGGAGAACGCCCTGGGTAAGGGCGACTTCAAAGACACGGTCAAAGAACAGCCCGGCAGTTCCGCCGTAGTGCAGGGTGTTGCCCGCGACCGCTTCGCGCTGGGCTACAGCGGCATCGGTTACGCTACGGCCGACGTCAAAGCCGTTCCGCTGGCGGTCGATGCCAACAGTCAGCCGGTTCCCGCTACGCCCGACCACGCTTACTCAGGCGACTATCCGCTCTCGCGGTTCCTGTTGGTGTACGTGAACTTCAAGCCGGGCACGCAGCTCGATCCGCTTCGCCGCGAGTTCATCCGGTACATCTTCAGCAAGGAAGGCCAAGAGGTCGTCATCAAGGACGGTTACTTCCCGGTCAATGCCGAGATCGCCTCGAGCGTGCTGAGCGAACTGGGCATCGACCACTAAACGTCGTGGGAGCCATGTTTACTCCCCGTCGCCGATACGTGTTTGCGGCTGGGGAGCGTGCTTGCCTTCCTTCCTCCAAGGCGGCAGCGACACACGTTGCGGCTGCCAAGCCTACCAGCCTTCGCACTCCTGAGTATTTATGGCGGGCGACGAGTCTAACCATGCCCCGCGCACTTTCACCGGTTTGCAGCGGAAACGCCAAACGCGCTGGACGGTGCTCCTGGCCGATCGCATTTCGACCGCTTTGATCACCGCGGGCGGGATCGGCACCATGGTGGCCGTCGGCATGGTGTGCGTGTTCCTGGCCTGGGTGGTGCTGCCGCTGTTTGAGTCGGCCGAATTATCACAAGCCCACTCCGCCAGGCCGGCCTGGTCGCAGAGCTCGTCCCTGGTCCACGTCGCCCTCGATGAATACCGGCGGATCGGTTACGCGCTCTTCCCGGATGGAGCCGTACGGCTGTTCCGTGGCGATACGCTGGAGCCGCTGGGCGAAGAAGTACAAGTGTTCGCGGGGCACATCACCGCGTTCGCCCCCTCCGAGTCAGGCTCCATGGCGGCGGTGGCGTTCGACACGGGGCACGTGCGGCTCGCCCGGCTGGGCTTTACGACATCGTTCCCCACGGCGGCCGACTTTGCCGATCAGCCGGAGATCGCCCAGCAAACTGCCGCGTTGTTGCCAGGGCAGTTGCTTCCAACAGGCAACGCGGTGATTGAGCGCACGCCGCAAGGGCAACTCCGGCAGCAGCGGTTTACCGCCACCATCGAGGCCGAGTTCAAACTGGCCCCCGAGCCGATCGTGGCAATCGATTACGCGCCGACGGCACAGCGGATTGTCACCTGCACGGCCGACGGCCGGGTCCAACTGCACGCCCTGGCAAGCAAACGCAACTTCCTGACTCGCCAGCCGCAGCTTAGCCTGCGCAGCTCGCACGCGTTGCCGCTGCGAGCTAGGGCCACGCAGCCTACGCGGGTGCTGCTGTCTGCCCAGGGTGATCAGGCTTACGTGGCCTGGGACGATGGCCTGGTGCAGCGCTTCGCCTGCCGCGATTTGAATATGATCACGCAGGCCGAGGATTTCGATTTGGTCCCCGGCGATGCCCGGCTCACGGCGCTGTCGATGCTGCTGGGCCGGATCACGCTGGCCGCCGGCGATAGCGAGGGGGTCACGCGCTGTGCGTTCCCGGTACGCAGCGATGAAACCAACCAGGCCGAAGTCACCGCCTCCGGTAACGTCAGCGCGGATGGTTTGCGCATGGTGATCGCGCATCAGTTGCCGGGCCCCCAGGCGGCCGTGACCTCGCTGGGCATCTCGGCACGCAATCGCAACGTGGCCATCGGATATGCCGACGGCAGCCTGCGGGTGTATTACGTAACAACCGATCATCTGCTGGCAGAAGCCACGGTCAGCGCAGGTCAGGCCGTGAACCGGGTGCTGTTCGCCCCCAAGGAAGACGGTCTGCTGGCGATCACGCCTGGCGGTTGGTGGGCGGCCCAGTTCAAGGCAGGTCATCCGGAAGTAACGCCGTCGCTGTCGTCGGTCTTCCTGCCGGTATGGTACGAGAGCTACGCCGAGCCGGAGCACGTGTGGCAGTCGGGCGGCGGTTCCTCCGACCTGGAAGCCAAACTGGGCCTGTGGCCGCTGGTGTTCGGCACGCTCAAGGCCACGTTCTACTCCATGCTGTTCGGAGCACCGCTGGCGCTGTTGGCTGCCGTTTACACCAGCGAGTTCATGCACCGCCAGACGCGAGCCCGGCTGAAACCCGTAATTGAGGTCATGGCCAGCTTGCCCAGCGTAGTGCTGGGCTTTATGGCCGCGATGGTGTTTGCGCCGTTTGTGTCGCAGCTTGTGCCTGGCATGATCTCCACGTTCGCGACCGTGCCGCTGGCGCTGGTGGTTGCCGCGTACCTGTGGCAACTGCTGCCGGCGCAGGTGCAATGGCGTTGGCAGCACGCCCGGCTGGCTTTGATGTTTGCCGCCGTGATGGTGGGAATCGCGTTGGGCCTGCTTGCCGGGCCGCAGGTCGAGCAATGGTTGTTCGCCGGCAATATCAAGGCGTGGCTTCTGGATGATGCCGGCTCGCCGCTGGGCGGCTGGATGATCCTGGTCCTGCCGCTCTCGGCCGCGGCTTGGGCGTTTCTTTCCGCCCGATATCTCACACCGTGGCTTCGCGACGCCAGTGGCCACTGGACGCAACAGCGGTTTGCCGCCGCCAACGTGCTCAAGCTGCTGGCCGTAATCGCCGCGGCCTTGGCCACCGCCTGGCTGGCTGCGGCCGCCCTGGCCATGTTCTGGGATCCACGCGGCAGCTTCATCGGCCCGTACGACGACCGCAATGCGCTGATCGTCGGTTTTGCGATGGGCTTTGCCATCATTCCCATCATCTACACCATCGCCGAGGACGCTCTGAGTACCGTGCCTGACCATCTGCGGTCGGCATCGCTGGGTGTGGGCGCCACGCGCTGGCAAACCGCCACCCGCGTCGTCATTCCCACGGCGATGAGTGGGCTGTTCTCAGCCGTAATGATCGGACTGGGCCGGGCGGTGGGCGAAACGATGATCATGCTCATGGCCGCCGGCAACATCCCCGCCCGCGACCTGAACATCTTCAACGGCTTTCGCACGCTTTCGGCCAACATCGCCACCGAACTGCCGGAAGCCGTGCAAGGCAGCACCATTTACCGCACCTTGTTTCTCTCGGCCCTGACGCTGTTCGCCATGACGTTTGCCATCAACACGCTGGCCGAAGTCGTGCGGCTCCGCTTCCGCCGTCGGGCGTACCAGCTATGACCGCAGCATCCGCCGCTTCGCCTATCCAAACGCCGGAGCCTTCGCGCGCCGGACGCACTGCCACGCGCCGCCGGCAAGGCACCGCGCCGGCTGTCTCGCTGATCGCGCAAGGCGAACCGATGACGTGGCTGATGGGCGGCGCGGTGGCCGTGTGCCTGCTGATGGTCGCCGGTCTGTTGGCCCTGATCCTGTACATTGGCTCCAGCACGTTCTGGCCGTTGCCGCTGGTGGAGTTCACCGTGACCACGGCCGACGGCACCACACGCTACCTGGGCGAAGTGGTGGAAACGGTCCCACTGGCCGATGCCTCGACCGTCGAAGAAGCGACGAGCGCCCCGATGCCAGGCTCCTTGGGTTGGCTGCTCTGGCTGGTGGCGGCGACCATCACCGCGGCCGTGGCCGCATTCTGGTGCTGGATCGACCCTCGGCTGATTGGCCGCGTGCTTGCCGGCGTGGCGTGCCTGGCGGCGCTAGGGCTGAGTGTTTGGAGCGGTACTCGCCTGATCGATTCGCTCGCTTCCACCGAGGCCGTGCGTTACAAGGTGCGCACCGGAAACTTCCGCCTGACCAATACGCACTTCACCTGGATTGCCGGGCCGCAAATCGTCGAGCAGTCAGAGCCGCAGTGGGCGGTCATTCTCGAACCGCTGGAATATGGCCGCTTCTATGGCTACCCGACCCGCTTCCTGGTCGATGGCCAGGTGGTCGCCGAGCAGCCCGAGCAAGTTTGGGCGGCGTTCCAGCAACACCACGCCGACGTGCGGCGCCGCTGGCGGCAAGCCCAGGAGCTGATCAACCACGGCATCGGCGCGTTCAACGCGATCCAAGAGCAAGCACGGCTGGCCACGCGCGAGGCTGAGATCGAACGCGACGAAATACTCGCACAACTCGAAGTGGCCCAGGCGACGCTGCAAACCGCCAGCGATGCTGCCGACGCCTCGGGGTCTAAGTTGGGGACCGCTCAAGCGACGGAGCTGGCTGCCCAGGTGAACGCGCTGCAGACCGAGCTGGCGCAAGCCGAAGCCGTGCTGAATATCGCCCAGCGTCACGAGGCAGCCACCTTTGAACAAGTATCGGCTCAGACCGCTGAACTGTTGCAGCAGGTGCAACAGCTTCGCGATGAGAACGCCCGGTACCAACTGGTGATGAAAACGGCCGCAGGTCAGGAAGTCACCATGGCGGTCGACGAGATCGTGCGGGGCTACCCGGCCAATCAGCTTTCGTGGGCAGGCAAGCTGGGCGTGTACCTGTCGCGGTGGGGCGAGTTCCTGACCGACGATCCGCGCGAAGCCAACTCCGAGGGCGGCGTGCTGCCGGCCATCGTCGGCACCGTGGTGATGACCATGATCATGGCCGTGGCCGTGGTGCCGCTGGGCGTGCTGGCGGCACTGTACCTGCGTGAGTATGCCAAGGGCGGCCTGATCGTGAGCCTCGTCCGTATTGCCATCAACAACCTGGCGGGCGTGCCCAGCATCGTGTTCGGCGTGTTTGGCCTGGGCTTCTTCTGTTACATCGTGGGCGGCTTCATCGACGGCGGCCCCCGGAAACTTCAGATCCCCCCCTGGCCCAAGCTCACCTGGTGGCTGGTGCTGACTGCGCTGGCCGTCATTGGCACGGTCGCCTTTCTGGCCAGTATCGCGTCCACGCATGGCCGCAACCGGGCCAATCGCCCTTACCTGCGCGTGGCCACCGGCATGCTGTGGATCGTGTGTACGGTGCTGTTGTTCGCCCTGGTGTTCAAAACGCCATACTTCGACGGGCTTTATCGGGCGAACCTGCCCAACCCCACGTTCGGCAAAGGCGCGCTGGTTTGGGCGTCGCTCACGTTGGCGCTGCTGACATTGCCTGTGGTGATCGTTTCGACCGAAGAAGCCCTGGCCACCGTGCCCAACTCCATGCGCGAAGGTTCGTACGCCTGCGGCGCGAGCAAATGGCAGACGATCCATCGGATCGTGCTGCCCCGGGCGATGCCGGGCGTGATGACGGGCATGATTCTGGCCATGGCCCGCGGAGCGGGGGAGGTGGCCCCACTGATGCTGGTGGGCGCGGTCAAGTTGGTGCAGGAACTGCCGGTCAGTTTCTCGCCGCCGTTCATCCACGGCAGCCAGAGCTTCATGCACCTGGGCTTTCACATCTACGACGTGGGCTTTCAAAGCCAGAACAGCGAGGCCGCCCGACCACTGGTCTTCACCACCACGCTGTTGCTGATCGCGATCATTGCCTTGTTGAATCTTGTGTCGATCTGGCTGCGGGCTCGGCTCCGCAGAAAGTTTGTTTCCTCCGCTTTTTGAGCTGCGATGCCATCCTTGCAATCGCTCGTTCGAGCCAACAGCCTCATGACGGAAGCAGGCCCCATGATTCCAGAACCGTTTCCCGCTCCGGCCTCGACGGCGGCGCCGCCCAAGGTGCCTGGCCCCGCTCCCGCCGCCAAGAGCCCCGCGGCCAGCGCGGCGGCAGGTGGCCGCGGGGCCAACCGGCTTCAGGCCATCGCCCGAGGCGAAAAGGTGGAGCCGGCTCTGCACCGCCAGGTGTTCGGCGAGAAAGCCGTGCTGGAGATCGACAACTTCCAACTCTGGTATGGCCAGAAGAAAGCCCTGCACGAAATCACCATGCCGGTGCCGGTCGGGAAGGTCACGGCCCTGATCGGCCCCTCAGGCTGCGGTAAGACCACGCTGCTGCGATGCGTCAACCGGATGAACGATCTGATCGACTCGGTGCGCATCGCCGGCGACATGCGGCTCAACGGCGATTCGATCTACGCGCCCGGGGTGGACGTGATCGAGCTGCGCAAACGGATGGGCATGGTCTTCCAGAAGCCCAACCCGTTCCCGATGAGCATCTTCGAAAACGTCGTCTACTCGCTGCGGATCGACGGTATCCGCGACCGGAACCTGCTTAACGAGGTTTGCGAGCGGAGCCTGCGCGGGGCAGCCCTGTGGGACGAGGTGAAGGATCGCCTGCACGACAGCGCGCTGGCCCTTTCCGGCGGACAGCAGCAGCGGTTGTGCATCGCGCGGGCGATTGCCGCCGAGCCCGAGGTCTTGCTGCTCGATGAACCCTGCTCAGCGCTCGACCCGATCGCCACCGGCAAGGTTGAGGATTTGATTCAGGAACTCAAGGGCGAGTACTCGATCTTGATCGTCACGCACAACATGCAGCAGGCGTCGCGGATCAGCGATTACACGGCGTTCATGTACCTGGGCCGGCTGATGGAGTACGGCCCCACGGCCAAGATCTTCACCAACCCGCTCCTGCCTGAGACCAACGATTATGTGACCGGCCGCTTTGGTTAACCGTACTTGCCGGGTGCAGGGCTTCTTTACGCTCCCGGCACCTGCTGACTCGCGCGGCGTGCATCCGTCCCCACCTTCCGGCGAACGTCATGACCCAATTTCTGATTCGCCAGTTGGACAAGCTCAAGACGATGATCCTCAAGCTGGGAGGCTACGTCGAGCAGTCGCTCCAGCAGGCTATCCAGGCGGTGGAAACCCGCGACGTGGCGCTGGCCCGCACGGTGATCGCGCAAGACGAGCAGATCGACCTCTTGGAAGTCGACGTTGAAGAGGAGTGCCTGCACACGCTGGCGCTGTATCAGCCGGTGGCGTCCGACACGCGGTTCGTGCTGGCGGTGATCAAGATCAACACCGACCTGGAACGCATCGGCGATCTGGCGGCACACCTGGCCGAACAGGCGATCTTTCTGGCCGAAGAACCTGAGACGAACACGGCATTGTTCGATTTCCAGGGCAGTTCGCGCCGGGTGTGGTCGATGGTCAAGATGAGCCTCGATGCGCTGGTCACACGCGACGTGGCGTTGGCTCAGCAGGTACGCGCGGCCGACACCGAGGTCGACGCCGCGCACCGCAAGGTGTACCGCCGTGTCGAAGAAGAAATCACGAAGCACCCGCACAAAGTTCGGCAACTGATCGACCTGATGAACATCTCGCGGCAACTGGAGCGGATTGCCGACCATGCCGTGAACATCGCCGAGGACGTCATCTTCATGGTCACCGGCGAGATTCACCGCCACGACGCCGAAGACACCGACCAGGTTCCCTCGCGCCGTTAATGGCAACCGTGCGCTACGCGGCGCTGGCCGCGGGATCTTTGTCCTCGGGCACGATCGGCTTGCGCCCATCGAACATCAGCCAGCACAGCGAGGAAGCCACGTAGATGCCCGCAAACATGAACAGCACGGTGCCCCAGCCGCCGGCGGCTTTGACCAGCGGCACCACCAGCGGGAACAAGGCCGCGCCGACATTACCGCACATGTTCATGAAGCTGAATACCGTGGTCACGTGGCGGCCGCCCACGTCGATGCTGATCGCGTAAGCGCACGGTCCAGCAAAGGCGGCGCAGAACGAGCCCGCGCTGATCAAGGCCACGGCCAGCGCCGGAGACTCGACAAAGTACGAGGGGATGATCAGCAACCCACACAGCAGCACGCTGATGGCGCCCACGCCTTGCCGGGCAATCCGCACGCTGCCGGTTCGCTCGTACACCCAGTCGATGAAACCGCCGCCCAGCATGCTGCCCAAGGACACGGCGATGACAGGCATGGCCGTCAGCAGGCCGGAGCTGGCGATGGAAATGCCGCGTGACTCCTGCAAGTACGTGGCAAACCAGGTGGCAAAGAAGATGTACCCGGCCGCGCGGAAGAACTGCTGCCCGCCGATGAACCACATGGCAGGGCTGGAGAGGATCACGCGCCACGGCGTCCGGATACCCCTGCTGGGCTTGGAGACCGCATCGGTCTGCCCGGCGCGAATCAACGCCAGCTCGGCGTGGTTGACCGAACGGTGCTGCGACGGCTGATCGCGGAACCAAAACCAGAAACCGGCCGCCCAGAGGAAGCCTGGTAGCGCGTAAAGCGCGAACAGCAGCCGCCAGCCCAGGTGTACCACCAGGTAACCGGTCAGCAACGCACCGACGAAGCCGCCCACGGACATGAACCCGCTCAAGGCGCCGCTGGCCAGGCCGCGACGGGTGCGCGGAAACCACTGGGCGATGGACTGCGTCGCGCAGGGAAATACGCCGGCTTGCAACGCGCCCATGCCAAACCGCGCGGTAATGATGCTCACCGGGCCGGTCGCCACCGCCATCGCCGCCGTAAAGGCCGACCAGATGCTGGTGAAGATCGTCAGCGCCAACCGCGAACCCCACACGCCGCTGAGCCAGCCGGTCGGCAGTTGGAACACGGCGTAGGTGATGAAGAACGCGCTGAGCATCAGCCCGCTCTCAAACTCGCTGAGTTTCAAGTCGGCCCGGATGGTGCTTTCGGCCACGCCGATCGAATTCCGTTGGATGTAGGCGATCGTGGCCGACAGGCACAGCCAGGCCAGCACCTTGTAGCGCACCCAGGTTGGGCGGCCATTCAGCGCATCGTGCGCTAGCGAGGGTTCCGCCACGCCGGCGGCACGGGGCGACGCGTGCGGCTCGAGCGTGGTTTCGACTAGGGTGGCCGCATCCTTGCGCGGTTGCGATCTCGATTCATTCATGGCACTCAGAAGACGCCTTGCCGACACCAGGCTTGGTTCTGGGGGAGTGAGAAACGCAACCGCGGTTGCCGACCCTGGTCAGCGGAGCTCGCCCGCCGCGCATAGCATCGGCTACGCCGCGGAGGTCAGGCTCCGCCGGGGCCATGCGTTCAACCGGCAGATCGCGGGGACGCGCTGCATCGTCGGACAGCTCCTTGCTCAAAGACGTTTGCGGCTTCGATCGCCCCGCGTGCGCGCGTCCGCCTCATGCGACGCAGGCCGGGCAGCCGCCTGTTAGGTGAAGAACACGCTTTCGGCGGTCTTGCGCAGCAGCCAGTCGCGGTCGCCGGGCGAGAGCTTCAAGTGGTCGCGAACCAGCTCGATCGACGCCTTGTACGTGTGTTGATCCTGCACCTGGTAAGGGCAATCGGTCGCCCACATCAACCGCTCCGGCCCGTAGGAATCGAGCAACTGGCGAATCATAGGCAGCAGGTCGGTGTAGGGCGGCTGCTTCTTGCCCAGCGCGTAGAAGGCCGAGACCTTCACCTTCACTTGCTTGTGGCGTGCCAGGTCGCACAGGGCCTTGAGGTCTTCGGGATTGATGGTGCCGGTGACACCGATCCGGGCAAAGTGGTCGATCACCACCGGGGTGTCCGGGAACCGCTTGCACATGCGATCGACGGCCGGCAGCGAATCCGGGTTGATCAGGTGGCACATGGCCAGGCCTTCTTCGGCGCCGCACTTCCACATGGCGGCCATGCCTTCGCCGTTGAGCCACGTTTGCACCGGACGCTTGCCCGGCAGGATGCGGAAGCCGCGCACGCCCTGGGCTTTGAGCTTGCGCATGGTTTCGGCGGGGCGGTCGTCTTCGTCGATCACGGCAACGCCGCTAAAGACGCCGGGGAACCGCCGCATGGAGTCGAGCATGTAGCTGTTATCGAAGCCGTAGAAGCTCATCTGGATCAGTACGATCCGGCCCACGCCGACCGGCCGCGCGTGTGCCAGCAGTTCTTCCGGCGTGAAGCTGGGCGGCTGCATGTCGGCTTTCTTGTAGCCGGGCGCCAGCGGGTATTTCTCGGTGTCGGGCGTCCACACGTGCACGTGGGCGTCGATCGCCGCGTTGCGATCCACCGCGGGCTGATCGGCGGCAGCGGCAGTCGACACCAGTGCGTCGCCCATCGTGCCTGCCAGAGCCGCACCGCCGGCCGCGGCAGCCAAAGCGGCCGAGGTCCCCAAGAACCGGCGGCGATCCATGACCTGTGCCGCGTCGCAACAGCGCGAAGCAGCAGCCCGGCGATCAGACAGCGAAGCAGAAACGTACTGGGGGCGATAGGCCTGGGGGTCGCTCATGGTGTCAGACGTCCTCTGGCAGAAGATGTCGCAGGTTTGTGGGTCCAGTGACGATGATCGTTCAGCCAAACGCGCCGGTCAACTAATCAGCGGCTGAAACCGCGAAGCGGCCTGCGGCATGCCTCGCCCATGCGGCGTGTCGCAAACGTACGCCTCTTTAGGATTTCCGCCGCGATCTAGGGGAGAAGGAGCATCCCCCCTGGGGATGGTTGGAGGGCGTCCCTGATCCGCGCGGCAGAAAGGTTGCGATCGCCTGCGCGGCACGACATACTGCAATTTCCCGCCAGTACATCCTGCCTGTTTTCTCTGGCCCCCCCCGCCGTAATCAGGAGAGAGATGATGCCTCGTTCGACACGCCGCCACTTCTTGAAGACAGTCGCTGTGGCCGGCGCCGCCACGACGCTGCCCGCGTTGCAATGGTCGCGCGTGCTGGGCGCCAACGAGCGGCTGAATGTTGCCAGCGTGGGCACCGGCGGCAAAGGTTGGAGCGATCTGACCAGCGTGGCTGCCAGCCCGGCCGTCAACGTGGTGGCGCTGTGCGATATTGATACTTCGGCCAAGCACCTGGGTCGTGCCGCCGAGAAGTATCCTCAGGCCAAGCAGTACCAGGACTGGCGGACGTTGCTCGACGAGAGCCGCAACATCGACGCGGTGATCGTCTCCACGCCCGACCATATGCACGCCCCGGTGGCCCTGGCCGCCATGCAGTTGGGCAAGCACGTCTATTGCCAGAAGCCGCTCACGCACACCGTGTTTGAAGCCCGGCAGATGAAGCAAGCCGCTGCCAAGCACGGCGTGGTGACGCAGATGGGCAACCAGATCCAGTCGCACGCCGCCTACCGCACCGCGGTGGCGATCGTGCACGGCGGCCACATCGGCAAGGTGAAAGAAGTGCATAGCTGGCAGGGCGGCACGCCCAGTTGGCCGCGCGCCCTGGATCGGCCCGCCGGCTCGGACCCGATCCCCGATACCGTGGCCTGGGACCTGTGGCTGGGCGTGGCCCCCACGCGGCCCTACAAGAAGGAAATCTATCATCCGTTCAACTGGCGGGGCTGGCAGGACTTTGGCACCGGGCAGCTCGGCGACTTTGGTTGCCACATCCTCGACCCGGTCTTCAAGTGCCTGGAACTGACCGCGCCGCTCTCGCTCCAGGCCGACGCCCCGCCCCACAACCACGAATCGTGGACCAAGTGGGCGACCGTGCGTTACACGTTCCCCGGCACCGCCCGCACCGCCGGCAAGACGCTGCCGGTCACCTGGTACGATGCCGAAGGCGTCCGTCCGCCGCGCGAAGTGCTCAAGAACGTGCCCGCCGATTTCAAGCTGCCCAACGCCGGCTCGGCGCTGATCGGCGAGAAGGGCACGCTGATCATCCCGCACGTGGCCATGCCCACGGCCTTTGCCGAGGGTGGCGAGGTGATGACCGATCTGCCGCAGGTGGAATCCGTCGACCACTACGTCCAATGGGCGGACGCCTGCCGCGGTATCGGCAAGACGACCTCGGCCTTCGATTACTCGGGCCCGCTCACCGAAACGGTATTGCTGGGCACCATTGCCGTGCGTTTGCCTGGCGAAACGCTGCAGTGGGACAGCGAGAATCTGAAGCTCAATTCGTCGGCCGCGCAGCAGTTGATCACCAAGCCGTACCGCAAGGGCTGGGAGCCCGCCTGGCTATAAACGTCGCGTCTGGCGGCCAGGTTGCCGGAAAATGCGTGCCAAGCGAGGCGGCAAGCAGGTAGCCATGCCCACCTTGCCGTCGCTATGCCATGACGTGAAGCGCAAAAAAGAAACCGCCTGGGTTCCTCAACATGCTGAAGAACCCAGGCGGTGCTGTTTTATGAGAAGATTGTTGAGCATCGCCGCATCAGGACGGCAAGCCAATCTCTAGGCACGCAACTTGGCCAGCGTATCGAGCAGTTGCTTGGCCTTCTCCACGCCGCCGACCTGATCGGCCAGCGCCTTGGCGGCCAGCAGAGCGTTCAGATCGCTTGAGCGGCCATTGGAGCGGGCGGCACCGGCCTTCTCACCCTTGCGGGGACGGCCACGGCGCTTGGGGCCGTCGGACGCCTTCTTGGCGGCCTGGTACTTGATGGTGCTCACCGCCTGCGGCGTCACTTGAATGCCCATTTCAGCCAGGGCCGCCGATACTTCGGCCGGCTTGGCGTCGGGGTGTTCGGCGCAATAATCGCGAACCGCCTGGGACTTATTGACTTTGGTTTTCTTGGCCATTGTTTTGCCTTGTACTAGTGGAAGTTTCTCAGTTCCTACTAAGCCGCGCCCGGAAGGTACTTCCCAGCCGGCGTGACACACAGGGTATGGTGCAAGGGGTGCCTACGACTGCGCTGGCGGCAGGTCGGACACCATGCTTGACCAGTTTGCCCCGTTGATCGTCAGCCCCGTTTGGTTAAGCCCCTCGTTGATTGGCGCCAGCCATCGACATCGCCGGTTAACGATTCCCGGCGCGCTATGGCTGCAAGGTAAAGCAATACCCGTCACCGACACGCTGCCACTGTCAGGTGGTTCTTGCAGTCTGTGCCCTACTGTGATGACGTACGCTCCAGGCTCACGCCAGCAGGGCCGTGAACCTGCTCCCCCTACAGGCGGCGCTGCAAGCCGATGCCTCCACCGCCTGCGTCCCACTACGTATCGTTGTTCGGGATCGCATGGTGGAACTGCAGGCTGATTTTGCCGCCTTTTCGCCCTGTTCAGGCTATTCCAGCCGGTTCGGGCTTGTATCAACAGCGTAGGTTTGGACCGGCAAACCGCCGAGGGGGGCCTTCAAGTCCCAACTCACCTGATGGCCAGACAGCGATGGATCCACTCGGTCGCGACACCGCGGCAATCAAGCCGTGTGGCCGGCTGCCGCCATCAACAACAGATACCATATCACACGCCGGGCGCGACGGTTGTCTGGTTGATGACTTTTTCAGCGGCGGATGGCACCGACCGCTGCGGCTGCGATCGCGCGGCAGCCTACTTTCGGTGTCCAGTCTGCGTTCGTCCTCCTTTCCGCCTACCAACGCCCCTTTTGAAGGCGATGATCGCCGCGACTGGCCTCATATGGGACAACGGTCGATCTGGTGTTGCTATTGGTATCAATAGCGCTAGCGAATTGATAGAGCCTAACCTAATTTTATCACCTGTCTAGCGATTTTAGATAATTCCCCATAGTGAGTCACCCCTTGGCACCCCTTCTGAG
>CALBRZ010000083.1 GCA_937927735.1 uncultured Planctomycetales bacterium
CACCTTATGGCTCGGCGACTAAGCAACTCCTAGCTTTTTGGACACGCTCTTACGGTGTGGTCGTTACGCTCTCGCTCCCATGCGGCACGGTCCCGCCGAATCTGCGTGCGCGTCAGGCTAATCCCGATTCCGATCATCATCGCCGTGAATACCGGCGCCAGGAGTCGCGAGCCAGTATCCGCCGTGTCGTACTCCGCAGGGACGGACGCATACTTGAGCATCAGCAAACAGCATGCACTCAGGACACCATACGCGCCGATGTGCAGCAGCGCCCGAACCGTTCCTTGCCGTGTTACCGGGGTGTAATTTACCAGGGCCGCCATGGCGGACAGTCAGGATATGCCCACGCACGCCCAGGCATAGTGCCGCGTGACGTCGGCGAAATTGGGGACGTTCCAATCGCGGCGAATCGGTAGGTCGTTTACCGTGGAGATCAGCCAACCTGCCACCCACATCACGGCCGCCGTGAGCGTGCCGGTTACGATGGTCGCGGACATCACCCGCAGCAACTGCCACGCCTGGGCAAAGGATCAGGAGCACTGGGGGATTGGTACGGGTCGGCCGGTAGTTCCATGGCGGTGCCTCCTGGTTAATGTTCATGCGCCTGCTGGCCGAGTCGGATCTGCTGCAGCGTCGAAACGATGCCGCAGAGAATCGCGGGAGCCAGGCAGCCCACCACGCAGACCTCCAGCACGCGCCCTAGCAAGGCGTGCTGGGGGATGAAGGTCGACCGGAGCATCATGATGGTGATGCCGAAGGCCAGCATGACGGGCTGTTGCCCCAGCATAGCTAACATGCCGCGGCGCGTGGCCGGGGTAGAGTTCGCTAAAGCTGCCAGGCTGGACATCAGCACGAAGGGAATGGCAGCCAGCATGGATGCCAGAAGGGCTTCACCGAATTGCAGACCGGTGGAAACTTCGCCGCGCACGGACGGGGTGAGGGCGTAGAGAAGCCCCCAGCACGAAGAAGAATCAAATGGCCGCCCCGATCAGACCGGCCACCGTGGCGGCGAAGACGCCCCGGCACCAACTGATGAATCTCGGAAAGGAGGCAACCGGTCGAATCGGCCTGCTGCCAGGATTCGTGGGTGATTGATGGGGATTGGCCGCTGACTGCATGCATCTACCCCGGCCAAGCGAGCGGCGCGCCAAGAGCCGGCGCTGCTCTAGACGCCATGATGCCCGGCGGGGGAGGGGCGATCAAAAACGCATGCCGGTGAAACCGCCGTCCACGTAGTAGCTGGCGCCGGTGATGAAGCTGCCGGCGACGGGGGCGAGCAACAGAATGGTTGCCCCGACCAGTTCATGCGGCTCGCCGAAGCGGGCCATAGGCGTCTGGGCCATGATGCTGGCCACACGCTGCGGATCGAGAATCTTGCGGTTCTGTTCCGCCGGGAAGAAGCCAGGGCATAAGGCGTTCACACGCACGCCGTAGGGGGCCAACTCGCGGGCGACGTTCTTGGTGAGGTTTTCGACGGCCGCCTTCGAAGCCGAGTACGCGAACACCCGCGACAGCGGCAGATGGCTGGTCACGCTGGCGATGTTGACGATGGCGCCGCCGCCGTTGTCGACCATGTGCTTGCCGAAGATCTGGCAGCCCCAGTGAACCGCGGTCAGGTTGCTGTGGATGACGCGTTCCCAGTCCTCGTCGGTCACTTCGAAGTAGCTGCTGCCGGAGTTCACGCCGGCGCCGTTGATGAGGAAGTCGACCTTGCCCCGGGCTGCCACGGCCGCGGCCAGCAGCTCCTCGATCGACTTGCGTTGCGAGACATCGACCGGCAGGAAGGCCGCCTCTCCACCCAGGGCTTTGATGGCCTCGACACGTTCGGCGCCACGCTCGGCCGAGCGGCCGGCGACGATCGTGAAGGCACCGGCCTGGGCGATGCCTTCGGCCAGCGCTCCGCCCAGCACACCCGTGCCCCCGATCACGACGGCGGTACGCCCGTGCAGGCCGAACAAGTGGCGGAGGTAGTCAGCGTTCATCAGGAGCCTCGGATCGGCGAACGGTACAGATGCGAGATTTCAACGGGTGGCAGGCTGGTGGCGTCCAGGGAAGCGGCGTCACCGCAAGACACCTAACGCGCGGCGCAGTGGAAACCGGCCCGCGGCCGGCTAAGAGGGCCGCGGGCCGGCACGGTGTTGCGCTATAAGCTTCGCGAGTTTAGTCCTTGGGGGGCCGGCGCTTGGAGAGCCAGTCGGTGTGGAACGTGCCCGGCTGGTCCACGCGCTCGTAGGTGTGGGCGCCAAAGTAGTCGCGCTGGGCCTGGAGCAGGTTGGCCGGCAGCCGCTGCTGACGATAGCCGTCGTAGTAGGTCAGGGCCGTGGTGAAGGCCGGCACCGGGATGCCCAGGTTGATCGCCGTGGTGACCACGTGCCGCCAGGCCGGCTGGGCGCTGGCCACAGCGTTGGTGAAGTACGGGGCCAGCAGCAGGTTTTCCAGATCCGGTTCGGCGTCGAACGCTTCCTTGATGCGATCGAGGAACTGGGCGCGGATGATGCAGCCGCCCCGCCACAGCAGCGCGATATCGCCGTACTTCAGCGGCCAGTCGTGCTCCTTGGCCGCGGCTTCAAGCTGCACGAAGCCCTGGGCGTAGCTGCAGATCTTCGAGGCGTAGAGCGCCTGCCGCACCTGCTCGATGAACTGCTTGGGATCGCCGTCGTACTCGCCATCCGGGCCGTGCAGCACCTTGCTCGCGCGGACGCGAGGATCCTTCATCGCCGAGAGGCAACGGGCGAACACGGCTTCGGTGACCAGGGTGCTGGGCACGCCCAGGTCCAGCGCCAGTTGGCTCATCCACTTGCCGGTGCCCTTGGCGCCGGCCCGGTCGAGGATCACGTCGACCAGCCGCTGGTTGGTCAGCTCGTCTTCGACGCTGAAAATATCGCGGGTGATCTCGATCAGGTAGCTGTTAAGCTCCCCGCGGTTCCACTCGTCGAACACGTCGTACAGTTCGTCGTTGGTGAGGCCCAGCACGTGCTTGAGCATGAAGTAGGCTTCGCAGATGAGCTGCATGTCGCCGTACTCGATGCCGTTGTGGACCATCTTCACGTAGTGGCCGGCGCCGCGAGGGCCCACCCATTCACAGCAGGGAATGCCGTTGTTGGGGCCCACCTTGGCCGCGATCGCCTTGAAGATCGGCTCGACCAGCGGCCAGGCCTTCTCGCTACCGCCGGGCATCAGGCTGGGGCCCTTGAGGGCGCCTTCTTCGCCGCCGGAAACGCCGGTGCCGATAAACAGCAGGCCCTTGCTTTCCACGTAGGCGGTGCGGCGCTCGGTGTCGGCGTAGTGGGTGTTGCCGCCATCGATGATGATGTCGCCAGGCTCCAGCAGCGGGATCAGGTCCTCGATCACGGCGTCGACCGCCGGACCGGCCTTGATCATCAGCATGATCTTGCGGGGCCGCTTGAGCGACTTGACCAGGTCGGTCAGCTCGTGGCAGCCGATGAAGTTCTTGCCCTTGGCCCGGCCCTGAATGAACTCGTCGACCTTTTCGGTGGTGCGGTTGTAGACAGCGACGGTGTAACCGCGGCTTTCCATGTTCAGGGCCAGGTTCTCGCCCATCACGGCGAGGCCCATCAGTCCGATATCGGCAAGCGTGCTCATCGACGGAGGTTCCGGGAAAAACGTGGGGCAAACGGCAAGAACGGGTGCCAGCATGGCACCAAGCCGCCATTTTCATGAAACCGGCCTAGGAAACAAGGGGCGCAACCGGCGGCACGGGCCGGCTCTTGCCGTATGCGGCAGGTTCGATGCGTTGTGCCCAGACCGCCTCCGATTGCCGTCTTGAAGCAGCCAGCGTCTCCCTGCCAGCAGAGCGGCCGGAAAAGGGGGGACATTGCACTTGCCGCTGTGGGCGGTGCTCGCTATGGTCCTGCGACCTTTCTCCGGCGGAACTCGCGCCCGCCTTTCCCGCAAACGTCGCGGACGGAGTTGGCATGGTGGATACAGTTCGACAGCCTTCGGCATGTGGCGCTGCGACGGCCTGGGGCCGGTCGCGAGCCTGGCTGGTCGCGGTGGCCCTGGTGACGCCCCTGGTGGGCTGCAATTTCGAGGGCCGGCGGCTCAACGGCCAAGGTGTGCACCTGTTTCAGCAGGGGAACCTCGACGCCGCGCAGGTTGCATTCCAGCAAGCGCTAGCGCACGATCCGCAGAACTCCAATATCTACTATAACTTAGGCCGCGTACACCAGCAGCGGGGTAAGCAACTGCAGAGCCAGGCCGACCTGCAAAAGGCCGAGAGCTATTTCCACCTGGCGCTGGATCAGAACGACAACAACCGCGACTGCTACCGCGCGTTGGCCGTGCTGCTCCTGGAGCAGGATCGGGCCGAACAGGCGTTCACGCTGCTGGAAGGCTGGGCGATGCGCAGCCCCAAGTCGGCTGAGCCGCGGATCGAGCTGGCCCGGTTGTACGAGGAGTTCAACGAGCTGGAGCCGGCCAAAGAAAAGCTGATGGAGGCCCTGAAGCTGGAGCCCAATCATCCCCGGGCATTGGCCGCGCTGGGCAATATCCACGAGCGGCAGGGCGATTACGCCCAGGCGTTGGCCGACTACAAGCGGTCGCTCTACTACGACCAGAACCAGCCGGAGGTGGCTTCGCGGGTGGCGGCGATCCAGCTTTCGATGCCGCGGCTCTCGCAGGCCGTTTCGGCTCAGCCGCCGCTGACGCCGACTATGGGCCGGACATTCACCACGCGCAACCGGTACTAAATCGCCGACGAACACGGATGGCACCGGCAAACATCAACGGTGCCGCATGAATTCGGATGCCCGGGAGCCCCCGGGGGCTCTGGCTGGCGTGTTACGCGCTCTCGGCCACCGCAACGGTTTCCGGCTCGGGGGCCGAGGCGGTTTCGGCGGGCCGGTAGCAATGCACCTTGTTCCGGCCGGCTTCTTTCGACTTATAAAGCGCTTCGTCGGCGTGCTTGAGAATGGTTTCGGCCGTGTCGCCTTCTTCGACGGCCGCCACGCCGATGCTGAACGTGATCGCCACACGTTCGGCTTCCATCGTGTCGAAGTTCTGCTTGGCGATCTCTGACCGGATGCGTTCCGCAATTGCGGCCGCCGTCTCCAGATCGGCCCCCGGCAGCAGCATGGCGAACTCGTCGCCGCCGTACCGCGCGACGAAGTCGTCCTCGCGCAAACGTTTCTTGATGAATTGACCCACGTGGGCCACCACGCAGTCGCCGGACTGGTGCCCGTGGGTGTCGTTGATCCACTTGAAGTGATCGATATCGGTGAGGATCAGCACGAACGGCTCGCCTTCGCGCCGCCAGGTGCGGAGCATCAGGTCCAGCCGTTCGTCGAATGCCTTGCGGTTGGCCACGCCGCTGAGGGCGTCGGTCCGGGCTTCGCGGCGGGTGCGGTCGATCTCCTGGGCCTGCTGCTCAAGTTTGAGCCGGGCGTAGGTCAGGTCGTCTTCCAGCTTGCGGTTAGATTCCAGCACGCTGGCAATCTGGTCCAGTAGGGCGTGCTGAACGCCGCGGAAACTGGGATCGATGGGCATGTCGATCAGGTTCCGCCCCACCTGCTTGATCTCGCTGTTGTGTACGTCAACGTCGTTGTGCAACCGGTCGGCGGTGCTCAGCAGGTTGGCGAGCACTTTGAGCGTGACTTCGCGTTCTTTGCGGGCGCTGGACGAGCGCTTGACCGGTTTGCGGCTGGAGCGGCCCAGATAATAGCCGACCCCCACGCCGACGAAGACGCTGGCCAGAACCCACGGCAGTACGAACTGAAGCTGCGTCACGGTTGACCTTCCTTTTCGCCCGCACAGCAGCCGGCAGGTGGTCGGCTGCGGCCGGCATGCCCCCCCTCGCAGTGCGGGATCGCCGAAACAGCACCAATTCGCCCGGCTGCTATGGAAGGCTATGCCTGTCCGCGCTGTCAGGCCAGTGGTGCTTGCTGGTTCTCGGCCCCGTGCGCTTGGCGAGAAGGCCCCGGCCATTCCGCCGGAAACGGCCCTCCATCGTCAAACGTACACGGAAAGCATAGATCACAACAAGCCGCTGGGGGGCCGGGGGAAGCAGCGGTTTTGGGCCGCCGCATACCGCGACGGCCGGGATACGGAAAAGCCGGTTGTAACGAGCGTGCGACGCGCTAAGGGCTTATCAGCCAATATCGCCGCCAACGTGCCGCGGCGTGAACTAATCTTGCATGTTCCCTGCGCCGAAACGCGGAAAGCTTTTCCGGGGGGGCGGTTTGGCGAGAACGCCAGGCCCGCCGCTCCGGACGAGAGAAGCCGCTGGCAGACTGCCGGATTCACCGCAGCCCGACAAAGGCCGACGACGTCTGCCGCAACCTTGGTATTGAAGATCCCTCCACCCGTTGCAGCTTGAGCGTCTGCTCCATGCCTGTTGTCCCGCAACGCATTCTCACCCTCGAAGGCCGCCCCGGTGACGGTGCGCGTATCGAACAGGTGTTGATGCATGCGCCAGGAGTGACCGAACTGATGTCGGGGACCTACGAACTGGTCATTGCGCCGGCCTGCGGTTGCGACATCGGCCAGTTGATGGCGTCGCAGGCATTCGATGCGGTGCTGCTGTGTTTGGGGGCCGGGCTGACCGATCCGGCTCCGCTGATCGCCCAATTGCTCGACGCGGCCCCCTATGCGCCCATCGTGGCGATTGCCGACGAGGCCGATGACGAACTGGCCCTCCGGGCGGTTTGCCTGGGTGCGCAGGATTACCTGCTGTGGAACGAACTGACCGCCCGTTCGCTTGCCCGCGCGATCCGCGCCTCGATCGAACGGTGCTGGGCCAAGCAGCAGATTGCGGAAAGCCGGCTTTCATTCGTGTGGCGGTTGGCCAAGGCCGCCGAGTGCCGCGACGAAGTCACCGGCAATCACGTGGTTCGCGTCGGTTGCTATAGCAAGATCCTGGCCGAAGCCCTGGGCATGGATCGCCAGTTTGTCGAGGCGATCTTCGTTACGGCCCCGCTGCACGACATCGGCAAGATCGGCATACCGGATGCCATCCTGCGCAAGCCAGGGCCGCTCACGGCCCAGGAACGCGCCGTGATGCAGATGCACTGCGAGATCGGCGAACGGATCTTGCGCGACGACTCCAAGGCCATGGGCGCGTTTCGCGCCTGGCGCGGGTTGCACCCGCACGGCGAACGCTTCGAACCCGTCGACAGCCTGTTGGAAATGGCCTGCACGGTCTCGCTGACCCACCACGAACGCTGGGATGGCCGCGGCTACCCGCGGGGCCTGGCCGGAGAACAGATTCCGCTGGTGGGCCGTATTGTGGCGATGTCCGACGTGTTTGATGCGCTGCTTTCCGAACGACCGTACAAGCGCGCGTATTCCGAAGACGAAGCCCTGGCCATCCTGGAACAGGAAGTCGGCCGGCAATTCGATCCCGAAATATACGCGGCACTGCTGCGCTCGCTCGACGACATGCGGCAAGTGCGTGAGGAGTTCAACGACTCCCATTGCGAGGAGCACGAGCTGCCGTTCGTGCTCGCGCCCGACAGAAATTGATCCGAGGGATTTGCACCCATGTTTGATAACTGGTGCCAAGGCGGCCTGATGGCTCAACCAACATCGAACCTTGCGTCTGGTGGCGTAGGTGACCTGGTGGCCGGACTGCTCCTTGGCGACTATGGCCCCGCACCGCAGTTCGAACTGGTGGTCGTCATGGTGTACGGCATCCTGCTGACGCTGTTGGCAGGCATGCTGATCCGTGAAACACGCCGCCGGTCCGATCTTGCGCGCGATCGCGACCTCAACCTGCTGGCCAGCCGGATCCTGCAGCAGATGCGCAGCCTGACCGGTGACGTGGTCACCGGGCTGGGGAAGTACGCCGCGCAGATCGAGTCGGTGAGTCGGGCCATCGTGCATGCCTCGGCCGAAGATCGTCCATTCCTCCAGCAGCGGCTGGTCGAACTGATGCAGCAGATGGTTTCGGTTAACCGCGCGCTGCAAGCCCGATTGAACGAAGCCGAAAATCAACTGGCCCAGCAGCGCGACCAACTGGCGCGGCATGCCTCGGAAGCCCGCACCGATGCCCTGACGGGACTGCCCAATCGCCGCGCCTTCGACGAAGCATGTGCCCGCAGCCTGGCCGAGTGGGAACGGTTTGGACACCCGTTCTCGCTGGTGCTGCTGGACGTGGACCGTTTCAAACAGTTCAACGATCAGTTTGGGCACGTGGCCGGCGATACCGTTCTGCAAGCCGTGGCCAGCAGGCTCTCGTGCGGCCGGGCAAGCGATACGGTGTGCCGGTTTGGCGGCGAGGAGTTCGCCATCCTGCTGAACGATACCGCGCTACCCGAGGCGCTGCTGCCGGCCGAACGCGCCCGGCAACAGTTGGCCCAGCAAGTGGTCATGATCGACGGTAAGCCCCACCGCGTGACCGTCAGTGTGGGCGTGGCCACGGTGCTGGCCGAGGAAACGGTGAACAGCCTGCTTGAGCGCGCCGACGCGGCCTTGTATGCCGCCAAAAAGGCCGGGCGAAACTGCACCTGGTATCACGACGGCGAACAATCCCACCCCGCAAGCGCGGTCTTGGGATTGATGCCGCAGTTCGCCACGGTCAGCAGCGCCGAGGAAGAGGCGTTTCCAGAAACCCTGCCGCTGGAGAGCCGCAGTTGCTACCCGGCCAGCGAGGCCAGCCTGGCCAGCAGCATTGCCGAACTGGAAGCCGTGTGCAGCGAACTGCGCCGCCAGTTCGAGGAAAAGATGGGCAGCGCGGCCGCCACCAAGGCGTAACCGTTACCGCACATTGCCCCCGGGCGAGACACGCGGGGCGAAAGCCTCGCAACCGCGCCTTCACCGCTGCCGCAGCAAGCATCCTTCTCTGGTAATCCCTCGACTGCTGTTTGACCGGGGGACTGCCTTTGCTATGGTCCGCGCCCCGGGCCACCAGGGGGAGTCCGTCACTTTGCTTGGACTGCTATCAAGGCAGTCGCTGCAACTCCAGGGAGGGAGTCATGCACGCATTGGGCACCTTCGCCCACGCTTATCGTTGGGCATTTCGATCCGCGGTGTTGCTGGTTACCGCGGGGCTGCTTGTGGGGTGCGGACTGGAACCGCCGCCACAGCGTCAAACCTCTACGCAACCAGAAACCCAGCCGGTTTCACACGTACCGCCAGCGGCCCAAACCGGCGAGACTATTCGTATCGCGTCGTTCAACATTCAGGTGTTTGGCCAGGCCAAGCTCGACCAGCTCGACGTGATGCAGCGGCTGGCGCACATCGTCCGCCAGTTCGACGTGGTCGCCATCCAAGAGATTCGTTCCAAGGAACAGAACGTCCTGCCGACGTTTCTGCAATTCATCAATGCCGACGGTTCGCGGTACGACTTTGTGATCGGCCCCCGACAGGGACGCACGAGCAGCAAGGAACAGTATGCCTTTGTCTATAACTCGGCCACGATCGAATTGATGCCCGACTCGGTATACGTGGTGCCCGATCCCGAGGATTTGTTCCACCGTCCGCCGCTGGTAGCCGGCTTCCGCGTGCGCGGTCCGCCGAACCCGTTCACGTTCACGCTGATCAACATTCACACTGATCCGGACGAAGCCGACCTGGAAGTGGATGCCCTGGCTGATGTCTATCTCTCGGTGCTTCAGCAGCCCGGCGCCGACGATGACGTGATCGTGCTGGGCGATTTGAACGTTAGTGATCGCAAGCTGGGCCGGTTGGGGGCGATCCCTGGCATGATGTGGGCGATCAGCGGCGAGCCGACCAATACGCGGATGACGCAGACCTACGACAATTTACTGTGGCTGCGACAGACGACCGAGTTCACCGGACGCAGCGGCGTTTATAACCTGATGGACGAATTGGGCCTGACCATGGAGCAGGCCTTGGCGATCTCGGACCACATGCCGGTTTGGGCCGAGTTCAGCGCGGTCGAGGCTCCGCTGGTGGCGGCCGCGCCAGACCAGCCGCGGCGGCAACGCTAGACGTAATCCTCCCTCAATCTGGCCGGGTATGCATGGTTTCTGATGGATCGATCGCGGTTGTCAAAACCGCGAAATTGACCTTGCCATTTCGTACACGCCAGAGAATGATGACTTCAGTGGGTCGTGCGAGACGCGGCACGACGGACTAGAGGCTGCGAGGTGGCTGGGTGGCTCCCGGTCGAAGCGGCGGGTTCTAGTGAAAGGAGGTGATCAGTGTTATCTGACTGTACGAGCCATGTAGGTGGTTCCGCCTGATGACAGTCGGCGGGCTGTCTCCTAAACCAGGCAGCCATCACCACTCGTAGGATCACTTCCGATCAAAACTACGAGTCAAACGGGCCCGGTCCTCTGCACGCACAGGGGGCCGGGTTCTTTTTTGCGCTCTGGCGGAGGGGCACGGAACGCCGTGGGTCTGCGACGCGGGCCGAAAAATCACTCAGATCTGCCCGCTCTTCTTTTGCATGACTTCTGCCACGGCCTGACGTATGGCCGACGCCGACTCTCGCCCAAAGCGTTTCTGGTATCGCCGCATCAGGGGGTAGCCAAGCCGCGCGAGGAGGTGTCCAGGTTGCGAGAACGCCAGGATGTCGTAGTGGACTTCGCCGTTGGGCAGCATCTCTACCAGGAAGCATTCTTCGCCCCGGCCGGCATGTCCCGGCAACGTACCGTAGGCAAAGCCGAATCGTCGCTTTGTCCCGGTGTCCTCGTCGATTACGTAGACGATCCGGCACGGATTGACCCACCATAAACCGGCGGCTTTGGCGACGATGGCCACGACGGTGCCGGGCACAAGGGGCGCATCTGCTGGCGCAATGGTCAACCATGAAAGGCCAAACTGCCGCCAACCACGGAGCGCGTCGCATGCGGCGGCGAACACGGCTTCGCCTTGCCCGAGCAGGCAGCGAGTGTGATCGACGCGGTAGCCTTGTGGCGGCTGCGTGGCCGTGGCTCCGATGGCCTCGTAGGTGAAGGTCCGTCGCTGCTGCCGCGCGAGCCATTGGGCGACTTGCCCGGGCGATGGTTGGCGGAGCGACGGCAGGGCGTCCTGCCAACCGACGCCGCAAACGTGAGGGCGGGGATCGTGCTGGGGATGCTCGTGAGACATGCTCGTGATGATGCGACGCGGCCAAGGTTCCGCGCAAAAATTTAGGCCGACTCCAGCCCGCCATGATAGCGGGCGAGTCGGCCTCTCTCGCTGTATCGTGTCATGCGGCCGCAGAGCGGGCGGCCGAAGGGTTCCGCCTAAAGTTACTTGCTGGCGGTCTTCTTGGCGGCCGGCTTCTTAGCGGCCGGAGCCTTCTTGGCAGCGGAGGCCTTGGCCTTGGGCGAAGCCTTCGGCTTGGCGGCCTTGGCTGCCTTGGTCGCGGTGGTCTTGGCCGCAGCCTTCTTGGGCGAGGCCTTCGCCTTGGTGGCGGCCGGCTTGGCAGCCTTGGCCGGAGCCTTCTTGGCGGTCGAGGCCTTTGCCTTGGGCGAAGCCTTGGGCTTTTCAGCCTTGGCCGGCGACTTCTTCGCTGTGGGCATTCTATCGCTCCTGAAGATGACGCCCCGAACTCCAAAGTCCTCTTCCTCAGGGCGTCCAGCGGGAAGAGGTTTCCGCCGTACAGGTGGCGGATGGTTTCGTCCGTGCTTGTTCACCCAGGCCCGCAGGTCTAGGTGTTTGATGCCCTAACTGGCGGCAGGCAAATGCGAGGCGCGGTTATCAACCCGCAAGAAGCTTTGCTTGCCGAGTGATCGTATCAACCGTGTATCCGTACTCCGTGCTTGAGGCACGCGTGGTTGCAAAGCCCAAGGAGTCAGCCAGAAATCGGGGAACACCTGCCAGGTGCACTGCGGCTCGCCTTCCTCCGCGGCCGGAGCAACCAGCCAAGGCGGGTTCCTCATATCATGCCGGCCGTTCGCCATGGGGGGCCCTGTCTTGCCATGGGGGCGTGTCCCGGGCCCGGCCGATTTCTGTCTTATTTCAGAGGAGCGTGTTCCTTGTAGGGGGCGGCGATGCGAGCTCGAAGCATGGGGCGTTTCAAGAGAAGGAAGCCGCCGGCCACGACGACTTCAGATCACTGATCATGACTCCCATGTCTGCGAGTGGTCCGTCCTCCATGCCGCCCAAGGTTATTGACGTTCGCGCGACCGTCGCCACCTTGGATTGTGCCACCCGGTTGGCCTGTGGAGAGCTCACCAAAGCGGCGCTTCCGGCGAGGGCTGCGTAGGTATCACTAATAACCTTCGCCCGTTGCGCCAAATTGAAGCAACTTAACCGCACTTACGTCAAGGCGGATCGGAACATTCTGGTCAAGTTCTACAACTTTTTTTGCTCATGACATGGTTAGAGGCCCTCATACCAACCGCTAACGTAGGCGCGGGTCGGTTCAACTGCTGATTTGACAACCGCGCCGCGACCTTCATCGTCGCGCGCTAAACCTCCTTGTGGCGGACGGCGGGCAGCGTTCCACGTTAAATGCTCCCGTTCGCAAGGTGCGGGGACGCGGCCGCGTGGTGCTGTAGCGCCGGTCAAACGTGTAATGGCCGCGCGACGGTTGGTAGACTGGTACGCTGTCCGCCGCCGGGGATGGTTGGCTCGTTGGACCTGCCGCGGCGCGGCCTCAAAAAATGTGAGCAGTCGGGTGCCCCACTATGGCCGTTGATTCCTCGCTGGCGTTTGCTTCGATCCGCACCCTGGGCCGTCATCTCCGCGCCAAGCGGTTCACCTCGCTGGAACTTACCGAGTTCTTTCTCGACCGGCTGCGACGTCACGGCCCGCGGCTCAACGCCGTGGTCACACTCACCGAGGATCTTGCCCGAAGCCAGGCCCGGCAGGCCGACGAAGAGCTTGCCCGGGGGATCGATCGTGGCCCCCTGCACGGCATTCCTTACGGCGCCAAAGACCTGCTATCGACGCCCGGCATTCCGACCAGTTGGGGCGCCGCCCCGCTTCGCGAGCGCATTCTGGAGGACGAGGCGACCGTGGTCCGCCGCCTCCGCGAGGCCGGCGCGGTGCTGTGCGCCAAGCTGGCCATGGTGGAGATCGCCGGGGGGCTGGGGTACGACCAGGCCAACGCGTCGTTCACCGGGCCGGGGTTGAATCCCTGGGCCACCGACCGCTGGAGCGGCGGTTCGTCCAGCGGTTCAGGCTCGGCCGTGGGAGCCGGCCTGGTGCCGATGGCGATTGGCTCAGAAACCTGGGGCTCGATCATGACGCCGGCCGGCTACTGCGGCGTCACCGGGCTGCGTCCGACCTATGGCCGTGTCAGCCGCCACGGCGCGATGGCCCTGAGTTGGACCATGGACAAGTTGGGTTGCCTGACCCGGACGGCGGACGACGCCGGGCTGGTTCTGGAGGCCATCGCGGGGCACGACCCCAACGACCCGACATCGTTGCGCAGCACGTTCACCTACCGGCGTCTCAAGCCGAACCGCCGCTGGAAGCTGGCACGCCTGGCTGGCGACGTCGAGCGGGTACAGCCTGAGGTCCGGGCTGCCTTTGAAACCTCACTCGAGGTATTGATGGCCGACGCCGACATCGCGCAGGTGAAACTGCCCGACCTGCCCTATAGCCTGGTGGCGAGCGTCATCATCAATTGTGAAATGGCGGCCGCGTTTGAAGGCCTCATCTCATCCGGCGATATCTGGGAAATGACGGCTCCCGAGGATTGTATTGGCGCGCACGCGGCCCAATTGATACCCGCCAAGGACTATATCAATGCCCTGCGCATCCGCCGCAAGATCCAGGTGGCCCTGGACGAGTTGCTGCAACCTTATGACGCCCTGGTGATGCCCACGCTGGCCACGGTGGCTTCGCCGATCGACCGTGACTTTGCCAGCTATCACCGAGGCTGGGGGCTGCCCCCCCTGGGAGGCGGCGAGAATGCCGCAGGCATCCCGGCGATCACCGTCCCCAATGGATTCGGGGAATCCCAACTGCCGACCGGTTTGAAGTTTGTCGGCAGGGCCTTCTCGGAGAACCGGCTGCTGAATCTGGCGCGCGCCTACCAGCAGCGCACCGCGTGGCACGCCGAAGTGCCGCCGGAGTTCAAGGGCTGAGTGCTGGCTGGTCGTTGCTGACGTGCGTAGTTGTCGTTACAGGCCTGCCCGAAGCGACAGCCACAGGACGCCCCCGACAAAGGCAGCCAGCAAACCGGCCATTTTCATCAGGTCCACGCGGCGCCGCTCCACAGCCTGGGGCAGCCGCCAGGTGGTGATATTGCCTTCGCGCAACCGTTCGGCCCCGCAGCGGGGGCAACAAGTATCGCGCAACCGCATGGTGCCAGAACAGTTCCAGCAGATCCGCCCGCTCTGGATCGCGGTACAGCGCTGGCTATTGCGAAGGCTTTGCCCCAGGTGGCTCGAATCACATAGTGTTGTCACGACAGCACCTCACTGACGGGACCGTCGGGCGGGGATGGTTCGCTCACGTGAGTCTTGAGCGTAGCGCGAGCCACCGCGTTACAGCTTTGGTCCGGCTTCCGCGGGCGTGGGGGACGCACGCGACTGGCCCTGGTAACCGGTGCTATCGCCCCCCCGGCTAGGATTGCGCTCCCCGTTCCCAGCCAACAACACGGGACTACAGACCGGCCAACCGGAATGACCGCCGCCACTGGTCCAGGTCGAATAATTGTCCTATTCGCCTTCGGCAGCCGGAGCGTGCCGACTCAATCAACTCTTGGTCACGGTTTACGCTTTACGAATGACGAAAAGTCCGGCCAACCGTTCGCACCGGACCTATCTGACGCAAAAGCCGTACTTTCCTTGTTTTCTCACATGCGTGACCGGCTCTGCTCCGCAGAGAGCAAGCGAGCAGATTAGATGCCCCCCAACGGTGCAATCGCGATAATCGGTAGAAGCTGTCGTGCGGACCAACAACGTCCGTTGGCGGCGTTTCTGGATGCAGTGCTATCGGCTCGCCAGCTCATACCAATCGACGGGCCGATCAAAGCGGTCGGCACCGTGAGCTAGATGGGCCAACGCCGTGTCGGCCGGCAGCCACCGCTGAAGTTCGGCCAGGTTCCGCCGCTGGCTCAGGTCCGATGCGTGCGGCCGGGCGTCGTTGAGTACTACGGCCGCCACGCGGAGGTTGCGGCGCTGGCACGCTTCGGCGGTCAACAGCGTCTGGTTGATCACGCCCAGACAGTTGTCGGCCACGATCACGACCGGCAGTCGAAACTCCACCGCCAGGTCGGCCACCAGATCGTGGTCGCTGATGGGCGAGAGAAAGCCGCCGGCGCCCTCGACCACAACCACTTCAAAGGACTGCCAGGCGGTGAGGCCTTGCCGTAAAAGCTGCCGATCGATGGCGCGGCCCTCGGTCGTCGCGGCCAGGTGGGGAGCCAGCGGGGCTTCAAAACATTGGGGGCAAACGGCTGCCAGGTTCAATGGGCGGCCTGCGGCTTCCCATAGCGCCAGGGCATCTTCGGCAATCAGCCGGTCGCCTTCGCGGCGGCAACCACTGGCGGCCGGTTTGTAGACGCCCGCCCGCCGGCCCGCTTCGGCCAACTGCCGCGTGATCCTGGCGGCCACGTAGGTCTTGCCGACTTCGGTACTGGTGCCGGTGATGAACAGGCCGGTTGGCATGCTTGGTTTGCGGGGGCGGTGGACGGATCGGGGCCAAATGAACAAGAGCCGGGCGGCGCTCATGCGCAACCCGGCTCTCAATATATCAATTGTGCCGTGAGCACTAGTGGCCGGGCGGCGGAGGCAGCGTGACGCCGCTGGCACCCGCGGCCGGCGTCGGCGCGTTCACCTGGGCCACGATCGCTTTGCGGAGCCAGGCCAGCGTGGCTTGGAACTCAGGCATGTCGGCCACTACGCGGTACTGCGGATTCTCGGCC
The DNA here is from genome assembly GCA_937927735.1 of uncultured Planctomycetales bacterium. Classification (GTDB taxonomy): domain Bacteria; phylum Planctomycetota; class Planctomycetia; order Pirellulales; family S012-138; genus CALBRZ01. Next base: position 15,731 of record CALBRZ010000083.1, read on the forward strand.
ACCGATTGATACGCCTGAAGTGACTTGCCCAGCGCTTCGACGTTGGCTGTCTTTCCTGGCTGGAACACTTCCGGCGGCAGGGCCAGGTAACGCCGCCAGGGATCATCCAACCGCCGGCTGAGTGCCTGCCACGAGCTGGCCAGGTGCTGCTGAGTTTCGGCGGGCGAATCCGCGGCTGGCGTCGGCATTTGGGGGGCCGGCGGCTGCACGATCGCTTGCGCCGTCGTTACCGGGGTGAGCTGGGCAGCCCGATCGGGACGCGACAGGTTCGTGAGCATCTCTTGCAGACGCGCGGCTTCGGTCGGTTCGCCCCGAGCGTAGTAAATCTGCGTGGCAGCCGGATCGGTCTTGAGCGAAGCGCCATCCAGGGCCACGCCGACGAAGAGGCCGCGGGTGCGCGAGTATGAATAGATCTCGGCCCTGAGTTGCACGTCGGTACCGATCTCGGCCTGGCGTCCCACCGGGCCGGCGGCCACGGCGGCATCGGCCCCCAGCGTGATCTTGCCGCGCATCATGGCATCGACCGATTCGCGATTGCGGAAGATGAGCACCACGTCGGTCGAGAGCGCGCCGGCCTGGAAACCAAAGCTGCCCCCGGTCAGCGTGACGAACTGCGGCGGACCCCAGTTGCCCTGGGCGTCGCGGATCAGGATCACGCCGTTGCCGTGGCGGATGCCGGCGATGAAGCCCACCTTGATCACGTTGGGGATGATCGCCACCGCCTGGGCACGTCCCAGCAGAACGTGCGGAATGCCGCGCTCGGGAATGGCGGTGACGTCGGCCAGTACTTGAATGGCTGAATCCACGGTGGCGGTCTGCGGGGAAATGACCACCGGCATCGTCCCGTTGTACGGTCCGTAGTACGGACCATAGCTGGGCATCACATACGGTCCGTTGAACGTGCCGCCATACGGCTCGACCGCGGGCGACTGCAGATCCTGGGCACCGGCGTATGTGCTCGCCAGCAGACACAGCCCAACTGAGAACGCGATGCGCAACGTGTTTGCCAGCATGATGGCTTCCTTGATGGCTGAAGGGGGGGCGGCAGCGTTCGCGCTTGCGGGGCTAGCGAGAATGCGCCGTGTGCTTCGTGCAGCAGTCCCACCGGTTGCGGGGCAGAGGCAGCATCCTAAAGCGAACCGCCAATTTTGGGCAATGCCAGCGCGGAAGCATCGCTGTGAGCGCACGGCATGCTAGCAAGTGTGGTGTGCGGTTCACGCGTCGGACGCGGTCGCGGTCCCCCCTTCAAAGCTGCGGGAGGTTTCCGCCCAGAAGTGCGGGCGATGCGCACCGCTCAATTGTGGTGGTTGTTTTTGGGCGGTGGCGAAAAGACCATCACAGGCGGCGCGCAAATCGCCACCAGGCGAATCGCGCCGCGCAGAGCGCCTCGCGAGAATTGCTATCGATCCGCCAGTTTAGGCGCGCATGGAAGCAATGGCATCGCGCTTGCATTACGCGGATCGATGCTCACCGGCACGGCCACGGTTCCCGTGCACTTGTTGACCCGCCGCACCGGATGCCCCGCCTGACCGCCCCCCCGTTGAAAGGAGTCCTCGCGCTTATGATGCGCCGCAGAGGTTTCACCCTCGTCGAGCTACTGGTGGTCATCGCCATTATCGGACTTTTGATCGCGCTGCTGTTGCCGTCCATCCAGGCAGCGCGCGAATCGGGGCGCCGCACCAAGTGCCAGAGCAATCTGCGACAGATTGCGCTGGCGATGCACCTGCATCACGACAACAAGAATTGCTTTCCCGCCGCGCGGCTGTCCTCCGACCCCAAGTACGGGCACATGGTGGCCCTGCTGCCGTACATTGAGCAGAGCAACCTCGCGGGCATGTTCGATGCCACGGCGCCCGGCGGCTTCGCCGACCCGGTGAACCAGCCGGTGGCGAACGCCCCCTTGGAGATCATCCGCTGCCCATCCAACCCGATGCAGGAGCCGATCAAGATGCGGCTTGCCAGCCAGACGGGTAAGGCTTACGGCGCGTTCATCACCCTGACCGGTTCGACCACCGATCCCAACGACCCCAACATCCTGACCGGCCAGGGCAACGATTACTGGGTGAACCACGCCATCAACGCTTCGGCCTACGCGCTGGTCAGCAGTTCGGGCATCACACCTAACCCCATCCTCAAAGGCACTTACCCCACCATGGGGCAGGTGACCGATGGGCTGTCGTATACCACGATGATCCTCGAACACGCCGGCTACGATCTGCACTACGTGGCCGGGGTGGGCATGCCGATGCCGGCTGATGATCTCACGCTCGATCAGCCGGGCGCCTGGGGGACTTGGCTGGGCTGGTGTGCGTTCACGCTCCAGACCTATCCCAACTTTACGCCGGAAACGTACCCCCGGGACCAGGCCAACATCCCCGCCGGCACCGAGTGCGTGATCAACTGCAACAACTCGCAAGGTGTGTTCGGCTTCCATCCCAACGGTGCGAACATCGCCATGGGCGACGCGAGCGTCCGCCTCTTTTCGACCAAAACATCTGCGGCGGCGCTGCTGTTCCAGGCCACGCGCGATGGCGGAGAGGCGATCGGCGAATGAAAGCACCTGCGATGGCAAAGGTCAGCGGGACCGTTCTGATAGCGGTCTGCCTGGTCGCCTTCGGCGGCTGTGGCGAGACGTCGACGGCGTGCCGGGTGACCGGCCAGGTTTTCATCAATCAGAAGCCGGCCGCGGGCGTGTACGTGCTGTTGCAGCCGGCCGAGCCGGCCGACGACAAAGCCGCCGGACAGGCCGCTGGCGCGGCGCGTACCGGTGACGACGGCACGTTCACGCTGGTCGTGCCTGAACCCGGCCAGTACGTCGTCAATGCCTTCTGGCCCGAGGTGATCACAACATCAGACGAAGTCGTCGAAGGCGAGGACCGGTTCCGCGGCCGTTACCGCGACCCCAAGCGGCCCATTGCGACGGTGCAGATCACCGCGCCTGAGCTGACGTTGCCGCCGATCGAATTGACCTTCCGCAAGTAGACGCTCGAGGCCGCTATGGGCCTGCTCGTTGAGCCAATCCCACGTTAGCCCCCCCCTGTTGAATCATTCTGGCATCGTTCGAAACCTGAAAGTGATCGCAATGAATTGGTATCGTGCGACCTTCGGCTTTTGTGCAGTTTTTGTGCTGAGCCTGACCGTGGCAGTGACCGCCGCCGCGGAGCATCCGCTGGTGATGAGTAAGAAGTCGGGCGCCTGGTCATCGCCCGAAACGTGGGACGCCGGGCGTGTGCCCAAAACCGGCGACCGCGTTGTGATCCGCGCCGGCCACCATGTGCAGTACGATGTCGAGTCGCGCGAGGTGATTCGGCTGGTGCAAATTGTGGGCACGCTGGAGTTTGCCCGCGATCGCAACACGCGGCTGGAAGCCGGCCTGATCACGCTGACCACCAGCGAAGAACCTTCGGAAGAAGGGTTCGATTGCCATGCCCATCCGGCTCCGCCGGAGCAGGGGCAACAGCGCCCGGCTCTGTTCGTGGGGACGCCCGGCAACCCCATCCCGCGCGAGTACACGGCAACGATCCGCCTGCATTACGTGGAGGGCATGGACAAGAACTCGTGTCCGGCGCTGGTGAGCTGCGGCGGCCACGTGGAACTGCACGGCGCTCCGATGCGCGTCACGTGGGTAAAGCTGAAGCGTGGCGTCGAGGCCGGCAGCGCGGTCGTCGCCTTGGATGAACCGGTCACCGATTGGCAAGTGGGTGATCGCGTGATTGTCACCGGCACGGAGCGTCAGGTTGAGGGAATACGCGGTGATGCCGGCACTTTCCTGGATAAGATCCAGACCGAAGTGCGCCGGATCAAGCGGATTGGCAATCGCGACTTCACCGGCGGGTACCCGCTGGAGTTGGATCGGCCGCTATCGTTCGATCACTATGCCGCCGGCAACTTCCGCGCGGAGGTCGCCAACTTGACGCGCAACGTGGTGATCGAATCGGCCGACCCCGATGGCGTCCGCGGCCACACCATGTTCCACGTGCACTCGGCCGGTTCGATCAGCTATGCCGAATTCCGGCACCTGGGCAAGCGCGGCATCCTGGGGCGGTACAGCCTGCACTACCACCTGTGCGGTGACACGATGCGTGGCAGTTCCGTGATCGGGGCCTCGATATGGGACAGCCACAACCGCTTCCTCACGATCCACGGGACCGATTCGATCGTGGTCCGCGACTGCGTGGGCTTCCAGTCCATCGGCCACGGCTTCTTCCTCGAAGATGGCACCGAGATCAACAACATCCTCGATCGCAACCTGGCCGTGGCCGTTGCACCGGGTAACCCGCTGCCCGACCAGGTGGTGCCGTTTGATCCCAACCGCGGCGCCGGCTTCTGGTTTGCCAACTGCCAGAACGTTTTTACGCGGAACGTGGCCGCCGAGTGCGCGGAGTATGGTTACCGGTTCGACACCAAACGCACCGACGACTACAACCCGATCCGCCCGATCCGTCAGCCCGACGGTAGCGTGGTCGACCAGGACACCCGTATCCTGCCGTTTATCCGGTTCGAGGACAACGAAGCGCATACGATGCGGTTCTTCTGCTTGAACCTGCGCGGCATCACCCGCCCGGCCGACGGCTCGCTCAACTTCTACCAGCAGAATCTGACGCTCTCCCAGGAAGCTGCTGAGGCGATTCCCACGCCAGGCCAGCCGTTCTGGATCCGCAATTTCCGCTGCTGGGAAGCCAATTGGGCCACGCACCTGGGCACTGCCGGCGTGTTCGTCGATGGGCTCGACGTATTCCGTTCCGACGTCGCGATCTGGCGGTCGGTGATGGACCGCTCGGGGTTCCGCCGGATCACCACGCAGGAGATGCGGGTGAACGATATCCACAATCCGCTGAGCGTGGGGCTGTCGTCATACGCCGACGAGCAGACGGCGCGGCGGGCTCTGGGCGGGGTGTCGAGCTTCCGCGATGAGATGCCGCCGGTCACGATGATCACCCGCGCGGTTCGCCGCGGGAACCTGGTTCAGGTCGAAGGTTCGGTGGCCGACGCCAGCGACATCAAGTACGTGACCGTGAATGGTCAGCCGGCGCGATCGACGCGAGGCAGTTTTGCCGAGTGGGAGATCACCCTGGAAGCACCCGCCGGTCAGACGGTCCGCATCGAAGCGTTCGCAGAAGACGTGAATGGCCACGTCGAACCGCGGCCGCACGTGATCGAGGTGCAATAGCGGCCGCGGTGAATCCTAGGCGGCGGTCAGCGATGCGCCGCCTGATGCAGCAACTGCGGCGACCTCAGGCGGCGCGGAGAATCGATTGCGCCGGAGCGCTGGGCCGTGCAGGCAAGCGGCTGTCGGCAAACTGTCCGATGGTTTGCACCTGCATGGCTCCGTTATGGCGGTGCCGCGTGAGTTCGAGCAACGCCTGGCGGAAACTTGGATCCAGCGGCGCATCGAGCCGGACCTGGCTGAAGTCGCAGATCAGGTGCGCCATGCCTTCGGCAGCCGCTTGTGCCAGGGGGCGGCGGATGGTGCGAATCGACTGCCCGGGCCGCCACTGGGCGACCGCCGGCGCGGTCCACAGACCATAGCGGATCATTTGCCCCGGGGCTGCCGCGGCGGGCGCCTTCAGCCGCAGCAGCCCTGTTTTCATCGCCGCAGACGACATCCGCACCGCGCTAATTCCGAGTTTGACCAGCAAGTCGGTGTGCGGCGTCAGGGGGAAATCGCCCCAGGCCAGGGTCGTCACCGTCACCCCCTGGGCCTGGGCAACCTGCAATTGCGAGCGGAGCGTTTGGGCGAATGCTGGCCGGCCAGCCTCCGGATGTCCCCAGGAAGCCTCCACCCGTAACGCCAGCTCGTGTTGGAGCGAGAACAGCGAGTGCACGTACCCTGCGGGGGCCATGTCGAGCAGGGTCATGGTGACGGGGGCATCGCACGCGGCCAACTCTTGCGCGAGTGCCTGCAACCACGGGTGCGGCGTGGACGCGTCGCCGCTCATTGCAGGGAGATCGATACTGCAAATCAAGGCTGCCTGTCGCGCGGTGCGTGCCATCGTGGGCCCTCCTTGTCACCAGCGGTGCATTTCTCCCCCAGGCCGCCCTGCAGTCACCCAACCTCGCTCGGCCCGGGGGCGTCGCCGCTTCTCGCTCGTCCATCCCTGACCGGCACGGACCAACCGGCTGGTCTACTTCGGATAGTCGATGCGGCTGTCGCCATGGGTAAGGTCGGCAAGGCCGACAGCACGGCTACAGGTGACCCAGGTAGAGTACGGGTTCAGGGGGAAATGCGGATCTTGCCTGTTGCACCGGTTGCAGCGGCAAACGCCCCGCCCGCCCTGGCATGGCCCTTTCCGGTCAAGTTCCGTAAGATTCATGCGAGCCGCAGACGCGCCTCGGCACGTCCCCGGTGGAGACCACCCACTGCGGTTTGCCCACGGCGAGGTGTCGTTGAAACACGGGACGCTCCCGTGTGAAAGGGCCCCGGCGCGGTCGGGAGGGGCCCCGGCCAGCGGCTCGGTTCCTGATGCGATGGCCGGCGCCGCACGCCGGTCGGATCGCTTCCCATACCAAGTAGTTGGAGTCCGTGCGGATGAGCCAGCCAGACGATTCGTGGTCGAACCCTGAGCCCAAGCAAGGCAGCAACCTGGGCTTCTTTCTGGTGCTCATGGTGTTGGCCGCCGTGCTGGTGGGCTGGTACGCGCTGCGGCCCATGTTCCACGGCGGAGGCGGCGTCAAACCGGCCGTCGACGCCGAGCCGCTGCCTGAGCTGCAACTGGCTCCGCTCACGCCGGGGTCGACCGAGGTCACGCTCAACCAGACCGCCGGCAAGGTCGTCCTGCTCAACTTCTGGGGCACCTGGTGCCCGCCATGCCGTGCCGAGTTCCCCGACGTGGTCGCCCTGGAAAAGAAGTACCGCGGCAGCGACCAGGTGATGATCCTGCCGGTCAGTTGCGGCTCAAGCATGCGCGAGGACATCGATGAGCTGCGGGCGAACACCGAGGACTTTCTGCAGCAGCGCGAGACCGACATCCCGGTCTACGCCGACCCCGGCCTGGTGACGCGCAAAGCCGTGAACGACGTGGTGGGCTTCCGCGGCTATCCGACGACGGTGCTGCTCGACGGCGAGCACCGCATCCGCGAGGTGTGGGTTGGCCCGGCGACGTTCGACGAGATGAACGCCGGAATCGAAGCGTTACTCAAAGAGCACCAGGAGGCGACCGCCCAGGCGAACTGAGCGGACCGTCCGCTCCGCACTATCGTAGAGTCCGCTTTGCGGACCATCGGACGACAGGACAACGCAGCGCTCGTAGGGGCCGCTGTGCGGACCTGAAATTCGCTACGCAATCCGACGTGCGGCGCGTGTGTTTGTGTTGCACGGCTCGCAGAGGCGTGGCACGTAATTCGTGACACGCCGGGGGCACGCTGACACGAAGGCCGCGCAATTAGCCGCGGCCGGGGTGGATGACCACGGTCTTGGTTTCGGTCATCTCGGCGATTGCGTAGCGAGGGCCTTCCTTGCCCATGCCGCTTTCCTTGAGGCCGCCGTAAGGCATCAGGTCGGCGCGCCACTGCGGTCCCCAGTTCACGTGGATGTTGCCGGAGTCGACCTCCTGGGCAAAACGCAGCGCCCAATCGATGTTCTGGGTGAAGATGGCAGCGCTCAGACCGTAGCGGGAGTCGTTGGCCAGTCGGATCGCTTCGTCGATGTTGGCGGCCCTGGTGACACCCACAGCTGGGCCGAACACCTCGTCGCGGCTGATCCGCATTTCGGGCGAAACCTCGGCCAACAGCGTCGGCTGGAGCAACGCACCCTGGCGGTGGCCGCCGGCCAGCAGCTTGGCCCCGGCTCCCACGGCTTCGCCGATCCATTGCTCCACACGCTGGGCATCGCCTTCGCGGATCATCGGGCCCATCCGCGTGGCTTCGTCTAGCTGGTTGCCGATGGTCAGTTCCGACACTTTCGGCACCAACTGCTCCAGGAGCGTCTCGTACACGCCTTCCAGGGCGATCACCCGCTGGGCCGAAATGCACACCTGGCCGGCGTTGGAGTAACCGGTGGTCACCGTGGCGTGGACGACCTGGGCGAGGTCGGCGTCGGGCATCACGATCAGCGGGCTGTTGGAACCCAGCTCCATGGTCGCCCGCTTCAGCCCTGCCATGTGGCAGATGCGTTCACCCACGTCGCGGCTGCCGGTGAAGCTAATTTTCCGCACCCGCGGGTCGCGGCACAGAGCATCGCCCAGTTCGCCGCCGGGGCCGGTCAAGCAGGCGATGGCCTCAGGAGGCAGCCCACACTCCAAGAGAATCTCAACCAGCTTGAGTGCCGAGAGCGGCGTATCGCTGGCCGGTTTGACGACAACCGCGTTGCCTGCCGCCAGGGCCGGACCCACCTTGTGCGCCACCAGGTTCAGCGGGAAGTTGAACGGCGTGATCGCCGCGACCACGCCGCAGGGTACCCGCAGCGTGAAGCCCAGGCGGCGTCCGCCGGTTGACGCGCCATCCAGCGGCAACACTTCGCCGGTGATCCGCTTGGCTTCTTCGCCCGAGAGTTCGATGGTTTCCGCCGCCCGGGCGACTTCCGCGCGGGCCTCGGCCAGGATCTTGCCTTCTTCCTGGCTGATGGTGCGGGCCAGTTCTTCGGCCCGTTGCCGCATCATGTCGGCCGCCCGGCGGAGGATCACAAACCGTTCGTAGCCGCTCATCTGCCGCATGATGGCCGCCCCGGCCACGGCACCCTCGATGGCCGCGTCGACGTCGGCCGCCGTGCCCCGGGGAACGGTGTCGATGATCGAGCCATCGAACGGGTTGGTCACCTCGATCTTCTCGGGCTTGTCGACCCACTCGCCGCGAATGAACATCTGCATGGTTGGTTGACCTCCCGGATGACTGGCTGAGGGCGTTAAGCCGCCGAGCAAACCAAAATGCGGCTCGGCGATGAACGGCAGTCTGGCGTGGCGTCAGCGGCGCTCTTAGGGCGGAGCCGCGGTCTACCCGCTGACCAGGTCCTTCATCTCCCGCACGGCCTGCTGCATGCCGACCATGACCGCCCGGGCGATGATGCTGTGCCCGATGTTGAGCTCGTCCATATCGGGGATGCGGGCGATGGGCTGCACGTTGCGGTAGTTGAGGCCATGCCCTGCGTGAAGCGTCAGGCCCGCTTGGCGGACGGCGGCCGCCGCCTTGATGATCTGCTCCAGCTCCTGGGCCTGATGCGGCTGCTTGTCGGCCAGGGCGTAGGTGCCGGTGTGGAGCTCCACGGCGTCGGCCCCCAGTTCGGCCGCGACTTCGATCTGGGCCAGGTCGGGATCGAGGAACAGGCTAACGACGATCCCGGCGTCGCGCAGCCGCTTGATCGCCTCGGCCACGCGTTGCTTCTGGCCGACCACGTCCAGGCCGCCTTCGGTGGTCACTTCCTCGCGCCGTTCGGGCACCAGCGTGGCCTGGTCGGGCCGCACCTGGCAGGCGATCTGGACCACCTCATCCTCGGCGGCCAGTTCCAGGTTCAGCTTGACGGTAACCGTCTCCCGCAGCAGTCGCAGGTCGCGGTCCTGGATATGGCGGCGGTCCTCCCGCAGGTGCAGGGTGATGCCGTCGGCTCCGCCCAGTTCGGCCAGGGCCGCCGCCCAGACCGGATCGGGTTCGTAGGTTTTCCGGGCTTGCCGGATGGTTGCCACGTGATCGATGTTGACGCCTAACTTTGCCATCGACAGTTGTGCGGTTGGAGGAATCGAAGCTGCCTGGTGCCCGCCAGCCAACGAGGGCCAAATCGCGCCGGAGGTTCGGACCTTGCCTTGGCAGGCAGACGGGAGTGGTCTGCTGTTGCGAAGGACGCGGGACGCTCTGGGGGACCGAGTGCCGGCCGGCTAATCGGATGGCGGAGGCAACGGCTCGGCCCCGACCTGATGACGGAACGCTCCGCATCCCGGTGCACTTGCGCCCATCTTGCCGCTTGTTTGCGCCGTTGCCTAGTCCCGGCCGAAGCAGAAGGACTCGCTGGCTTCGTCAGTCGGGGCGAGACTCAAGCCCGGAGTCGCCCCACCGGGCGGGCGAACCGCCCAGCAGCTCCCTGCCGGACCGTTGCGACCAACCGCCGCAATGCCGCGCCGACCAGGCAAGAGCGAGCCGCCGTCAGGAAGTGCCTTCCTGGGAGATGGTCAGGGGCTCAGGCAACTCCCGCTCCCGGATGCGGCCGCGAGGATCCGCCTGCCAGATGTGGTTGGTGGCCACGTCCAGGCAGGTCAGCCAGCCACCGACCCCGTAGATGCAGGTGTCGATGCAGACGTGGTGGCCGACGTTCAGCGGCAGCCCGGTCTTCTGGGCCGTGTGTCCGCAGACGACGCGTTTGCCGGAGACGTGCGGCCGGAGCTTATCAGGAATGAACTTCTTCCAGCAGAGGTTGTACTCGTCCTGTTCGGTGAGCGGCAGCTCGGGGTCGACTCCGGCGTGGACGAAGATCGTGTCGTCGGTTTCGTACCAACGGCGGCAGCGGTTCTTGATGAAGTCCCAGTGGGATTCGGGGATGTCGGCGAGGGTGCCTTCGGAGTCGGCCGGGGCGTACGAGGCCAGCGCCTCGCGGCCGCCCACCTGGAGCCACAGGTCGTAGTCCTCACCCTCGGCGTTGAGCATCAGCAGTTCGTGGTTGCCCTGCAGCGGGATCAGCCTGTTGCGGTTCTGCCAGTCCATCAGCAGTTCGAGTACGCCCCGGGTGTCCGGGCCGCGGTCCACGTAATCGCCGAGGGTGATGATGAGGTCGTCGGGCTGAGGATCAACTGCGTCTAACAACGCCTCCAGCGCGCGGAGGTGTCCGTGAATGTCACCGATGGCCAGATGCCGCATTTCGCTTGCCGCCTTTTACCGTCGCCTTGGTCCGATGGCCCGGTGGGGGACCGCGTCTACCAGAATCCAGAAGAGGCCGACCATGCAGGACCGTCCAGCGACCGAGCGGCCGGAGGATCGCAGCGCAGGTCCGCTGTATCTTACCGCCCAGACCACCCGGCCGACAGGTCTAGGGGACGCCGCGGGGCGTTCGCCTCGCGGCCGAGGTTGCCCTCTGTTTGGCCCGCGGGGAGCGGCGAATGGCCCCGTGAGCCACGGCTGGCTGAGCGGCCCAGGTACGGCAAAATGTACCGCGTTTCACGTGAAACGGCTTGGCGCGATTTGACGCGGTTACCGGAGGCCCTGCCGGTCGTGCCACGGAGTGCGGCCTGGCAAGAACGACGGCCCTGGCTTGGGGACCGTCCTGCGGGGAGCGCGACGGCTGGCGAAGGTTGGTGTTTCACGGGAAACAGCTCAGGCCGGACAAGCTTGGGCGTTTGCCGCGCCCAACGTGTTTGGGTAAGTGACGCGGGTCCGGGCGTGTTTCACGTGAAACGGGGTAATGTGCCCGACGGCTGGGACGTACTGCGGATGCCCCGAACCGATCCTACGGAACCGGCGGGGCCGCTTAGACACTTACACCCGGACCTCGGCGGTGGTTTTCTTCAGCTCGTCCGCGTACCGCTGCCGGATCGGTTCGACGACTTCGGCGATGAACTCGTCGACCTGCTGGGGAGCCCTGCCCACGTACTGGCTCGGTTCCAAGGTGGCCGTGAAGTCCAGCCCGGCGAAGGCCTCGTCGGCAGCCAGCCGCTGGAGCAGGTCGTTGGGCTTGCCCTCTTCCTTAACCACGCGGCCGGCGGCGTGGCTGTGCTGACGGATCCGCTCGTGCAGGTCCTGGCGGTCGCCGCCACGCTGCCGGACAGCCTCCATCATGATGTTCTCAGTGGCCATGAACGGCAGTTCTTCGGTCAGGTGCTTGGCGATGACCTTGGGGTAGACCACCAGGCCGCTGGCCACGTTCTGGTACAGGATCAGGATCGCATCGACGGCCAGGAACGCCTGAGGTAGCGTCAACCGTCGGTTGGCGCTGTCGTCGAGCGTGCGTTCCAGCCACTGGGTCGAGGCCGTCTGGGCGGCGCTGGTTTCCAGGCTGCTGACGAATCGGGCCAGGCCGCAGATGCGTTCCGAGCGCATCGGGTTGCGCTTGTATGCCATGGCCGACGAGCCGATCTGCTCCTTCTCGAATGGCTCCTCGATCTCCTTGCGGCTTTGGAGAATCCGCAGGTCGGTGGCCGCCTTGGACGCGCTTTGGGCGATGCCCGACAGGGTGTTGAGAATCTGCGAGTCGACCTTCCGCGGGTAGGTCTGACCGGTCACGGCGAAGCTCTTGGGCAGGCCCAACTTCTCACAAACCCGGCGTTCCAACTGACGGACCTTTTCGTGGTCGCCGTCGAACAGGTTGAGGAAGCTGGCCTGGGTGCCGGTGGTGCCCTTGAGGCCGCGCAGCCGCAGCGTGTCGAGCCGGTGTTCGACCTCCTCCAGGTCGAGCACCAGGTCGTACGCCCACAGGCAGGCCCGCTTGCCAACCGTCGTAGGCTGGGCCGGCTGCAGGTGGGTGAACGCCAGACAGGGTAGATCGCGGTACTGCTGGGCGAAGTTGGCCAACCGATCGATCACGGCGACCAGCCGGGCGCGGACCATCTCCAGCGCCTCGCGGATCAGCAGCAGGTCGGTGTTATCGGTGACAAAGCAGCTGGTCGCACCCAGGTGGATGATGCCCCGAGCCTTGGGGCACGCGTCGCCGTAGGTGTGGACGTGGGCCATCACGTCGTGCCGCAGGCGGCGTTCATGGGCCGCCGCCGCGGCGAAGTCGATGTTGTCGACATTCGCCCGAAGCTCGGCCAGCTGCTCCTCGGTGATCGGCAGGCCCAGCTCGGCCTCCGCCTCGGCCAGGGCGATCCACAGCCGCCGCCAGGTGCTGAACTTCCGCTGCGAGCCCCACAAGCGACTCATCTCGTCCGAGGCGTAACGGCTGATCAGCGGGTTCTCGTAGTAGTCGTGCGACATGAACGGTTCTGGCGTGGTGGGGCTAGGAAGGCGGGAAACGGCGGCATACGCCGGCCAAAACAGCGCGGCGACTTCCCGAACTATACCGGCATCGCCCGAGCTGATGAAGGGGCCAGGCCTGCCCCCCGATCACCGAAAATAACCGAGCCGATAGCGAGTGCGGCATCCGAGCGTGGCGGGCGGCGTGGAGCGAACGCCAGCGATGACGAAAGGCCGCAGCGACCAAGCGGGGGCCGGCATCACGCGGCGGCTGAGGCGTACCTCGACGGCCGTCGAGCGAACAAGAGAGCGCAACAAAAAACGCCCCCCGGCTGCCAAAGCGGCGGAGCCAGGGGGCGCTTTGTGCTGGGATGTGCGGTGCTCAGCTTTCGTCGAGCACTTCGGCTTCGCGAGCCTTGGCCAGTTCGTTGGCCTGGTTCTCGTACTTCTTGGTCAGTTCCTGGATCTCTTCCTTGGTCGCCTTGCAATCGTCCTCGCTGAGCAGCTTGTCTTTCTCTTCCTGCTCACAGCTCTTGTTGGCGTCGCGGCGGATGTTGCGGATGGCGATCTTGGCTTCCTCGGTCAGTTCCTTGATCCGGTTGACCATCTTCTTGCGGACCTCGGTCGACAAGGGCGGCACGATCAACCGGATGACCTTGCCGTCGTTGATCGGGTTGAAGCCCAGGTCGCTGGCCTGGATGGCCTTTTCGATGTCCTTGAGGACGCCCGGATCGTAGGGCCGGATCACGATCTGGTTGGGCTCGGGCGCACTGACCGAAGCCAACTGCTTGATCGGGGTGGGCGAGCCGTACGCCTCGACGCGGAGCGAGTCGACCAGGCCCGGGTTGGCCCGGCCCGTGCGGATACCGGCCAAGGCGTGCTTGAGCACTTCGATGGCCTTTTCCATGCGTTCTTCGGCGTTCAGGAGAATTTCGTCGGCGCTCATTGGTTCCTCACTAACTGACCACGACGGGGGCCGGGTTGTTGGAAACCAAAGTCCCGACCTTCTCGCCGCGCACGGCCCCCTGGATGTTTCCTGGCTTGTTGAAGTTGAAAACCATGATCGGCACGTCGTGCTCGCGGCACTGCGCAATGGCCGTGGGGTCCATGACCTTCAAGTTCTGTTCCAGAACCTGCTGATACGACAGCTCGCTGAACAGCACGGCGTGCGGGTTCTTTTCCGGATCGTCGCTGTACACTCCGTCCACCCGGGTCGCCTTGAGCACGATCTCCGCCTCCAGCTCCAGCGCCCGCAGCGTGGCCGCGGTGTCGGTGGTGACAAACGGGCTGCCGGTGCCGGCGGCCAGAATGATGATCCTGCCTTTCTGCAGGTGACGCTGGGCCCGGCGGCGGATGTACGGCTCGGCCACGCCGTCCATGCGGATGGCGGTCATCAGCCGCGTCTGGCAGTCGAGCGACTCCAGCGCGTCTTGCAGCGCCAGGCCGTTCATGACGGTGGCCAGCATGCCCATGTAGTGCGCGGTGGCCTCGTGGATGCCCGTGCTGCCGGAGGTGAACTGGGCCCCGCGGAGGATGTTGCCGCCGCCGATGACGATGGCGATTTCGACCCCCAGTTGCGCGGCCTCCTTGGTCTCGCGGGCGATGTGCAGCACCTGGTCCATGCTGATGCCGCGTTCGCCGGGGTGGGTGAAACTCTCGCCGGAGATCTTGAGGATCACCCGCCGGTATTTGAGAGGACTGCCAGACTGCTCGGACTGCGAAGTTGCCATATTGCCTTCGTTGGCGTTGTTAGGATGCGCGGCGATCCGCTGTGGCTGCCACGCCCGACCGACACAAAACGGGGGCGCCAATCCGGCCGCGCGGACCGGTTTGGCACCCCCAGAGTTTTACCTTACTTTTCAGGCGTTGCCACCCAGGGTCCAGTGGATGAACCGCTTGATGGTCATGCCGTTCTGCTGGGCCATCTTGCCCACGGTCACCGAGTTGTCCTTCACGAACGGCTGTTCGTTCAGCACCCGCTCGGCGTAGAAGTTCCGCAGGCGGCCTTCGACCATCTTCTCGATGATGTTCTCGGGCTTGCCTTCCTTGCGGCTGGCGGCCGACAGAATCTCGCGTTCCTTGGCGACCACCTCGGGATCGAGGTCTTCGATCCGGACCACGTCGGGCCGCATGGCCACGATCTGCATGCCGACTTCCTTGGCCAGCTCGTCATTGCCGCCTTCGACCACCACCAGCACGGCCGAGCGGCCGTCGTGGTGCGCGTACCCGCCGCAGGGCTCGTCCACCCGCACGATCCGTGCCAGGCGGAACACCTCGCGGATCTGGTTGGTCAGCTCGGTCAACTGATCCTTCAACGTCTGGCCGGGCCGGCTGGGCGAGGGCTGGGCCAGCAGTTCCTCGGGGGTGGCGGCGCCGGGGCCCTTGGCCAGTTGCTTGACCAGGTCCGCGGTCAGCTGGCGGAACGACTCGTTCTTGGTGACCGGGTCGCTCTCGCACTGCAACTCGATCATCGCGCCAACGCCTTCGGACACGCTGGCGTAGACCTCGATGCGGCCCGACGAGGTTTCGCGATCGCCGCGGCTCTCGCTGAACTTCTCGCCTTCTTTGCGGAGCAGCTCGATCGCCGCTTCCTCGTCGCCGCCGGTCTGCTCCAAGGCAGCCTTACACTTCATCATGGGGAGCTTGGTACGGTCCCGGAGGGACTTCACTGCCGCAGCGCTGATCTCAGCCATTCGTTGCTGCTCCGTTCACTTGAGTCTGTATGGATTGTGTGATTGTACGTCGGGTGGAATTGGGATGGGCTCGCCGGGCCCGGTTCTGACAGTCCGCCTCGGTGGCCTACAACCGTCTGTGTGGCAAGCCGTGTGCCTTGCGGAGCCTGCTGGCCACCATAAAAACCGCTGGCACGGCATCCGCCGCAGGCCCGCTCGGCTTTTCATGGCCGGTCAACGTGCGCCGCGACCGGTGGCCGTTGCACGACCACTTGGCCAACAGCACCCGGCTGCCGCGACAACCTGACCGCTCAACGAGCCGAGCCTGGTGCCATAAGCCACCCCGGGGCCGCCTGCGGTTGGCATAGGCCACGCCCCGCGAGCCGATCGCGCAGGGCCTATCTTAGCAGGCCCATTCTAACGGTATGCGGCGAAAACGACACCCACCCCCGGAGAACCATGGGGCGGTTCCCCTAAGGCGTGATGCCGCGTCCGCTCATCATGGGCGGACGCGGCTGCGCCGAACTGCTTTCGATGCGGTGCTCCGCAAGTACGCGTCTTGGTGGTGCAACGTGGCCGGGGGGCGAGTGCCGCCGGCGGCGTCGCGGCCTGGAGCACGGGTGCCAGGCGGGCTTAGTTGCCGGCCATCGCCTGGAGTTCGCCTTCGCGGGCAGAGTTCTTGCCTTCGATCACGGCGTCGGCCAACGACTTCACAATCAGCTCGATTGAGCGGATGCTGTCGTCGTTGCCGGGGATCAGCAGATCCACTTCATCCGGATCGCAGTCGGTGTCGATCAGGGCGACCGTGGCGATGCCCATCTTGCGCGCTTCGCGGACGGCGTTGCGCTCCTTCTTGGGATCAATCACCACCAACACTTCCGGCAGCCGGTTCATGGTGCGGATGCCGTTGAGGTTGCGGTACATCTTGCGGTACTCGCGATTGAGCGCCGACTGCATCTTCTTGGAGTACTCGCTCAACCGGTCGCTGTTGCGGATGTCTTCCAGCTCTTCGAGCCGGGCCAGCCGGCTGCGGATCGTGCGGAAGTTGGTCAAGCAGCCACCCAGCCAGCGGTCGCTCACGTAGGGCATGCCGCAGCGCTGAGCTTCGCGCTCGATCGCCTCGGCGGCTTGGCGCTTGGTACCGACAAACAGAATCAGGCTGCCGTTGGCGGCCACCTGCGAAAGATACTTGCGTGCCCGCAGCAGGCCCTTGACCGTCTCGCGCAGGTCGATGATGTGGATCAGATTCTTCTTGGCATAGATATACGGCCGCATCTTGGGATTCCAGCGGCTCGATCGATGCCCGAAGTGTACGCCTGCCTCAATGAGTTCCTTAACCAGAACTGGTGCCACGCGCTACATTCCTTCAACTACAAAGGCACACCGGCTATGTCCAACAGGCAAACGACCGCCTGCCGGCGTCCGGCGTTCAAATAGTACCACCGGCCTGAACCACACCGCCCGCACGGCGATCACCACACAGTTTGGAAGGTTGGCCCGGACAGAACCCGGGGCGCAATGCGGACGAGCTTTCGCTGGGCCGATCAGCGAAAGAGTAGAAATGCTATCAGGTATAGGAGTTACCGTCAATCGGTGTATGGCGGCGGGCGACTGTAGCCCGGAGCCCACCGCTCGGAAAATTGGCGCTAACCGCTGCGACGTGATCCCCCACACGGCGTGAGGCGGGTCGCCCCTCGTCACGGCCAGAAACATCCATTGCCGTTAATGGATTCGGCACGCCCAGCTTGGGCCCGCCGCGACACTGGGGGCGGGGGCAAACGGCTGGGCGGCCGTCCCAGGAAGGGAGGAGCCAGCGGGCGTCTAGTTGATCGAAGGCCGCGGGCCGGCGTCGTCCGTCGGCATGAAGAAGTCCTGGAAGTCGGTCACCGTTTCGGCGGTGCCTTCCATGTCGAATTCGTCGGAGATCAGGTTGCCGATGTAGCCCTGCATCAGCCGTCGCCCCTCCTCGGTGGCGTGGTGGGTGGCCACCTCGCTGGCGAAGTTGATCAGGTCGTATACGCGGGCCCGGCTGGGCAGCACCCGCTGCCGCTTGACGCTCAGCGCGTCGAGATTGGCCAGGCCATAGATCTCGTGCAGGTTGCCGGTCACCCGGTTCAGGTCGCGCAACACCTGTTCGTGGGCGATACCGCCCCGGCTGTGGGCTTTGGTCAGCGCCTTGTACAGCTCATGGCATTCGTTCACCGATGCCCACGACTGCTGGGCACTAGTGAACCGTTGCCGCAGGGCCGCATAGCCGTCGCCATTGTCGAAGCTCTCCAGTGCCCGGCTAAGGCTGTGCGTTACATCCTTGCCCAGGCTGATGTCGCTGCGGAACGCCCGGCTGTAGCCGATAGCGCCGTTGGAACAAATGGTTCGCAGAAACGACAGATAAATCTTGGGCTGGCTGAACCCGTCGATCGGCGTTTCCATCACGAAGCGGTGCTGGAACGCGTCGCCCGCGATGGTGATCGTCTTGTCACCGGTTCGCGGCACATGGGTGCTGCTCACCACGCCGTCGTGGTAGCCGATGTCGGTGCCGCCGTAGCGGCTGGCCAGGTCATGGATCTCGCCGTAATTGATGATGGGCCGGTTGGGATTGCTCACGGCCAGCAGCCTCGCGCCGCGGCTGCCGCTCTGCTCGATGCAGTAACGCACCAGGTCATCCTGGGCCACGTGCGAAATCCGCTCGAACACCTCCAGGGGATCGAAGTACCGGAACACCGTGTCGGAAATGCCAAACCGCATGAAGAACGACGTCCAGAACCGCTGGGTGGGTGCCACCAGGTGACCGTCGACTTCCATCAGGCGAATGTGCAGCCGGCCGTTGGACGAACGCTGCTGGTGGATCACTCGAAACTGCTGCACGCGGGCGTAGCCGGTTTGAAACGTGTACTGCATGGCTGAGTCTTCAGGCTTGGGGGAGCGGGAGTTTCTTGGGGCGACCGGGGCGGTGACGCGCGGCGTCAGTCCCAGTCGCGCTGCTGGGTCCAAAAGTCGCGGGTGCGGTGCTGGGCGACGAGCTGCGGAAGTTCGGCCTGGCTGCGGGCGATGGCCGCGCGGCTGCGCTGGGTAATCGCCGCGATCCGCTGGTTCACCCGGAGGGTACGCCAGGTGCCGTCGAGCCAGATGTACTGCTCGTCGGCCATCGCCGTCTTGAGGAACGGGTGCCGCGTCTGCTTGCACTGCACGATCTGCTTGAACGGGATCCGGGGATGCTTGCGAAATACGCGGCCGCCCATCTGAATGGTGCAACCCTTGCCCGACGGGCGGCAGAACACGGTCTTGAGCGTGGGGCAGTCGAAGCCTTCGGTGAGGATCGCCATGTTCAACAGCACGTCGATCCGGCCCTCGGCGAAGTCGTCCAGCTGCCGCTGCCGGTCGGTTTGGGCGGTGACCACCTCGGCCCGGATGCCGGCGGCCGTAAGGAGTTCGTGGCACTGCTGACACTGCTGGAGCCGGTGGAAGAAGATCAGGGTTTTCCCCCACCGCTGCGGCTCGCGAAGGAAGTGCTCGGCCACGCTCTCGGGCGTGTAACGCTCAATGGTGTAATGGTGGTACCGGCTGAGGTAGCCATCTTGAATGAGCTGATGGATGCCCGCGTCTTTAATTACCTGGTCGAAGCACAGCTTGATCCGATCGGTGCGAAACGGCGTGGCGGTCAGCCCTAGCACGTGCCGTGGCCGGATCACGCTGTGCAGGTTGGCCATGCTCATGGCGGCGTCGTGCTGGGCTTCGTCGACGACCAGCATGTCGACGGCGGGTGGGTTCTTGTCGAACATGGAGATGAACTCCAGGTCGACGTTGAAACCGCGGGCCTGGTTTTCGGCCTCGGCCTGGGCCAGCAGGTTCCGCCGCATGGACACCCAGCCGATGCGGTAGCCGTGCTTTTGCTGCATCTGCCGGGCGATGGCCAGGCCCATCACCGTCTTGCCGCTGCCGGTGGGGCTCTCGACCATGACCGAATGGGCGGCGGGTTCCAGGTCGCCGGCCCGATTGCGGTACTGGCCGTGGAACATCTCCAGGGCCTGATGGATAATCCGCAATTGATACGGCCGAGCTTCCACGGCGGCATCGGCCAGCAGCGGGCGGCCTTCCCAATGGCTGGGAGGTTCCGGGACAGCTTGGGCCGCGGGGGCGTGGTTGACTGCCGGCGTGAGCGTCATGGCAGGCGCACTCCATCCGTGCGGGGAGCGGCAGGCTGGCATTCCGCCTGCCGGGATGCGGCTGCAAGAACGACGCTTGAGCGCGGGACGTTTTGCGGCCGACTCGGAATAATCTTTAAAGGGAGGGCGCCGGACCGGCTTGGTGGCCAGGGGCCGGCGCGGTCGCTTTGGGCAGACTGAACAGCCTGTTCTGGTGTTCAGTATTGGTGCATTGTTCGCATTTGCCGTTTCCGGGCAAGAGCAGTTGCCGTCCTCGGGGGGCAAAAGAGGCGGTTGCGGTGACGCGGCGGGGGGAACGAGAAGCCGCCCCGGATATGTGGACGCCGCTTGCGCGCTGATCTACGATGCGGCTATGAATGGCGACGTGAATCTATCCTTCGATACGGCTCACCTGGTCGTGGCACTGGTGCCGCTGGCAATCTATTTTTTGTTGCTGGCCGTGATTAACCTGATGCCGCGACCGCTGATGATTTCCGGCACGCGCGACTTGGCCGCGCTGGCGGTGGGCATTTCGGGCCTGGTGATGATGGGGCCCGTGCAGCTTTTCACGCCCCCGCCGATGCTGGCCCAGATGGGCCCCTATTACTGGTTGCTGCTGGTCTTGCTGTACGGCTCTGCGGTTTCGCTCTGGATCTTGTTCCTGCGGCCGCGCGTGGTGGTCTACAACATTGCCCCCGAGCAATTCCGGGGCATCGTCTCCACCATCGCCGTGCGCCAGGACCCGTCTGCCCGCTGGGCCGGCAATGCGCTGGAGATGCCGCAAGCCCGGCTGCTGCTCAAGCTTGAGCCGTTCCCGGCATTCCGCAACGTGTCGCTGGCGATCGACAGCGATCAGTTTGACTTCAGTGCCTGGCAGCGGCTGGTGGGCGAACTTTCGGTCGCGCTAGCCGAGATGCGTGTCCCCCGTAATCCGCGCGGCGTAACCTTCGGCATGATCGGGACGATCATCATGGGGGTGTTGATCCACCGCTGCTCGCAGCAAGGGCAGGCTCTGACCGAGAGTTTCATTCGTTTGCTGGGACTTTAAGCCGCCGTTGCAGTACGAAGGGCCGTACTCCGTCGGCCACGCGCGCAAAAAAATGCCAGGCGAATCGGTTCGCCTGGCATTCTTGTTTTTGAAAGTAGTCGTTGTCGCCGCCAGCGTGATCGGGGGAATGAGCTAGCGAGCGATGTACAGCGTCGGGTCGTCGATGATCCACGGCGTGGACCAGGTGCGGCCGTCGTCCGGGCTGCAGACGTTGAAGAAGAACGTCTCGAACGTCTCACACTTGGCGCCGTAGCAATACATCGAGGCCAGGTGATCTTCAGGCCGCAGGTCTTCCACGCCGGGGCGAGCATAGTAGTGCACCATACCATCGGGCGTGAACGACATGCCCAGCGTCCACCAGCCGCTGCCGGGAATATCCGGTCCGCGGAAGTCCTGGCCACGCTGGTTGGCACGCAGGATGAAGTACGCCGAGTCTTCCTTGTGCCGGCCGTCGTGCTTGCTGTTGAAGTGGATGAAGAAGCCGGGCCAGTACGGTTCGACATCGGTGGTCGTCTTCGTCACGCCGAAGAAGCCCACGATGCCGCCGGCCGTTTCGGTCTTGGTGCGAGGGCCGGAGCAGCCGGCGCGCACGCCGAACGTGATACCGGTGCGCTTCTCAAAGTCTTCAAAAGGGGGCACGAACACCCGCACCACAAAGCTCGGCATCCGCGATACAGGGATGGGGCGGCCGATCACCGCCAGCAGGTCATCCTGTTGTAGCTTGTTGCTTCGCGTGCCTGGCACGCCCGTATCGCGCGACATAATCAGCAGTGAGCCTTTGCTGCCGGGGAGCCCGCCGACGGGCGTTTCCACCCGGCGCACGTGGTCCGGGGTGCCGCGGAGGGCGCTCTCCGCCCAGCGGCGGTTGGTGGAGTAGGCACCAGGCAGGCGCTTTTCCTCGTCGATCTCCTCGCTGGCCTTGGGCAGGTTGTACACGTACGACCAGTTAGGGTCTTCAAAATCGTCGCCGGCGTTCTCGACCTTCTTGCCGGTACCCGGCACCAGTTGGGCCTGGGCGACCGTGGGAATCATCATTAGCACCGCGGCGAGTACCAGCGGCCAAGGCAACAAGCGGTAAATGCGCATGAACGAGCCTCCCTGCTCACGAGCGAGTGATCGTATTGTGTGGCAAATGTGCGGAACGCCTGTTTGCGGGCGTGCGCGGCACGGTCGACGGCGGCGCGGCGTGGTTATGCGAGGTGGGATCAGCATGTGCTGGTGGCAGTGCCAGGCCAGCACTTGAATGTTGTGACGCGCGCCACTACGGGTGGAGTTGCCCCTAGAACCAATATCGTCGGCACCATCGGTTCCAATCGGTCCGGCAAGGCAGCCAAGTCCATGAAATCGGGGGAGAAGAGCCGGACCCGAGCCCGGGGACTAAGCCGCCGCGACAGCGTGTCGTAGCACCTTCAGATGAGGGGCGGACGTAAACCGCCGGCTCAAATACTGCACATGGCAATAGATGTAGGGCCCGGCCACTCAATCGGCGTCGTCGGCGCCTTCGCAGTCGCGGCGATCGTTGGGATGCCAAAGCGGAAGTCCCCGCTGCAACCGTTCAGCCAACACCTGCAACTTGGCCTGCGTGCCCGGCAAGGCATCGGTGCCATCGAAGTCGGGTTCTTCCGTCCATTGAGGTTCGAAGTCCCAATCGCCTTCTCGAATGGCATCCAGCACCGACTTTGGCACCTCTGGGCTCCTTCGTTGTTCAGGCAAATGCGAACGCAACCGGCGGCCCCCTGTTGGCCCCAACTGTAGCTACTTCAGAACCTTGCGATCAAAGCGTTGGCTTCGCCGCAGCGCCAAGTGGCCCGGTCCAAACAGACGCAACCCTAGCGCGGACAATACAGGCGGAGCGGGCGATTCGCCGTCTGCAGGCGGCAATATCAACGCTCAGAAGGTACTTGCCGGGAAGCCTGGTTAATCGAGACGTGATCCTTGGAGGCAAAGACGCGGCTCCCCGCGCACCGTTCGAGCCATCGTTATGGCAAGCGGTATTAGTGCTGTCAAGAAAATGGATCACGCCGCATTCGCGGGGGCGGCGCGCAGTTCGCGGAACCGGCACGACCGGGCAAATGTCGCCCGTGGGCGCAAGTCGCGATACTTATGGTCGATCCAGGTGTATAATAGGCAAGGGCCGCCCCCGCTGGGACGGCCGCGCTGCCAAACGCATATTCCTATGCTGCGAGCTTGATTATGGAATACCGGCTAATTCATCGCGCCCTGTGCGTCGTTTGCGGATGCCTGGTGGCGCTGGGCAGCAGCGAAGCCCTGGCCCAGTTCCAGTCGTCGAACCTCAGCAGCCAGGGCCGCACCAGTACCGGTACCTTTGGTAACCGCACCGTCGGTGCGGCCGGCGGCTTGTCGGCCCGGTCGGGCACGATGTTCGGCGGAGGTGGCGCCGGTGGCTCGGTGGCCGGAACCACGCAGCAGAATCAGCAGGTTGGCATGATCGAAGGCAGCGAACGCTTCCTCCGTGCCAACCGCCAGGGCCAGTTCGTCGGTGCCGACACGGCCGATACGCGGCAGATTGGTTCGTTCGGCCAGGCGGTGAGCAACTTCATCCAGAGCCCGAACTTCCGCAACAATCGCGACGCCAACCAGCAGCTCACCACGCAGACGCGAACGCGGCCCCCTTATCGCACCACGCTGCGGGTTGGCTTCGATTACGTGGCTCCGGAGCCGAATGCGCTCTCGGCTCAACTTACGAACCAGTTGCGGCGCGCGAGGCTGGGCCCGTTACAAAGTTCCGTTGTGGTGGAGGTTCAAGGCCATACTGCCATTTTACGTGGTCAGGTAGCCACGGCCCATGCACGCGCTCTAGCGGAGCAATTGGTGCTCCTAGAACCCGGGATTGAGCAGGTCGATAACCAACTGGAGGTTGCTGAGCCTGCCCCGCAACAGTAGCCGTCGGATCCAGCGGCATCAAACCCGGTGCGTACTGGGCACCGGCATTGACCTGCGGCATCGCAGCCGCCGCACCCGCCGTCGGCGGCAAGGCCTCGGTGCCGACGCCCGCCCGATAGGCCGGCTGAGCCTGACCCGGATACTGCGGATTAGGCCGAGACCGGAACTGCGGATACGCTTGGTTTCGTCCGCCATTGGTCGCCGGCGGCAGCTGCATCGCACCGGCCGGCATCACGTTGCCTTGAGCGGCGTTCTCAGCCGGGGCCATGTAATAGGCCTGCGAGGCATCGGTCTGCGGCGCGACCATCGCACCTTGCGGCACGACCATCTGGTAGTCGGCCTGCGTTGCATAGCCACCATACGTGCCAGCGGCAGGCTGCACCGGTTGCGGCGTCGACGTCCGCCAGGTCGGCATGTTGCCCGCGTTGAACCGCTGCGGCAAATCGATGGTCGAGGTCTTCATCCGCGGCCGGTTAGCCGGCTGCAAATCCAGCTGCTGGCCGGGGTAGGCTTTGAGCGGTTCGTCGTACGAAACCAGTTGGCCTTCCCGGTTCTCGCCCTTTTCGCCGTTTTCCGGCTT
This sequence comes from uncultured Planctomycetales bacterium, assembly GCA_937927735.1. Taxonomy (GTDB): domain Bacteria; phylum Planctomycetota; class Planctomycetia; order Pirellulales; family S012-138; genus CALBRZ01. Next base: position 39,881 of record CALBRZ010000083.1, read on the forward strand.
CTTGGCGAGTAGTTCTTCGTCGGTGGCTTCCGGCTTGTAGCGGTACTTCATCTTCTCGGCCAGCGTGGCTTCACGCCCCGGCAGCGTGTGGTGCGTGATTTCGCTGACGATGGTGGTGCCACCGGTCAGCGGCGTGAACCGGGCCACCAGCGAGATCTCCAGCTCGGGGCCGCCCGCCTCGTCCCACGGCAGCCAGAAGCTGTACGAGTGGCCCAGCGGCTTCTTGGGGCTGTAGTGCTTCTCGAACTGCTCCGGCGTGAAGACGTACTTGCGGTCGGGCCGCGTGTCGGTCTTCTTGCGGCCGTCTTCGACAAACGCATACACTTCCAGCCGGCCCTTGGCTTTGATGGGCTTCTCACCGCCGGCGTAGATGAACACTCGGCCGCCGAAACCGCGGATCGGCGGTTTCTCAGGCTGGTGCAACACCGTATCTTGCCACACGGCGACGATCCGCAGGTTGCCGCTGAACTCCCCGTCCTTGCCGGCACCCCAGGGGATGTTCTTGCTCATATCAAACTTGGCACAGCCGCTGCCCAGCATCAGCAGCGCCAAGCTCAGGTGTAACGCCGTACGCATCGCAGAATCCTTTCTGGCCGTGGTGCGGGTCATCGACGGGGAAGAAGCAGAGCCAAGCAAACTACGACTGACGATCATCGACTGCGTTGCGGTGTCTCGGTGGCGTTGCGCTTCCAGGGCAACTTGCTCCACCGGGACGGTTCCGCCTGCGGTTGCAGCTGGGCGTACTCAGCACGCTCCGAGGGGCTGATCAACCGCACCTCCTGAGCAGGCACGGCCGTCTGTCCGGGGCCGGCGCTCACCGGCTGCTGCCAGGCGGCGGGCTGCACGTGCTGGCTGCCCGGTGCCATGGCGCTGTCGCTCGGTGGCACCAGCTTCAGCGAGTTACCGTCGTCATTGCCTGGGGGACTTGCCCCTTGGCCCGCTCCTCCCGAACGTTGCCCCGGCGGCGACGGTGCGGGCGGCACCGTCTGTTGCCGTTGCTGCGGTGTCGTCAGCGGCGGCACATTCCGCGGCTGCTGCGACGAGGGCATCGGCGTGGGCAGCAGTTCCTCCATGTCGGCCGGCTGCGGCTGCAGGTCCGGATCGCCCAGGTTCAGCTTGCCGTCCGGGTTGACGTGCGGATAGATCACCGGGATGCCGGCGTCTTCCCAGGCGTCGCCGCGACCGCGGAGGCCCGAATCACCGTGCACATCGCGGACATCGGAGAGCACCCAGTGCATCCGGGCCGACTCGATCTGCTTGATCATTTCCATGTCCTCCTCGGTGCGGACGACACGCGGCGTCATGATGATCAGCAGTTCGGTGCGCTGTTCCACGTTGGCGTCGTAGCGGAACAGGTGCCCCAACACCGGGATCGAGGCCAGCAGCGGCACCCGGCGGTGGGTTTGAGCCCGGGTCTTGGTGATCAGACCGCCCAGCACGATGGTTTGGCCGCTCAAGGCGCTGACCGTCGATTGGGCCAGCGTGGTGTTGATGCGCGGCGAGCGAATCACGTCGCCGGTGGGCAGCACCGAGACGGGGATACCCTCGGACTCGGGACCGACTTCGGACTTTTCAACGTCGATTTCCATCACCACCAGGCCATCGGGGCTGATACGCGGCGTGACGCCGAGGATCAAACCGACGTTCTGCTGGGCACCAAGCTGGTTGGTCTGGATACCGGTCGCCTGGTCAAACGTGGTCGCGGTGATGAGCTGCACCCGCTGGCCCACCTGGATGAAGGCCGGCTGGTTGTCCAAGGTCATCACTTGCGGCCGGGCCAGCACGTCCAACCGGCGGCACTCTTGCAGAGCCCGGATCAGGATGCTGATGCTCTCGCTGCTGGCCGACAGCACCAGACCGCCGTAGCCCAGTTGGCTGTTCACGCGGCCCACCGAAAAGCTGCTCAGCGCCTGGCCGGCCAGCTTGCCCGACGTGGCCCGCGACAAGTCGCTGCCGCTGTTCCCCAACGGCTGGTTGTTGAACAGGAAGCCAGGCGTGAGGCTGGCACCCTGGATGATCTGGTTGGTGGTGGTCACCACCGTGTTGCCTTGGGGCGTCTGCGTGCTGTTGGTGGTCGTGATCAGGTCGCCCAGCAGGCTGCGGTCGAACAGGATGGAGTCCTGCAGGCCGAGCTCCACGCCGAACTCGTCGGTGTTGTTCAACTGCACTTCGGCGATGAGTACCTGGATCATCACCATCGGGGGCCGGCGGTCCAGCTCGTCGATGATGCGGCGAATCTCGCCGAAGTATCGCGGCGTGGCGGTTACGATCAGGCTGTTGGTCACCGGCTCGCCGACGACCACCACTTCTTCCTGGATCTGCTGGAACGCACTGCGGACGCCCTGCTCCTGCACGGCCCGCTCGGCCTGCAGCAACTGGTTGATGCTGTTGGCCACGTCGAGCGCCGGAGCGTTCTTCAGGCGGTATACCTGCGTTTCGCGCTCGCGGACGTCGCTTTCATCGAGCCGCAGCAAGATGGCTTCGACGATCGTCAGGTCGGCGGCACTACCGGTTGCCAGAATCGAGTTGGTACGGGTATCGACGGCAAACCGCAGCGGCACGATCGAGCCGTCGGACTGCACCGAGGCCGCCTGTTGCACGCCGAACTGGCCGCCGGTTGAAGTGGCATTGAACAGCGTGCTGAGCATGTTCACCAGGCTTTCGGCATCGCCGTTGACGATGGTGAACACCTTGATCTGCGCGGTAGCGCCGGGAATGTTGTCCAGTTGCTCGATCAGGGCTTCGATCAGCGGCATGCTGTCGGCCGGAGCCCGTACGATCAGCGAGTTCGCCCGGGCGTCGGCGGTCACTTGCACGTCGGTGAGGATGCCGGACCGGAGGATGGTGCGGTCGCGGGCGTCGAGCGTCATCAGCCGCAGCACGGCCGAACGCTGGACGGCTTGCTGGCCTTGCACCCCCTGCTGCTGCTGCACACCCGGCAACTGCGGTCCGATCTGCTGCTGACCCGGAGCCGCCGTGCCGGTGATGGCCGCTTGCAGAACGGCAGCCAGGTCCTCGGCCAGGGCGTTCCGCAACTGGAACACCTTGAGCGACAGTTCCGAGGGCGAGCTATCGATGTCGATCCGCGACAACAGGTGCGCGATCTCGGCCAGGTCGCGAGGGCTGGCCCGCACGATCAGCGCGTTGGTGCGGTAATCGGCAATCACGTTCACCCGCGGGAACAAGCCCGGCAGGTTCTGCTGCTGTTGCCCTTGCTGCTGCGTGCCCGGCCCCGCCGTGGCGCCGTAGAACTGCTGCAAGGTGGCCGCGGCAGCCTGGGCCGAAGCGTACTTTAGGCGGAACACTTCAAATTGCGACTCGGGGCCCGAGGGCGTATCCAGCCGGCGGATCAGATCCATGGCGGCTTCCACGCTGGCCGGCGGACCGATCAGCAGCAACGCGTTGGGGTCGACCAGCGGCGTGATGCTCACGCGGCCTTTTCGCCCGGCGTAAACCGAGTCGTACAACTGGCGGACGATGGTGGCCAGCGCTTCACCGTTGACGTATTCCAGCGGATGGATACGGATCTCCGGCTCGGTCTCCTGGCTCCGTTCTTCAATCTGCTCGATGATGCGGATCAACCGGTCCACGTCTTCCTTGGGACCGCGGAGGATGATCACGCCCAGGTCTTCGAGCACTTCAATCTGCACGGGGCCGACCAGCCCTTCGGTATCGGTCGGGATGGTCACCTGACCTTGCGCTGGAGCCTGACCGGTTTGTGTCTGACCGGGCAAGGCCTGCCCGGCAGCGGCACCGGCTCCTGCCGCCGCACCGCCCTGGGGCTGTGCGGGCACCTGTTGTGCCGGTTGCGGCTGATTGTTCTGGGGCTGCTGCTCGCTCGGCGGCTGGAACAGTTGAGCCACCAGGTGCGGCGAACGAGTGGCCTGGGCCCGTACGGTTTGACCGCGCTCACGCAGACCACGCAGCCGGGCCTCCTCCAACAGCGAGGCTACTTGATGGACCTTGCCCGGGGCTGCGGCACCCAGCGGCATCACTTCGATCTTGCGAGCAGCTTGCGGAGCCTGCGGGGCCTCGAGGATGGCCAGCAACCGAGCGCACCGCTCGGCGGCCGCCGGCGGACCGTGGATCACCACCTGGCCGGTCAGCATATCGAACTCGATCCGCAGCCGCTCCTGGGCCGAGAGGTCGAGCGTATAAACCACGACGTCGCGGTTGGTGTTGGCGGCCGCCATGAGCTTGGGGCCGTACAGCCGCTTGAGAGCCTTCTGCACTTCGACCGACGACGTGCGCAGTTGCATGATCTGGCCCGTGCCGGCCGTGGTCGTCAGCAGGCCGAAGTTAGCACCGCGCGGCGTGGCAGGTGCCGGGCCAAGTTGCTGTGTCTGTTCGCCAGCGGCGGCTTGCATCGGCTGAGCCGGTTTGCCTTCGACGGCACCGATGAACTTGGCGATCTCGGTCTGCATCGCCGCCGGCGCGACGACCAGCAGTTGTTCGTTGCGGGCATCGGTGGCCACGCGGGCACCATACGGTCCAAAGCGATCGCGGATCGCCTGGCTCATCGGCTCCAGTTGCGCGGCGGCAGCCGGGTAGGTCTGGAGCGTGGGCGGACCAAGCTGGGCCTCGGCTTCGCGATCGATCGACTGCACCACTTCGGCGGCCAGCCGCTGCACGTCGTCGCCGCCCTGCACGATGACGACGTTTTGCGTGGGATCGATCGCCACGTCGCCCCGCAGCGATGCACTGTTCAACCAGTGGACCACGGCCGGTTGAACATCTTGCGCCCGGGCAAACTTAAGCGAATACACACGTGCTTGAGACACCCCGGCGTTTTGCTGGGGCATCGCGGCCGTATTCCCCAATGGTACACCGCCAGCCTGGGCGACATTACCCGCGGGAGCGGTCGCCGTGGGAGTTACGTGCGCGGCAGGCATGACAGCATTGCCTGCAGGCATCCCCATGCCCGGCGCCATGTGCTGGCCCTGCGGCGCCGATCCCGGCCCAAGTGGCATGGGCGGCATCGACGGCGCGAACGGATGGGGAGCAGGTAATTGGCCGCCAGGATGTGGGCCAACCGGGACGAAGCCTTGCTGTGCTTGTCCGGCCGGAAACGGTTCCGCGGCCAGCGATGTCGCTACCAGCGACAACAGCGCGGCGCATCCGCAGAGCGCGCGCTTCGTGGGTCCAAATGTTGGCACGTGCATTCGTGATAACTCATGCCTCAGGGCGCCCCCCCTGGAACTGAGTTTACGGACCATGCGGCGCAGCGGCCGCAAAATCCGCGTAGTTCATCAATTCGGCATGTTGAAACCGTGGCTAGAGAAAAGCCTTGCGGATTTTGCAAACTTTGACGGCACCCGATAGCAGCAAGCGGCCGCTATCAGCGCCAGCTTTTGCCCGGTGGAGACGCAACGAACCTCGGCTCGCCAGTTCCCGAGGACGTGGGGAGCACGTTGGGCTGAAAAGATTGCAGACGCCAGGTCATGCCAGCACAGTGGCTGAGCAACGATCGTTTGCAGCAGCACGACCAGAATTCGCCCAGGATGAGGCAGTTTTCGCCCCGACTGGGTTTGCCTCGCGGCGGCCGTTGGCATATCGTTTGCCGCTCTTTATGCACTTCGCCCGCATCGCCGCCGCCATTGCTCCTGCTATCGCCGGCATGCGTTCAACACATGCAAGGGGTCACTGATGAAACGGATTCTGCCCTTGGGCCTGTGCGCGGCACTCTTGATTGCGCTAGGCTGCCATCATCGCCCGGTCTGCCCACCGCAGTACTGGACGCCCTCGCCTGCCTGCGCGGTTCCGTCGTGCCCGCCGGGCTGCGCTCCGGTGGTGCAGAGTGCCCCGGTAACGTACGGTCCCTAATGGCGATTTTGCTCGGGTGAATGAACCTGCCCCGCCATCGCGGCCCGGCCGCCTGGCTCGTTCCCAAGATTTCGCCGCTACGCTACACTGCGCCGCGCGTGCTTGCTTTATCCAGCGACACCGTCGCAGCGCTCATAGGATGGGGGGAACGAGCAATGGCCAAACGACAACAAGTGTGGCTTGGGAGGGCTATCGCCGCGTGGCTGTTCGTCGGTTGCCTGATGCCGGCGCCAACCCGCGCCGACGAAGGCATGTGGCTGTTCAACGAGCTGCCACGCGAGTACTTGAGGGAGAAGTACGGCTTCGAGCCGACCGACGCCTGGATCGAGCACCTGATGAAGGCGTGCGTGCGGTTCAACTCGGGCGGCTCGGCCTCGTTCGTTTCCGCCGATGGTCTGGTGCTGACCAATCATCACGTCGGCGCCGACACACTGCATAAGCTGTCCACGGCCGAACGGAACCTGTACACCGACGGTTTCTACGCCAAGACGCTCAGCGACGAGATCCCCGCGCCCGACCTGGAACTGAATCAGCTCGTTTCGATCGAGGATGTGACCGAGCAGGTCAACCAGGCGGTTACCGAGGGGATGTCGCCGGCCGAGGCGGCGCAGGCTCGGCGGGCGGCGATGGCCAAGATCGAGCAGCAGTCACTCAAGCAGACGGGCCTGCGAAGCGACGTCGTTACGCTCTATGGCGGCGCGAAATATCATCTCTATCGCTATAAACGCTACACCGACGTGCGGCTGGTCTGGTCGCCGGAGGAAGCCATCGCCTTCTTTGGCGGCGATGCCGACAACTTTGAGTATCCGCGTTACTGCCTGGATGTATGCCTGTTTCGCGTTTATGAAAACGGGAAACCCGCCAAGATTGAGCACTATCTGAAACTTTCAGACGGCAAGCTCAAGGAGGAAGAACTGGTCTTCGTGGCCGGCAACCCCGGCAGCACCAATCGTATCTATACGGTCGCGGCTCTTACGCATTTGCGCGATACCTGGCTGCCGTACTACATGGATTACCTGCGGCGACAGGAGATCCTGCTGCAACAGTTCGGTCTGGAAGGCGTCGAACAAGAGCGGCGCGCGGCGGAAGAGTTGAACTCAATTCAGAACGCCCGCAAATCCCTGTGGGGGTCGCTGAGCGGCTTGCAGGATCCGGCCTTCTTCCGCACCAAGCGACAGCGCGAAGCCGAACTCCGGGCAGCCATTGCCAGGCATCCCAAGCTGAAGGCGTACGAATCCGCCTTCGACGACATCGCCGCGGCCCAAAAGCGCAAGGCTCAGATCCAAGGTCAGGCTCCGGCGCTTGCCGGCCGGCTGTTTGAGATTGCCGAGACGCTCGTGCAAATGGCCGCCGAGGATACCAAGCCCAGCGATGAGCGGCTCCGTGAGTATCGCGACTCCAACCGCGAGTCGCTGCTGCAAGATTTGTACTCCACGGCGCCTATCTACGCCGACTTGGAGCAGGTGAAGCTGGCCGACTCCATCGCCCGCATGGCTGAACGCCTGGGCGGTGATCACCCGCTGGTGCGCAAGGTACTTTCAGGTAAGAGCCCGAAAGATCGCGCGGCGGCCCTGATCGCCGGTACCAGGCTGTTCGACGTGGAGGAACGCAAGAAGCTGGCCGAGCAAGGTCTGGCCGGGATTGAAGCCAGTAATGACCCCATGATTGTTCTGGCCCGGCTGGTGGACCCACGCACGCGAGAAATCCGCAAAGAAGCCGAGGAAATCGCTGAGATTGAGCGGCAAGCCTACGCCAAGATCGCGCAGGCGTTGTTCGAGCTGAGCGGCACGGCGCTCTATCCCGATGCCACGTTCACTTTGCGGCTGGCGTTTGGCCCGATCCGCGGCTATCAGGAGGGAGGGCAAACCATCCCGGCCTGGACCACGATCGGGGGCGCGTTTGAATCGCAGCAGCGGCATGGCGGCCGCGAACCCTGGAGGCTGCCGGAAAGCTGGATGAAGAACCGCGATCGACTCAACCTGCAAACGCCCTTCAATTTTGTCTGCACGGCCGACATCATCGGGGGGAACTCGGGCAGCCCCGTGGTGAACCGGGCCGGTGAACTGGTGGGCGTGATCTTCGACGGCAACATCCAATCGCTCACCGCCAACTACATGTACAGCGATGAGCAGGCCAGGGCCGTTTCGGTGGCCATCGCCGCCATGATCGAGGCTCTGGACAAGATCTACGGGGCCGAGCGGGTTTTGAAGGAACTGGGGCGCTGAAGTAGCCAGCATCAGGATTGTTAACCCAGCACCGCCTGCCGTGGACGTACCTGGTCCGCGGCAGGCGTTTCTTGTTGCGCGCGGCCTGGCCGGCGGGGAGTGCCGTAAGGCATCGGGCTGGGCCGCGAAGGTGTCCATTAGAGCTCGCAGCCGTCAAAGTCACCCCAAACGGCAGCATTGATATCAGCGTCAATCCGGGTGGTAACCGCTAGCATCTATATAGGTTGTGGGTTCGTCATAATCAGAAGGAACGTTATGATTGCTATCAATTTCGTCATCAAAGAAGGAATTGCCTGCTAGCATGAAAAAGTTCTCAAGCTATTTGGCGTGATCGCTCGCGCGGCAACTTGCATTCAGATTGAAAAGATTCAAGAATGACATGCAGCTCTAGGTTGCCAGAGAAGGAGCCAAATCCCACACTTCTTTGGCGTTGAAAGCTATTGAGATCCTTGAATCACCCTCACCGCTTCGCGGACGCAGTGGCCGGGAAGGCATGAACGCGAGGCGGTGCCCAAGCTCAAGTAGAATGCAGGCCGGTTCGGCGCAGGAAGGCCGGAGTCGAAGGCCCAGGAGCTCCGAGCGATGCGTAGTGTTGCTGGCTTGTTGGTATGCGCGGTGCTGACCGCGCCTGGGACGTCGGGGATTGCCCGCGCTGAAGTGTGCGGCTCGCCCGCCTGCGAAGTCTATCCGACGCAGACGTACCGCCTGGTGTGCGAAACCGTTTACGACGAGCGCCCCGTCACGTGCTACCGGCTCGAAACCGAAACGGTGTACGAGCAGCAGCAGGTGACCTGCTACCGCAATGTCTGGGAAACGGAGATGCGGGAGCGGCGCTACACGGTGCAGCGCCCCGTCTACGAAACCCACGAGCGCGAGGAACGGTACACCGTCCAGCGTCCGGTGTGGGAAACCCGGATGCGGACCGTGAACGTCAATCGCGTCCGCAATGTGATCGAAACGCACGAGCGTGAAGAACGGTACGTGGTGCAACGCCCGGTGACCGAAACGCACGTTCGTGAAGAACGCTTCTACGTGCAGCGCCCGGTGCTGGAAACGGCCGAACGCGAAGAGTGCTACACGGTGCTGCGTCCGCAGGTGACGTATCGCAACGTGACGGTCGACAACGGCTGCTGGGAACAGCAGCAGGTGTTGCGGCCCGGTCCGGTCAAAACGCGGCTGCGCTGGGTGCCCGGCGGCTGCGAGGTGGACCCGGTCACTGGTCGTTCGTACTACCGTGGCGGCGGCCTGGCCTGGGTGCAGCAGCCTTGCCCGCCCACGGTTGAAGTCCAGCAGGTGTGGCGGCCCAACGTGCAAACCTTCCAGGTGCCGCAGACGGTGATGGTGCCGCAAACCGAGCGCCGCGTGGTGCAATACCAGGTGCAGCGGATGGTCACCGAGGAACAGGTTCGCCAGGTGCCGTACCAGGTGTGCCGCATGGTGGCCGAAGAACACGTGCGGCGCGTGCCCTACCAGGTTTGCCGCCAGGTGGTGGAAACCTGCCAGCAGCAGATCCCCGAGCGGGTTTGCCGCATGGTGACCGAGGAGCACGTGCGGCGCGTGCCATACACCACCTGCCGCCTGGTGTGCGAGGAACGCGTGGAGCAGATCCCGGTTCGCACCTGCCGCCGCGTGGCCGTGCAGCAAACGATCCAGGTGCCCCGGCAAGTGGTGCGCCGCGTGCCGGTCACCTACACGCTGCGTGTGCCGCGGGTGATCGTGCATCGGATCCCGATCGATCCCTGCACGGGCGCCGACCTGACGGTTCCGGCCGCCCCGTCGACCAGTGCCTCGCAAGCGGATACGCCGCTGACTCCGATTCCGGAAGCGCAGTCGGACCTGCTGCAGCCGACGCCCGCCCCGCAAACCCAGCAGGGCGCGCCGCGGACCTTTGCTCCGCAGTCGGAAGCGCAGCCGACCCCGATGCCGCAGCCTCAGCCGGCACCCTTGCCGCAGCCGCGGACCCAACCGGCGCCGATCCGGCCCGAGCCGGAAACGCCCCAGCCGCGGATCGAGCCGGGCGAGGCTGTCCGCGAGCCGAACGTGAACGCCACGTTCCGTTCGACGTTCTCGCCGCTGGTGCCGGTGAGCTACCACAACGGTTAACCGTAGCGCTGCCCAAAACGCGGCAGTAGATCCAAGCGATTCCCAATCACTGATCGGGTTGCAGCGTAACGCCCGGCCGGACTTTGCTCTGGCCGGGCGTTATAGCATTCTGGCCAGCGCCGTACCTGCCGATCGCGACGCATGGCACGGAATGCAAGACGGCACCGAGCAGCGCGAGCCGCTCGGTGCCGTGGAGGTGTCCAGTCAGCCTAACTGGCAATGGGTCAGCCCGGGGGGGACTGGCCGCTTACTTGGCCGCGGCGTAACGCCGGGCAACTTCGTCCCAGTTGATCACGTTGAAGAATGCGTTGATGTACTCAGGCCGCCGGTTCTGGTACTTCAGGTAATAGGCGTGTTCCCACACATCCAGGCCCAGGATCGGGGTGTGGCCATGCATCAGCGGCGTGTCCTGGTTGGGCGTGCTCTCGATGTGCAGGTTCTTGTTGCCGTCCAGGCACAGCCAGGCCCAGCCGCTGCCGAAGCGGTTGGCGGCCGCGTCGCTGAACTGTTCCTTGAACTTCTCGAAGCTGCCGAAGGTCGCGTTGATGGCTGCGGCCAGTTCGCCCTTTGGTTCGCCACCGCCGTTGGGGCTCATGATGGTCCAGAACAACGAGTGGTTGGCGTGGCCGCCGCCGTTGTTCCGCACCGCGGTGCGAATGTTCTCAGGCACCGTGTCGATCTTGGCCATCAGCTCCTCGATCGGCAGATTGCCCAGGTCGGTGTTCTCGATCGCCGCGTTCAGCTTCGCCACGTAGGTCGCATGATGCTTGTCGTGATGGATCTCCATCGTCTTGGCATCAATGTGCGGCTCCAGGGCGTCGAAGGCGTAAGGCAGGTCCGGAAGGGTATAAGCCATGTCTGTTTCTCCTGGTCAAGGTTGGCCCGGATGACAGCCGCGGGCCGAACGCACAAGAATCATCGTTTCCGTCCAGCGCGGAGGAAACGCCCGCCGCTGCTGAATCGCGAATCGGGTACACGCCCAGCACTGCGGCCGGCGTGCCACTGGCCGAGGCCAGCGCCAACAGCCTGCCGCTGCGGCATTAGGGCGATCGTACGCTGCCCGGTGCGCGGCCTGCTGCTCGCTTGACATTGCTCGACATGCGAATGTGGAACATACCCAATTCGGCGCGCGCTGGCAATTCGCCTGAAGGGCCAATCAAAAACCCTCGCACCGCACCAATCGATGCTCTAAGCAAGGCCGATGCCAGGGGGAAACCTGCTCCCGTCGCCCGCACCAGGCCTGCGGGATACGATCTAACAGGCGGGAACGTTGACGTTGACTAGCGCGGGGCGGCGCTACGGTTGGCAGCGGCCGCAGCCGGAGTTCCCGTCGTCACGTCACCCCAGGTTTATGATGAGCAACGAGCGACTTGAAAGTGGTCTGTTGCCAAGCGGAGCACACGACGCGCACGCTTCGGTCCCCGTTGTTCCCAGCGACGAGCCTGCGCGGTTAGAGCTGTCGGCCGAAGCCATGCGGGCGATGGGCTATCAGGTGATCGATCAACTGGTCGAACGCTTTGTGAAGCTGCCCGAGAAGCCGGCCACGCGCATCGTCCCACGGCCGGTCTTGAAGGAGAAACTGTCGGCTCCGCCGCCGGAAGAACCCGAGCCGTGGGGCCGCATTCTCCAGCAGACCCAAGATGACGTGATGACGGCTGTGGGGCTTACCACGCATCCCCGCTTTGCGTTCGTGCCGAGCCCCAGCAACTTCGTCAGTGTGATGGCCGATTGCCTGGCGGCTGGCTTCAACATCTTCGGCGGCAACTGGTTGGAGGGGGCCGGCCCCTGCCAGGTGGAACGCACGGTCATCGACTGGATGCGCGCCTGGTGCGGCATGCCGGAATCCACCGGTGGCGTGCTGGTTAGCGGTGGCTCACAGGCCAACCTGACGGCGCTGGCGACCGCCCGGCATGTGAAGCTCCGCAACGAAGTGTCCCGCGGCGTGGCCTACGGCTCGGACCAGTGCCACTCGTCGCTGCTGCGAGGCTTTCGCGTGCTGGGCTTTTCCCAGGATCAGTTCGTCCGGCTTCCGTCCGACGAGCATTTCCGGCTGCCGGTCGAGGCCTTACGCGCCCGAGTGGCGGAAGATCGTGCTCGCGGTTTGCACCCGTTTTGCGTGGTGGCCAACGCCGGCACAACAAATACCGGTGCGGTTGATCCCCTGGACGAACTGGCCGACTTCTGCCAGCAAGAGGGGCTCTGGCTGCATGCCGACGGCGCGTACGGCGCCGCGGCCGTTCTTTCGCCAGCCGGCCGCGAGGCCTTGCGAGGCATCGAGCGGGTGGATTCGCTGACCATCGACCCGCACAAATGGCTGTTCCAGCCCTACGAGTGCGGCTGCGTGCTGGTCCGCGATTGGCAACACCTGTTCGGGGCGTTTCAGGTCACGGCCGAGTATCTGGCCGATGCCCTGCGGATCAGCGAGGACGTGAACTTCCAGGACCTGGGCATCCAGCTCACCCGGTCATTCCGCGCCCTGAAGCTGTGGATGTCGATCCGGTTCTTCGGGCTGGCGGCGTTCCGCGAGGCAATTACCCGGGGCATCGAACTGGCCCAGCAGGCGGAACAGATCGTGCGCGAAACCCAGGGGCTGCATCTGTTCACACCGGCTCAGTTGGGCATCTTGACCTTTTATTACGCGGAACCGGAGCACGACTTGGCCGCGGCCAATGAGCTGAATCAACGGATTGTGAACCGGGTCTTGGACGAGGCGTTTGCCACCGTGACGTCGACGATGCTTCGCGACCGCCGCGTTTTGCGGATGTGCATCATCAACCCCCGCACGACGGTGGACGACCTGCGTCAAACTGTCGCACGTCTGGCACAGTTCGGACGTGAGGAATCCCAGCGGACGAGGGGGGCAGATAGCTCATCTTCCTTGCATTCCGCAAGTTTTCAGCGACTTTCGCTGGATGATGACACCTCTTGTTGGACGGAGCGACAGGTGGGGGGCACCTTCGAGCGGTTCGCGTCCCCCGCTGGCTGCGGAATAGCAAGCATCCACGGTCGTTGCTATCTTGCGATTGCCGTGAGTGCCGCCGTGCGTGGCTTGCCGCGGGCCAGAGACCGTGCCCCGTGCCATGTTCCACCCGAAGGGGTGTGGCAATTTGCCGCACCCTGCCAGGGGGCTTGTCTGGGGCGCCCCATCGTGTACAAAGGGCGCTTGACACTTGGCCGGGGGGTCTACGAGTCGCCTCGCTTGCAAACTTTCGTGCAAGCGCAATGGTTTCTGGTCTTATCGGGCGCGTGCGTTGTCGAGTGCAGGTCTGATGTTGCGCTCGCTTTTCAGCGAGCGACCAAGCACCAAGAGTCGACACAATGGCCGAGAAAAAGAAGTTGACCACTGCCGAGATCCTGGCGGCCGCGCGCAAGCTGGACTCTAAGGGGTCGCAGGGGTCAGAAACAACGCCCCCCGAATCTCCGCCACCTTCTCCCCCGACGGAAGCTGCGGCCAGTTCTTCCTCCGGTGAGTCTACCCCTGCAGCGGCCGATGCTCCCCAGCCGGCTGCCACGCCCAGCTCCAGTGGCGGAAAACTCACTACGGCCGAGATTCTGGCCCTGGCCCGAGCCGGCAAAGCCGGCGGTGCCAAGCCGGCGGCAGCGGCCGAGACGCCTGCCCAGGAGCCGGCAACCCCGGCAAATCCGGCAAATCCGGCGAGTTCATCCGGTGGTCGGCCCAGCGTTCAGGAGATCCTGGCGATGGCCCGGGCCGGCAAAGGTGGCCAGCAACCTCCTGCCGAGCCGGCGGCCGAGCCGCCCGCTACACAACCCTCTGCGGCCAAGCCAACCGCCGCCAAACCGGAACCGGCAGCCTCGCAGGCCGAGGAAGTTCCGGCTGGTCCGCCCAAGACGGCAAGCATCCTGGCGGCGGCCCGGGCGGAAAAGAAACGCGGGCCCTTGAGCAAAGCCGAGGCCGGCTTGCTGCCCGGCCATGATGAATCGCGCATCGAAGAGGCGATTCCGCGTCCGGCCAAGCCGGTCGTGCCGCCTATGCCCGCCAAACCGGCGTATGCGCAAAAGAAGCCCGAGGGCGCTCAGCCCAAGGTCGACGAAGGCCGCCGCGGCGTGTTGGCGATGCTCAGTGCGATGGTCGGCACCTCGCTGGGGATAGGCTTTGGCGCGTTGGCCGGCACCGCGGGGTTGTGGTCGCTGGGGCTGGCTCGTTACATGTTCCCCAACATCCTGACGGAGCCGCCCAGCCAGTTTAAGGTGGGGCAGCCGTCGGACTTTCCGCCGGGTATGGTGGACGAGCGGTTCAAGGCGGCCTTTGGCGTGTGGATCGTCAACGCCGAGTACAACGGCCAGCAGATGATCTACGCTTTGAAGACCGTCTGCACGCACCTGGGCTGCACGCCCAACTGGTTGGAAAGCGAGCAGAAGTTCAAATGCCCCTGCCACGGCAGCGGCTTTTACATTGATGGGATCAACTTCGAGGGGCCGGCGCCCCGCCCCCTGGAACGGTACGCGATTCGAATCGCCGACGACGGCCAGTTGGAGATCGACAAGAGCCGCGTCTTCCAGGAAGAAAAGGGCGAGTGGACCAACCCCGACAGCTATGTGATCGTCTGAGGTGGGGGGGCCGCCGGCCTCCGTGCCAGTCAAGCTCGAGCAGATCGCGCGAGGTGGTTCGCCGCGTCGAGCTTGCGCCGGCAAGTTGACCGACGGTGGGCCGAAGCGTTGCGATAAACGCCGGCCGGGTCGCGCCGCAGTACCGCCCACGCACGACCGTTGACTGAATCCTTCCAATCGTTAGGGAACGCCGATGCCGTCAATTGGCGAAACGGTACGCAACAGCCAGATCTGGAAGAGTATCTTCCGTCACCCGATGCCGCTGGATCGGCGCAATCGCATCGTGGTGATGCTGACCAACTTCTTCCTGCACCTGCACCCGGTTTCGATCAAGAAGCAGGGCATCGCGCTGAGCTACACCTGGTGCATGGGCGGGGTGACGTTCTTCCTGTTTCTGGTGGAGACCGTCACCGGCGTGCTGCTGATGTTCTATTACCGGCCGACGCTCCAATGGGCGTTCACCGATATCCAGGCTTTGCGCGACGTCACCAGCCTGGGCATTCTCCGCGAGCTGCATCGCTGGGGGGCCCATGCCATGGTGATTACCGTCTGGTTGCACATGTACCGGGTGTTCTTGACCGGCAGTTACAAACCTCCGCGAGAATTCAACTGGGTCGTGGGGGTGATCCTGTTGTTATTAACGCTGTTGTTGTCGTTCACCGGCTACTTGCTGCCGTGGGACCAGTTGGCCATATGGGCCATCACGGTGGGCTCCAATATGGCCCGGGCGACTCCCTTCTTAGGCAGCGAAGGCCCCGGCCAGCAGTTGCTGTCCATCGGCGGCATCGACATGATCACCAGTGCCTCGGACGCGCGGTTCGGCCTCTTGGGGGCACGGTTTGTCGGTGAAGAAACGCTGAACCGGTTTTACGTGCTGCACTGCATCGCAATTCCCCTGGCGGTGGCGATGCTCTTGGCGATTCACTTTTGGCGAGTGCGGAAGGACGGCGGGATCAGCGGTCCGCTGTAAGGCCCCCCCGGCGAACCTGGGAGGAGTGCAGGCCGCGCGCGGACCGGCCGGGATGGCACGTGCGAAGCGGAACGAACTGGGACGTTGCGGCAAGGATGGCCCCTTGGCTAGCCGAGGCGGCCGTTTCCAGCCGGCACAATGGATGAACATATGCATGGCGCGTCGTTAGACTTCGTCGACAAGGCCTCCTCCTTCCTGGGCCCCTACTACATTACGATGGCCGCGCTCAACGCGGTGGTGGCCGGGGTGCTGCAGTTCCGGTTGCAGCGCAGCGGCCTGGCCCTGGGCTGCCTGATCGCCACGATCGCCTTTGTCATCCTGGGGGCGTTCGCATGGTCGGGCTCGCTACCTGGGCTGGGGCACAATACCGAGCATCTGATCAACTCGCTCTTGAGCGGGAACCGCGGCGCGGTGGTCTACACCGTGGGCACGGCGGTTGGCCTGGCGGTGCTGTATTGGTTCCGCCGCTTCTTCGTGCAGCCGGTGGTGGCCTACATCGGGTTCAACCTGGTGATGCTGCTGCTGGGGTTGTCGATGACCAACCCCAATTTCTGGGAGATCGTCGCCAAGCCCGACAACGTACCGATCGTGATGCTCGTGCTGCTGCTGGGCTTTTTCACCTGGTTGGCCACGTGGAAAGCCGTGCAGAACGACGATCGGGCCCGGCAGGGCCTGCCGCCGCTGGAATCGCTCGATAACGAGAAAGTGCTGGTGTGGCCCGACCTGGTCTACACCGAGCTGATCTGCATGGTGCTGCTGACGGCGCTGCTGTTGGTTTGGGCCATCGTGCTCAAGGCGCCGCTGGAAGAACCGGCCAGCGCGGTCAAAACGCCTAACCCCTCCAAGGCCCCGTGGTACTTCCTGGGGCTGCAAGAAATGCTCGTGTACTACGATCCCTGGATGGCCGGCGTGGTGCTGCCCAGCTTGGTGATCGTGGGGTTGATGGCGATTCCCTACCTGGACTTCAACAAGGAAGGCAACGGCTACTACACGATCGAGAAACGCAAGTTCGCGTACCTGACCTTCCAGATCGGCTTTCTGCTGCTGTGGGTCACGTTGATCGTGCTGGGCACCTTCCTGCGAGGGCCCAACTGGAGCTTCTTCGGCCCATTTGAGTACTGGGATCCCCATAAGGTCGAGGCCCAGAACAACGTCAACCTCTCGGACTACTTCTGGATCAACCTGATGGGGGCCAGCGTGCCGAGGGTGACCAGCGACATGGGCACGGCGGAATCGCTGTGGATGATCCTCAAACGCGAAGGGCTGGGGATCGTCCTGGTGCTGGGCTACTTCCTGTTCTTGCCGCCCGTGCTGGCGGCCACGGTCCTGCGGCCGTTTTTCATCCGGATGGGCTTCATCCGTTACATGGTGATGGCCATTTTGCTGCTGTTCATGGCGGCCCTGCCGATCAAGATGCTGCTCCGCTGGACCTTGAACCTGAAGTACATCGTCAGCATCCCGGAGTACTTTTTCAACATTTAGCCGCGACCCGTTTCGCACACCGGTCGCCGATACCGCTCACAGGCTCCGCGATTGCTCCGGAGAGGGCAAATGCCTGCTACAGAACAAACTTGGCGCGACATCAAGAAAGTCCACCTGTTCTTTGGAATTTCCTCCGTGGCCATGCTGGCCGCCACGGTGTGGATGATCGCTGACGACCATAACCGCGAGTGGAAGACCTACCAGGAGCAGTATTACGGCCAGTTGGAAGTCTGGACGCTCCAGTCGCGGATCTACGAACAACTGGCGGGTGATTACGTCACCGGTGAGGAAGTGCGCGAACACGTCGTGCGCGAGGTGAGCGCGCAGCCGCCCGAGCCCGCTTTCGGCAAGCTGTTCATGCTGTACGTGGCGCAGCGCGCGCAACCTCGCGATGGCGAAGCCGTGGAACTGGTCAGCTTCAAGGCGAACGCCGATGCGCGGGGCAAGCTGCCCGAGGCGGGCGCCGCCGAGGAACGTTTTTACCAGGTGAACGAAGCGGCCCTGGCCGCGGCGGCCCTGTACGACCAGTTGGCTCAGCTTTCGGTCAGTTTGCAGATCGATCGGGCGACCCTCGAACGCGTTACGGATCCGCAGCGCAAGAAGGTGTTGCAGGGTCAGATCCAGGCCGCCGAAAAGCGGCTGGAAATCGTCAACCAGCAGGTGACCGAGCAGCTGGCTTCACTGCGGCCGCAGATCGATCAGACACTCACCCACTACTGGAAGAACGTCCCCGGCGACACACAGCAGTTGCTCGCCGCGATTGATTCGTCGCTGAATGCCGCGGTGGAAGCGCCATCGCCCGAACGCCGAGCGCAGTTCGTGCGCGAGCTTGAGGCCGTGATCAAACAGGCCTTGTTTCGCGAAGAGGTGCTGCAGCGCGATCTGAAGTTCCGCCGGGCTGACCTGGACGAGGCCCGCAGCGCATTCAACCTGGCCTTCGGCAACGACGCCCCGGCCGCCGAGTTGCGTGAGTTGCAGGCCAACGTCGACGCCATCAGCGCCGAGGTCAACGATCTGAACAGCCGGTACGAGTCGGCCAAAACCTATCGCGAACGGCTGGAACGTGCCCGCAACGCGGTCAACGCGCCGGTGGGCTATGCGGAGCAGAACCTCGAGCGGTATCGCATGGACATGAACCGGCTGGAGGAGCAGTTGGCCAAGAGCCGGCCCAATGTCGGCAAGAAGCTGCTCAACATGCCGATTCTGGACGCCTTCAGCAAGGAAGGCGACATCAAGGTGCGGCAGATCTGGCTGCCGGATCTGACGATCGACTTCAACTTCCAGGACGTGGCCCGGTTCGACCGCTGCATGACCTGCCACGTGGGCATCGAGAAGACGGCGCCCGGCTCGGCTGTTGCCGCCGGTTATCCGCATGAGCACGTGCTGGATGGCGTGCAGCTCAAGACGCCGGCCGAACCGCCAACCTTGGACAGCGGGCAAGAAGGCGATGAAACGGCCGATGCCACGATCATCATTCCCAGCGAGCTGTCCAACGAGCAACAGAATCGCCTGTTGCTCCAGGCGTACGGCTTCCGATTGGCCGATCGCGGCGTGTTCAATGCCAACGATGCGACCATCGAGTTTGTGATGGATCGCAGCTTTGCTGCCGACGCGCTGTTGCAACGCGGCGACGTGCTGGTGGCGATCGGCGGCAAGGACGTGTGGTCGCGTCAGGACGCCGTCGACCTGCTGCTGGGCGTGGTCAAGTGGGGCGAGCCACTGGAACTGAAGGTCCGCCGCGGCGTCCCGCATCCCTACAGCACGCACCCGCGGTTCGAGCTGTTCGGGGCTTCGACCAGTCCTCACCCGTTTGCCACGGTAGGCTGCACAATTTGCCACGATGGCCAGGGTAGCGCCACGGCGTTCAAGTGGGCCTCGCACTCGCCCAACTCGGTCGAACAGCTCCAGCAATGGACCAAGAAGTACGGCTGGTTCTACAACCACCACTGGATCTTTCCGATGATGCCCAAGCGGTTCTCGGAAAGCCTATGCCTCAAGTGCCATCACGACGTGGTGGAGTTGTTGCCCAGCGAGCGGTTCCCCGAGCCGCCGGCACCCAAGCTGATGCAGGGCTACAACCTGGTTCGCGAGTACGGCTGCTTCGGCTGCCACGAGATCAAGGGCTATGACAGCCCCACGCGGAGCATCGGTCCCGACATGCGGCTGGAGCCTGGCTACACACCCGCGGCTCTGGCCCTGTATGCCGATCCGGAACTCTATCGCAATGAAACCTACCGTCGCGATCATCCCGAGAGCTACGAGCAGCGCCTCCAGCAACTGTTCGGTCCCGGCGTGACCGTGGGCCAGGACGGCAAGCCGGTGTACAAGCCGGACGCGGTTCCGCAAGGCTTCTCGGCTGAGGAAGCCAACGCGGGCTTGGCGAAGTTCACCCAGAATCTGCAAGATCTGGCCGGACGCGTGGTGCGCGATCCATCGAACGATACCGCACGGCGCCGGCTGGTGCAGCTTCTGAAAGAGGACGAAGCCCGGGCCAAGAACGCCATTTCGCCCGAGCCGGCTTACCTCAGCAGCCAGCATCATCGCCTGGCGTTGGTGTTGGCCGACGTTGAGGTGCCCGGCAAGATGCGCCCGGTCGGCCCGAGCCTCCGCTATGTCTCCAGCAAGCTCTCCAAGGAGTTTGTCTACAACTGGATTCGCAATCCGCGCGAGTACCAGCCCAAGACGCGGATGCCGCGGTTTTTCGGTCTGTATGACCACCTGCTCTCCGAAGAGAAGGAAGAGGGCGAGGCCTACGGCGAAACGCTCCAGGAGCCGTACCACACCGAGAAGCTGGAGCAGATCGAGATTCGGGCGATCACCGAGTATCTGCTGACCTCCAGCCAGCCGTTCATCCATGCGACTAAGCCGGCCGAGGTGACCGAGGCTCCGGATGCGGAACGCGGCAAGAACTTCTTTGCCGATCGCGGCTGCCTGGCCTGCCACCAGCACAGCGAGTTTCCGGATCAAGAGCTGACGGCCGACCAGGGGCCGAACCTCTCGAACATCGGCAACAAGCTCCGGGCTGGCGGCGAGGAAGCGGCCGAGAAGGGCGCCCGCTGGCTGTATAGCTGGTTGAAGAACCCGGCGCACTACTCGCACCGGACCAAGATGCCCAACATGCTGTTGGAGCCGGTAAAGGAAGCCGACGGCAAGGTGGTCGATCCGGCGGCCGACATCGCGCTGTTTTTGATGAACTCGACCAACGCCTGGGAGCCGGCGCCGCTGCCGCAGATCGACCAGGATGCGCTGTACAACCTGGCCCTGGGGCACCTCCAGGGCGTTTTCACCCGGCAGCAGGCCGAGCAGTATCTCCAGACCGGCATTCCGCTGAACCTGGCCAACGAGATCAAGGGCGATGAAGCCGAACTGCTTGGCACGTTCAAAGACGAAACTGACCGCGTGAATCGGTTGCTGCGGTTCGTCGGTGCCCGGTCCGTACGCAAGTACGGCTGCTTCGGCTGCCACGACATCCCCGGCATGGAAACGGCCAAGCCGATCGGTACCGGCCTGGCCGACTGGGGACGCAAGGAGCCTTCGAAGATCGCCTTCAACCAGATCGGTCAGTACATCAAGCACTCCGATCCCGACGTGGTGATCACCGGCCCGGATGGCCAGCCGCAATTGGACCTGGAAGGTTTAAAGGATAAGGACAAGGCGTTCTTCATCCACGCCCTGCTCTCGCATCATCGCGAAGGGTTCTTGTGGCAGAAGCTGCGCGCTCCGCGGAGCTTCGACTACGAGATGACGCAGAACATGCGTTACGACGAACGGCTGCGGATGCCGCAGTTCCCGTTCACTGAAGAAGAACGCGAAGCGGTGATGACCTTCATCCTGGGGTTGGTTGCCGAGCCGCCGGCCGACCAGTTCGTGTACTCGCCTGATCCGCGGCAGAAGGCCATCAACGAAGGCCGCAAGGTGCTGGAGCAGTACAACTGCGGTGGCTGCCATACCCTGGAGATGCCCAAGTTTACGTTCACCTTCACGCCCGACTCGCTGCTGTACTCGCGGCAACCGCCGCCGGCACCGGACGATTACCTCGAGTTGTTCCAGCCGCACTTCACGCCCGAGCAGATCGAGCGATCGAAGCAGCTCGACAAGCGAGGGCTGGGGACGGCCACGATCACGGCCAAACGCAGCGTCGACCCGGCGCAAAAGGGCGTGGCGTGGGAGTCGGAGGACGACGACGGCAATATCATCCACCTCTACACGCTGTGGGAGGATGCGCTGGTCAACGGCAACTACTGGCTCGCCGGGGATAAGACCTTCCCGATCTATCCCGAGTCGATGGTGCCGGGGCCGGGCATTCCCAGCCAGCCTGAGCTGGGCGGCATGTTCGCCAACTGGCTGTATCCGCGCGTGGTCAATCAGCGCAATCCCAAGGACCTTGATAGCGCCTGGGGGTACGTGCCGCCGCCGCTGGTGGGCGAGGGCAACAAGGTGCAGCCGGGCTGGCTGTACGACTTCCTGCGGGAGCCGTACGTGATTCGTCCGGCGGTGGTGCTGCGGATGCCCAAGTTCAACCTGTCGCCGCAGGAGGTCGAGGCCCTGGTGAACTACTTCGCGGCCAAGGACAACGCGACGTATCCGTACGAGTACTACGATCGCCGCAATCCGCTGGAGCTCTCGGCCAAGGAACTGGCGTACGCCGACCGGCTGAGCGACGCCCTCAAGATCGTCACCAACCGCAACTACTGCGTGGCTTGCCACAGCGTGGGCGACTTTACGCCCGAGGGCGGCGTCGATGCCCTGGCGCCCAACCTCGACCAGGTGCACAATCGTCTGCGGCCTGACTACCTGCACAAGTGGATCGCCAATCCCAAGCACATCTTGCCCTACACGGCCATGTTCGCCGTGATCAAACCCAATGAGCCGATCCGGCCGGACAAGTTCCAGGGCGAGGTGGGCAAGCTGATCCAGGAAGGCACCAGCACGGAGCAGGTCGATGCCGTGGTGGATCTGCTCTTGAACTACGACCAGTACATGATGAGGCAGGTGCCGATCAAACCCATGATTCAGGGATCGCCGCCTGCCAATCTGGCACCAGCAGAAGACGACGAGTAATCGCCGATCGGCGCGCGCTCCGGATGGGGTAGCGCCCGGATAAGTGATTGGGGCTTTGGGGACGAGGGGTTCCAAACCTGTGACAAAATGCCGCAGGTTTGGGGCCCGGCGGTTCCGGTATCATGGAATGCGTCCTGACCTTGGGCACGTCAGGCACCCGAACCAACAAGACAGAGGGGGGCGCGAACCAGCGCTTCGGGGCTTATAATGTCCGGTTTGACCGCAAGGTGCGGTCGACGGTCCCCCCTAGCGGGCTGACTCCACTGGCCGGAGTGGCCGACGGGGGCGTGCCGAACTGGACTGGATTCGCCCAGGGAACAGGGGCGAGAGCCCTTTGGCAGGGCGCCGCGACGGCGTGCGGTGCCGCTGTTGGGAGAGAACGTATGTTGCAGACGCGTTGGAGTTCGTTGTTCGCCTTGGCTGTCGCCCCGGCCATTGCCTGGCTGGGCTCGTCGCTGGCCGTGGCCGCTGAATGGGCCGATCTGACCGGCAAGTTTGTGTACGACGGCAAGCCGCCCGTGCCCAAGCCTGTCGAGATCACCAAGGATCAGGAGGCCTTCGGCAACCTCGGCCTGGTCGATGAATCGCTGCTGGTGTCCAAGGACGGCGGCATTGCCAACGTGGTCATTTACGTCCGCACCCGCGATGTCGACATCCATCCCGACATCGAGAAGAACATCCCCAAGGAAGTGAAGTTCGACAACGTGGGCGGCCGCTTCGTGCCGCACATCCTGCCGGTGTGGCTGGATAAGCAGAAGGTGATTCTGCACAACTCCGACCCCGTCCCTCACAACGCCAACGTGCAGCCGCTGGGCGACGAGGGCAAGAATCCGCTGCTGCCCCCCAACACGGGCGTTGATCACAAGTTCAACCGCCAGCAACTGATTCCGGTGCCGGTGGCCTGCAATATCCACCCCTGGATGCGCGGCTTCATCCTGCCCCGCAACAACCCCTACACCGCCGTGACCGCCGAAGACGGCACCTTCACTTTGGAGAAGCTGCCGGCGGGCACCGAGTTGGAGTTCCAGGTGTGGCACGAGAAAGCCGGTTATCTGGATCCCAACGGTGAATGGGCCCGCGGCCGGTTCACCATGACCCTCAAGCCGGGCAAGAACGACCTGGGCACGATCCGCGTCGATCCGTCCGTGTTTGAGAAGAACTAAGTACATGTTCGTGGATCATGAGCAGCCAGGCGGCCGGCTGGCCGCCTGGCTGACTCGAAACCACGCGTTGAATATGGAATCGGCCAGCGCCGGACCGGCAGTGCGCCCCGGGCCGTGCAAGGGCCGTAGCTACCCAACCTTGCCGAGACACTAGAGAGCCGACGATCGCAGCGCGCACTTTTCTTCCTCGCGTGTGCTGACACCTGGCGGGGCCTGCGATGACCGCTGCCGGGGACCACACTCGCCAGGAATCGTCTGTTGGACCCGAACCGTTGGAGGCGGTTGCCATGCGATGCCCTAGCCTGATGCTTGTTACCTGTGCCGCGCTCCTGACGACGGCCGTGGGCTGTGGCGACTCGTCCAGCGATCGAGGGCCCCGGGCCAAGCCCGAGGTGGTGCAGAACCTGCGGGCACGCAACCAGGCCGGCAGCGCCGCCGGCCAGTCTGGCGGCAGCAGCATGGACCAGGCTGACGGCTGGGGTACCATCCGCGGCCGCTTTGTCTACGGCGGTCAGCCTCCCGCCCGGCCACCGCTCTCGGTGACCAAGGACGTTCAGTTCTGCGGCCAGCACCGCGTGCTCGATGAGTCGCTGGTGGTCGGCCCCGATGGCGGCGTGAAGAACGTCGTCGTGTTCCTCCGCACCCGCGATCCCAAGGTTCACGAATCGTACGCCGAGAAGATCAAGCAGCCGGTGGTCTTCGACAACCGCGATTGCCGCTTTGAGCCGCACGTGCTGCTGGTCCATACCTCGCAACCGGTGGAGATCCTCAACTCCGATCCGGTTGGCCATAACACCAGCGTCCAGTTCCAACGCAACCCGTCATTCAGCCAGGGCGTGGCCTCGAACCAGCGGGTGGTGCAGAAGATGGACGTGGCGGAGACCTTGCCGGCTCCGGCGGCCTGCAATGTCCATCCCTGGATGGGCGGCTGGATCGTGGTCAAAGACAACCCCTACATGGCCGTGACCGACGAGAACGGCAACTTCGTGATCGAGAACGTTCCGGCCGGCGTGGAACTGGAGTTCCAGGTCTGGCATGAACGCGGCGCCGGGAACCAAGGTTCCGTCGATGGCACGGGTTCCGTCACCAATGTCGATCGCGGCCGGTTCAAGGTCACCGTTCCCAAGGACGGTGAAGTGGATCTTAAGGATATCACCCTGCCGCCGTCGTCGTTCCGTTCGTAGACCGTCGCGCGGGGAGCAGGGCAGGACAGGGCACGGCCGCCGGATCACCGCCGACCATTCTGCCGCTTCGTTTGCCATGGACGATGCCGTGGCTGCCCGCTGGCTGCTGAGAAGGCCCGCGGTCAAGCCAGGCAGCCGCAGCGAAGCGGAGAGGGCGAGCTTGTAATCGCAGGCTTATGACCAACCAACTGACGGGTGCGATTTCAGTAATGGACAGCAAGCATTCCCCGATGCCTGGCGAGTTGGCGCCTTCGACGCATCACCGCGGCCCTGTGGCGCCATTGGCCGAGCGTCACGGTAGCTGGTCACGCGGCGCGGCTTGGGCCGCTTGGGCGGTGGCAGTGTGCCTGACGTTCGCCGGTTGCGGGCAGCCGGAGGTCGAGTTCGGTCTCAACCGGCTGATCGTGCCGCCGGTGAACCTGGTGGTGCAGAGCCGCGAGGCCCAACTGGTCGATCAGAACCGCCCGGCCGGCGAGATTGCCGAGGAGCTTGCCACCCTCAAGGAAACCTACCTGCACAACGAGCAGATGCTGGCCAGCGCACTGACGGCGGTGTTCGGCACGCCCGATGATCCCTACGCCTGGCCCGGCTTGGGGCTCGACATCAAGAAGCTCCGCATGGCCGCCGGTCCCACCGGGGTGCGCGGCGTCACGCGCGGCCTGTACCGCGAGCACTGCGTCCATTGCCACGGCATCAACGGCGATGGCCTGGGCCCCACCGCCCGGTTCTTGAACCCCTACCCGCGCAACTTCCAGTTGGGCGTGTTCAAGTTCACCTCGACCAACCAGGGCCGCAAACCCACCACCGAGGACCTGGAACGCACGCTGCGGGAAGGCATCCCGGGCACGGCCATGCCGTCGTTCCGGCTGCAATCGCCGGCCGAGATCGAAGCCCTGGTCGAGTACGTCAAGTATCTCAGCATGCGGGGCGAGGTGCAGAACCAACTGATGACCGCCATTGAAGCGGTGGGCGGCCCGATCGACGAGAACCAACTGGCCGAGGAACTGCAAGTCGCGCTGGACCTCGTGGCCCGTTCGTGGAACGAGGCCGAGGATTACATCGTGGTGCCTGCGCAGCGTCCGCCGTTTCGCAGCGAGCAGGAGCGGCTGGCTTCCATCGCCCGCGGCAAGGAGATCTTCCTCAACGCCGGCAAGGCGAACTGCATCGGCTGCCACGGTCCCACGGGCCTAGGCGATGGCGGCCAGGTGGACTACGACGTGTGGACCAAGCTGCAGCGAGAGCAGGAAGCCCGCTACCCCGGTTTGGCTCAGCTGTGGCCGCTGCCGGTTCGGCCGGCCGAGCCGCGCAACCTGCACCAAGGGATTTACCGTGGTGGCCGGCGGCCCGTGGATTTGTACCGCCGCATCTACGCGGGCATCAAGGGAACGCCCATGCCGGCTCAAGGGCAGACGCTCAAGCCGGATGAGATTTGGAGCGTGGTGGATTACGTGATGTCGCTGCCGTACGAGCACGAGCAGGCATCGCCTGCACCCCCGTCGGTACACCGGGCCGGCCTATAGACACGACGTTGGCGGTACACGCCGGTGGCCTGGCGGTGCTGCCTGCGGCTCAAGGGAATCACTGGGAGTAGCACGTGGGACGTTTCTGGAGTCTGCTTTTTCTGTTGGTGCCGGTGTTGGGCGTGGCCGCCTTCGTGGCCGCTCCCATCTACCATCACTGGCTGCCGGAAGATTGGTCCTCCCACGGCCATCAGATCGATCGGCTTTGGTACTTCATCTTGTATCTGACCGGGGCCGTGTTCGTTGCCACCGAGATCGTGTTGTTCTGGTTCATGTGGAAGTACGACGGCGGCACCAACACCCAGCCGGCGACATTCACCCACGGCAGCCACAACCTGGAAGTGATCTGGACCCTGATCCCGGCGGCCACGCTGCTGTTCATCGCCATCATGCAGATGTCGGCCTGGGAAGAGGCCAAGATGGAGAAGCCGCACCGCCCGCCGCTGGCCCGTGTCACGGCCCGACAGTTTGAGTGGCGGATTCAATACCCGGGGCCCGACGGCAAGCTCGATACACCCGACGACCTGTACACCGTTAACGTGCTGGCGGTGCCGGTGGACGAAGAAGTGGTGATCGACCTGGAAAGCATGGACGTGATCCACAGTTTCTTCCTGCCCAACATGCGGGTCAAACAGGACGCCGTGCCCGGCAGCAGCATCCCGGTCTGGTTCAAGCCCACCAGGGTGGGCGAGTACGACATCGTTTGCGCCGAACTCTGCGGCTGGGGGCACTACAAGATGAAGGGCCGGCTGACGGTGCTGACCCGCCCCGAATTCGAAAAATGGCTTGAGAACCTGCGCATCCAGCAAGAGGCAACCCAATGAGCAGCACCATTGCTGGTGCCCACGTACACGACGACTCGCATAGCCACGAGCATACGCTGGGCTTTCTGCAGAAGTACGTCTTCTCGCTCGACCACAAGGTGATCGGGATTCAGTTCCTGTTCTCCACGCTGTTGTGGTTCGTGGTGGGCGGGCTCTTGGCCCTGGCCGTGCGCTGGCAAGTCGCCTGGCCGTGGTCCGACATGCCGATCGTGGGCGAGATGTTGTTCTCGGGCGAAGGCGGACAGATCTCGCCCGAGTTCTACACCATGCTGTTCACGATGCACGCGACGATCATGATCTTCTTCGTGATCATTCCGATCCTCGCGGGCGCGTTCGGCAACTTCTTGATTCCGCTGATGATCGGCGCCGACGATATGGCCTTCCCCGTGCTCAACATGCTGAGCTACTGGGTGATGTGGCCGGCGTTCATCTGCATGATCGCGGCCTTCTTCGTGGAAGGCGGCGCGGCCTCGGCCGGCTGGACAAGCTACCCGCCGCTGGCCTCCGTGGCGTCGGCGGCTCCGGCCAGCGGGCCCGGCCAGACGCTCTGGCTGTGGGGGCTGATCTTCGTCGGCATCTCGTCGATGATGGGTTCGGTCAACTACATGACCACCATCATCCAGATGCGTGCCCCCGGCATGACCATGTTCCGCCTGCCGATGACCGTCTGGGGCATGTTCATCACCGCCATCCTCCAGGCGTTTGCGCTGCCGGTTCTGACCGCGGCTCTGTTCATGCAGTTGCTCGACCGCGAACTGGGGACCGGGTTCTTCATACCCTCGGGCTACGAGATCAATAACGCCAGCGTGGGTGCGGGCGGCGGCCAGCCGCTGCTCTGGCAGCACTTGTTCTGGTTCTACTCCCACCCGGCCGTGTACATCATGATCCTGCCGGCGATGGGCATCGTGTCCGACATCATCGCCACCTTCGCCCGCAAGCCCCTGTTTGGCTACAAGCCGATGGTGTACTCGCTGGCGGGGATCGCCGGGTTGGGCTTCATCGTGTGGGGCCACCACATGTTCATGTCGGGCATGAACCCGGCCCTGGGGCTGACGTTCATGGTTTCGACCATGATGATTGCCCTGCCCAGCGCGGTGAAAACCTTCAACTGGCTGGGCACCATCTGGGGCGGCCGGCTCCAGTTCACCACCGCCATGCTGTTTGGCTTGAGCTTCGTGTCGATGTTCATCATCGGTGGTCTCTCGGGCATTTTCATGGCCGCCACCCCGGTGGACATCTTCATCCACGACACCTACTACATCGTCGCCCACATCCACTACGTGCTGTTCGCCGGCACGGCGATGGGCGTGTTCGGCGGCATTTACTACTGGTTCCCGAAGATGTTCGGGCGGATGATGAACGAGAAGCTCGGGAAGCTGCACTTCTTCCTGACGTTCATCTTCCTCAACTGCACGTTCTTCCCGATGCACATCCTGGGGGCCGGCGGTTTCCCGCGGCGGCTGGCTGACGCCTACCATTACAAGACATTCAGCCACTTGCAGCCGCTCAATGAGTTCATCACCTACAGCGCGCTGGGCATGGGCGCTGTCCAACTGATTTTCGTGTTCAACTTCGTGTACAGCATGTTCTGGGGGCCGCGTTGCGGCCGGAACCCGTGGCGTGCCAACAGCCTGGAATGGCAGGCTCCCAGCCCGCCGGGCCACGGCAACTTCGACTTCCAGCCGATTGTGTACCGCGGCCCGTATGAATACGCCTCGCCCGAGGTGGACGAGGACTACTACCCGCAAACTCAACCACCTCCGGAAGGTCGGCAGGCGGAAGCTGAACATGCCCACCATTAACGGCCGCTGACCATCCGGCCATAATTGCGCATGTGCGGGGCGAGCGAACAGCGAGCCCTGCGCGGTAGCGCGTAACCGATCACCAAGTTACTGCCCTCCTTTTGAGAGACTGTTTCCATCGTGCCGGCGTTGCCTTCACCCGTTACCAGCCCCTGGCCGCACCGCATGGCGGTGCTGCTGGTGTGCGTTACCTTCCCGCTGATCTGGGTGGGCGGGCTTGTTACTACGTTTAAGGCCGGGATGGCGTTTCCCGATTGGCCCACCTCCGGCGGCTACAACATGCTGGCCTACCCGCTCGACCGCTGGTGGCACGGCCCGTTCGATATGTTCATCGAGCACGGGCATCGGCTGCTGGGGATGCTGGTGGGCGTGGTGACGATCATCGCCGCCCTGGTGTTTCAGTTCCGCGAACAGCGCCGCTGGGTGCGCTGGCTGGCCTGGGGCGCCCTGCTGGCCGTGTGTCTGCAAGGCGGGATCGGCGGCCTGCGGGTCATCCTCGACCATCGCCGTATCGCCATGATCCACGGCTGCGTGGGGCCGGCCTACTTTGCCTTCACGGTCGCGCTGGCGGTCATCACCTCCAAGCGGTGGCGTGAGGCAGCAGGTGTGCCCGCTTCGGCGGCGGCTACCAGGCTGCGTCGGCTGGCCGCGGCAACCGCGGTCGTGGCGTACATCCAACTGGTGCTGGGCGCGGTGGTGCGGCACGTGCCCGAAGGGGCCGCCGTCGGCGAGTTTCAAGCGGCCGTAATGTTCCACCTGATCGGCGCCGCCGCCCTGGTGGTGCATGCCGTGTGTCTGGTTTACAAGCTGATGCGGAACCGCGAGCTTTCCGCAGGGATGCGGCTGGCGGCTTGGGGCCTGATGGGGGTGATTACCCTGCAGGTGATGCTGGGAGCGGCGACCTGGGTCAGCAAGTACGGTTATCCGCGCGGCCTGGAATCGCTGGCTGCGATGCACGATCAGGCGTTTGTTGCCGGCGGCACCTGGCAAGCCGGCCTGGCTACCGCCCACATGGCGTGCGGCTCGCTGATTCTGGCGATGTCGGTGATGCTGGCCGTTCGCGCGGCTCGGCTATTGCGGCCGGTGGGTAGCGGCGTGGCGACCGCGCAAGCGGCGTCGGGCGGCCTCCTTCGTCAAGGTTTGGCGGAGGCGGCATCATGAGCACAACCACAACGACTGTCGCTATTGAACAGGATCGCCCCTTGGCCTTGCGGCTTGCCGCCTTTGTGGAACTGACCAAGCCCCGCGTCGCTTCGCTGGTGCTGGTGGTCGTGGTCATTTCGGCCGTTTTGGGGTCGGGCGGTTATCCGCCGGCGTGGATCTTGTTGAACACGCTGATCGGCACCGCCCTGGTGGCCGCCAGCGGCTGCGCCATGAACCAATGGCTCGAACAGGACACCGACGCCCTGATGCAGCGCACCGTGGATCGGCCGCTGCCCTCGGGCCGGCTGACCTCGCGCGAGGTGTTGGGCTTTGGCGTGGTGACCATCGTCGCCGGCGTCGCCTACTTGGCGCTGCTGGTGCACTGGCAGACGGCCATGTTCGGGCTGTTGACCTGGGTGATCTACGTCTGGCTGTACACACCGCTCAAATCGCGCAGCACGCTCAACACGGTGGTGGGCGCGGTGGCCGGAGCCTTGCCGGTGTGCATCGGCTGGTCGGCCATGGGCGACGTGGATATGGCCTGCTGGAGCCTGTACCTGATTCTTTACCTGTGGCAGTTCCCGCACTTCATGGCGATTGCCTGGCTGTACCGCAAGCAATACGAGGAAGCGGGGCTGCTGATGCTGCCGGTGGTCGATGGCAATGGTCGCAGCACCGCCGCCCAGGCATTGACCTATGCCATGGCGCTGTTGCCGGTCAGCTTGATGCCTGCGGCCTTGCTGCCGGTGAGCTGGGCCTATCTGACCGGAGCCTCGCTGCTGGGGTTGGGGCAGCTCGCCTGCGCCGTGTGGTTCGCTCATGCCCGCAGTGAGCGGTCTGCCCGCTGGTTGCTGCGGGCTTCGTTGATCTATTTGCCGGCGATACTGTTGTTGCTGGTCTGGGGACCGCTATCCTGGCGGTCGTAACGAGGAGCAAACGGGTCCCATGGCACACGAGGATCACGGACATCAGCATGTCAAGCTGGAATACCAGCCGGCTTTGCCGCTGCGCAACGGCAAGCTGTTCATGTGGCTGTTTCTGTCCACCGAGATCATGTTCTTCGCCGCTTTGATCGGCGTGTACATCGTGATCCGCTTTGGCGCGCCGGTGTGGCCGCATCCGGCCCACGTGCATCTCAGCGAGCCGGTGGGGGCCTTCAACACCTTTGTGCTGATCTGTTCCAGCGTGACGGTCGTGCTCTCGCTGGAAGCCGCCCGCAGCAACAAGGCGGGCCAGGCCAAGCTGTGGCTGGCGCTGACGTTCGCGCTGGGCTTATCGTTCCTCGTCGTCAAAGGGTTCGAGTACAGCGCCAAGTTCGCTCACGGCATCCATCCGGCGCAGCCACGCAGCCGCATCTACGAACAGCCCGACATTTACTATGCGGCTGCCGTCCGTGCCCGGGTGCGGGAGCTGTCGGCGCCGCTCTTGGAGCAGCGGGCCCAGTTGGAACAGCAGTTGCAAAAGCCCGACGTAGAGAATCGCGAGGCGCTGCGGCAACAACTGGATCAGGTGGAATCGCAACTGCGGTTTTACGACACCGAGATTCTCTCGATCGCCAACAACCCCAACGCTACCGAGGCCGACCTGGCCCTCCTGGCCGATCGGATCATGCCGCTGCCTCGGCCCGGTTCGCGCGGCCATGCCACAGGGCTTAACGATCAGTATCCCGAGCTGAAGCTGCCGGTGGTGATCCCCGGCGGCAACATGTGGGCGAGCACGTATTTCATGGTGACGGGCTTTCACGCCCTGCACGTGACCGCGGGCCTGATCGCGTTCGCGGTGCTGCTGTTGCCGCGGTTCCGGCTGGGGCGGGAGCGGGCGGGCACCATCGAGAACGTGGGCTTGTACTGGCACTTTGTCGACTTGGTGTGGATCTTCCTGTTCCCGCTGTTGTACCTGTTCTAGGAAAGTACACCGCGGGGACGCCAGACGCGAGCTTCTCCCCCACAACCAATCCCCGGCGGCCTGGTCCACCGGATCTGCGGTTTGGAGCCCAACCATGACCACGCACCACGGGCATCACGAAGACTACAGCACGCACGGCTACGACGAGCACCACGAAAAGCCGCACGACGTGAAGAAGTACCTGTACGTCTTTGTGGCGCTATGCGTGCTCACGATGATGTCGTTCTTCACGTACTCCGACTACTGGCCGTTCCACGATCACCCGCAGGTGGGCTGGACCTTCATGATGGCGGTGTCGCTCTGCAAGGCACTGCTGGTCATGCTGTTCTTCATGCACCTGAAGTACGAAGCCAGTTGGAAATTCGTGCTGACCATTCCGGCCAGCGTGATGGCGGTTTTTCTGATCGTGGCCCTGATCCCCGACGTCAAATGGCGCTACGAGACGATTGTAGGGGGGCGCACGGTCAGCCCGCAGCAGGCGCCGTTTTTGGCGACGCCGGCTGATCTGGAATTGCTCGAAGCGGAGTCTAACGCGGCCGCCGCTCCGGTTTCGCACTAACGCTCCGCCTGCTGCAGCCTGGCATGCCTGCGATTGAAGTCGCCAACGTTTCGTACCGTTACCCGCAGCGCCAAGCGCTGGCGAATGTGGACCTGACGGTCAACGAGGGCGAGATTTTTGCCTTTCTGGGCCCCAACGGCGGCGGCAAGACGACGCTGTTCCGCCTGCTGGCCACGCTGGTTCCGCTGCAAGAAGGCTCCATCCGCATCTTTGGCAGCGACGTCCGCACCCAGGCCGACCACGTGCGCCGCCGGATCGGCGTGGTGTTCCAGGCTCCCAGCCTCGACAAGAAACTGACGGTGGCCGAGAACCTCAAATACCAGGGCTGGTTGTACGGCCTCAGTGGGCAGACGCTGCGGCAACGCTCCCAGCAGATGCTCCAGAACCTGGGCGTGGCCGATCGGGCGGGCGACCGGGTGGAAACGCTCAGCGGCGGCTTGCGCCGGCGCGTCGAGCTGGCCAAGGCCTGCCTGCACGGCCCGCGACTGCTGCTGATGGATGAGCCCAGCACCGGCTTGGATCCCGCCGCGCGGATCGACCTGTGGCAATATCTGCGGCAACTGCGCGACCGTCAGGGCGTTACCATCGTACTGACCACGCACCTGCTGGAAGAAGCCGAGAAGGCCGACCGCCTGGCGATCATGGCCGCCGGCAAGGTCGTGGCTCTGGATTCGCCCGATAACCTGCGGGCGGAAGTGGGCGGCGACGCGATCACCGTCGCCGCGGCCGATGTGGTCGCCCTGGCCGCGGAAATCGAGGCGAAATTCGGCCTGCGGGGATCGGTACTGGGCGAGACGCTGCGGCTGCACGAAGCGTCGGGCCACGAGTGGATTCCGCGGCTGGTCGAGGCGTTCCCCAACGAAATCCGGTCGATCACCGTCGGCAAGCCGACCCTGGAAGACGTGTTTATTGCCCGGACAGGGCACCGCTTTGGCGACGACGTTTCCCTGCCATCGTAAGGGGCTTCAGGTTGATCCCTGTGACGCTTTGCCGCACCCCGCTGTGGCTCCGCCGGATCCTTCTATAATTGAGGGTGGCTACGCGGCGGGCCTGGTGACGCCGCAGCTGCCGAACATCGCCATCAACAGGCAGCACATAAGCAACGGAATGCACCGGATAGGTGCACCGCCACATGACCGAGCCGACCACGTTACCCAACGAGCCAGACACAGGCGTAGTCTCGCCGGCCGCCGCGCCGGTGCAGCCGCGTCCCGTGTTGGCAGCCGCTGCGCTGGCCAGCCGCGAGTTCGTGCGGTTCATTCGGCAACCCAATCGCGTGGTGGGAGCCGTGGGCCAGCCGGTGCTGTTCTGGCTGTTTTTCGGGGCCGGGTTTCACAAGTCGCTCCAGATTCCAGGCTCCGGCCAGCAGGATTACCTGGAGTACTACTTTCCCGGCACGCTGGTGCTCATCTTGCTGTTTACGGCGATCTTCACCACCATTTCGGTGATCGAGGACCGCCGCGAAGGCTTTTTGCAGTCGGTGCTGGTCTCGCCTATCCCACGGTGGGCCATGGTACTGGGCAAGTTGGCCGGGGCGACCGCGATTGCCGTCGCCCAAGGTGGCCTGTTCCTGCTGCTGGCTCTGACCATCGGCGTGACGCCGCCGTGGTGGGCGTGGTTGAGCCTGGTTGGGTTTCTGGTACTGACGTCCCTGGCCCTGACCGGCCTGGGCTTTGTGCTGGCCTGGCGGATGGATTCGGTGCAGGGTTTTCACGCCGTGATGAGCCTGTTCCTGCTGCCGCTGTGGCTGCTTTCCGGGGCCTTGTTTCCCAATCCTGCTGGCTGGTTGGCCGCCATCACCACCGTCAACCCGGTCACATATGCCGTGGCGGGCGTGCGGCGTTTGCTGTATGCCGATAGTACGGTTGCCCTGCCCGCCGATTTGCCGTCGTTACCCTGGTGCGTGGCCGTAACGGCCGCGTTCGCGCTCGTGACCTTTGCCGCCAGTTGCAAGGTGGCCGGCACCCGCACCACCGGAGACTTGTTATGAGCATGCCTGTGAAGATCTGGGTTTCGATCCTGCTGCTGGCTGTCGGCGGTTACGGCGGATACCTGCTCTACAAGAGCCGCAGCGCCGCGGAGCCGATTCGCAACTACGGGCAGCAGCCTGCCCAACTGACGGGGTTCGAGGTGGGCGACTTCACGCTGACCGAGCGCTCCGGCAAGGAGTTCCACGCCAGCGATATGAAAGGGCAAGTCTGGGTGGTGAGTTTCTTCTTCGGCGACTGCGCCGGCGCCTGCGTCACGCTGAACAACAACATCGCCGAGCTGCTCAAGACCGACCTGGCCGACGTGCCGGTGCGGTTTGTGAGCATCACCGTGGATCCGCAGAAGGACACGCCCGCCCGGCTTCGCGAGTATGCCGGCAACTACACCGGCGGCCAGATCGACCCGGACCGCTGGCTGTTCCTCACCGATCCCAACGGCGACATCGAACCGATCAAGGCCGTTTCGTCCAACTTCAAGCTGGCCTTCTCCAAGCTGATGCACTCGGACCGGATGATCGTGATCGATCAGGACGGCAAGGTGCAGGGCTACTACCAAAGCTCGTTCCCGGCCGAGGTCGAAATGCTCAAGCGGAAAGTGCTGGAGCTGACCTCCAAGGGCAGTGTTTCGGCCAAGAGCAACACCCCGGCTGCTGCGGCGTCGAGCGGCTAAGCTTGCCGCCAATCCGCGTCGAACGCTTGGAGAGATTCTGCCGGCTTGGGTGGGCCGGCCTGCATGGCTAATATGCACGCCCCAGCGCAGCCATCGAATGATCAAACCAGAACAACTCTGAGGGTGAGCAACCAGGTGACGTCATCACGCCGTAATACTGCCGCCAGGTGGGGCCGCCGCGAGAGCGTGCCATTGGATCGGTCCATGCGCCGCCCCGGCTGGTCGGCCCGACGCATGCGCCGAGGGCTGACGCTGGGCGAGCTGCTGGCCATTTTGCTGCTGTTGTCGCTGATCGTGATCACGATCGTGGTTGGCCCGTCGTATGCGACGCGGCTGCCCGACCTGAACGCCGGGTTAAACCTCACGGCCACGGTGCTGCTGGTGGCCGGGTACGTCCAGATCAAGCGGCGGCGCGAGAAGTCGCACAAGGCGCTCATGCTGGCGGCGTTCGGCACGTCGATCCTCTTTCTGGCATCGTACCTGGTGTACCATGCCCAGGTTGGCAGCCGGCCGTTTGGCGGCACCGGTACGGCCCGCACCGTGTACCTGGCTATCCTGGCTTCGCACAGTCTGCTGGCGGCCGTGGTGCCATTCATGGCCATTTATACCATCTGGCTGGGGCTCAAGGATCGCCGCCAGAAGCACGTTCGCTGGGCCCGGTGGACGCTGCCGATCTGGCTTTACGTTTCTGTGACGGGTGTGGTAGTCTATTGGATGTTGTACCATGGGTACCCCCCCGCCCAGCCGCAGCCGCCCGAGGCGGACAAGCCTGCCGCGCTGGTGGAACCCGTCGGAAACCCGTGAGCGTAACCATGGCCCCTCACCCGCTCTGCCGTTCGCTGCTGCCGGCCGTCGCCGTGGTGCTGTTCGTAGTGGCTGCCGCCCAGGCGTGCCCCACGTGCAGCCAGGCGCTGGCGCATAGCCAGGGCGGCGATCTGGTCGCCGGCTACTTCTGGAGCATCGTCTTCATGATGTCGATGCCGTTTCTGATCGTGGCCGGGCTGGGGCTGTACTTCTATCTCATGGTGCGCAAAGCTCGGGCGGCCCAAGCAGCGCAGGCCGCGGCCATCGCTGGTGGCTTCAGTACCGGGAGCCGCGAAGCCGAGCCGGCCGAGAACGAACTGGTCGAGGTCTGAGCGACCGGTACAATGAAAGTAGCGCCGGGAAGGTTGATGCCCGGTGTTCTTGCAGCTTAGCCTGATCCGCGTTGTTTGTTGCCAGCCTGAAGCGGCTGAGAACCGTGGCCAAGAAGCTCCGTTGTCCCATTTGCGACGCCGAAGTGCCAAGCGACAGCCGGTCGCTGCCGTTTTGCAGCTCTCGCTGCCGGACGATCGACCTGGGGCGTTGGCTGAACGAGGAATACACCCTCGCCGACGCGCGCGACGAGGAAGAAGAAGCGGTTCCTCTGGATGACGAGGCCGATTAGCGGCGCCTCCCCCGGCGTTGTGGCTGGTTCGGTCGGCGTATTTCATTCCAAGCCGCGGACCTGAACCACGTTGCCGTCCTGGACGACAAACTCCCGGTCGGTCTGCACCAGCCGCGAGGCTTTTGAGATGTACTCATACTTGACGCGAATCGTCGCGCCATTGCCGCTGGGCTTGGGCGGGGACCACTCCTGGATCTTGTAACGCTTGGTGTTCGCTTCCAGCCAGCGTTCCACAGCGGTCAGTTCCGGTGGCGTGAGCACACCAGTGGCACTGCGCCATACGACCAGCATCGTGGTGATGATCAGCACCACGGCCAGGATCTGGCCGGCCAGCACCGCATTCTGGAAGGCCTTGGAACGGCGGCGAGCATCGTGTTGGCGAATCACTGCCATGAAGTAGTCCTTCAGCAGGTCGCGGTACACCGGGCGCAGCGTGCGCGACTCCATGTCGGACCGGGTAGAAGAGCCTTGCCGTTTCTGGTGGTCGCCCGACTTCTTGTTGAGCGTGGCCGTGGCCAGGTAGCGGGCGACCGCGTCGGTGGTCGTGGCCCAATGGCCTTTTCGAGTGCCTTCCAGGACGCCGCGTGCGATCAAGTCGGCCACGGCTCCGATCTGCTGGGGCGAAGGCTGTTCCACCTGGTAGATGATTTTGGCGGCCTGCTCGATGGTCAGCTTGCGATTTTCGCCACGCATGGTCGCACCGCCGATCGGGAAAGAGCAGAGTTGCCATCCCAGAGACGCAAACAGCGGACCGGCCGAAGGCTCGGCCGGTCCGCCCAAAAGCGAACTGATTGCCGTTAAGCGATGCTTAGAATTCGGACGGCAGAACTTCTTGGCCGCGGCGAGTGCTCAAAGCCCGCCATACACCGACGTTGATGTCGTCTTCGATCGGCCGCACCGAGCCGTCCATCATGGCTACGTTGACCATGCCTTCGTGGTAGCTGCGGGCGGTAAGGGCGGCGTACGTCGGAGCGGTAGCGGACGTGCCTTCTCGCTGGGTGATCCAGTCCACTTCGACGGCATTAACGGTGGAGCAGACGATTTTGGCGTTAGGCGGAAAGACCGTAGTGAAACCGGTCTGGTTGCCGCGCCCGTCGACCCATTCGGTATGACCGGTGCCAACGGCCAAATTGCCGCCGGATACGTTGCAGATATCAGCGGGGGCGGTGGGCATTGCGGGATTGGTCTCGCCGGAGTCGCGGAAATAGGTGCCCCAGGCTTTTACCTCAGCCAATGCCATCGTGTAACTTTGACCATCGAGGAAATCGCCGGCCGTGAGTTTGCTGTTGGGGTAGAAGGCGCCGTCGCCACCCTTGAGTGTATTGGGATCCCACACAAACCATACCCCGAGGTTGACGGCGTAGTTCAGTGGGTAATGGTTCGGGTTGCCGCTGCCGTCCAAGCGAACTTCATCTCGCACTTCGGAGGGGCAGAGGTAGGTGGGAACTCTCAACGCGCTGATTCGGACGTCAGGTTGACCATCCGCAGTTTCTACGACCAAGGTGTCGTCGTTGTAGGGAAGGTTGTAATCAACTTCCGAATGCGTGGCTTTCTGCTCCAGGTACGGCAGCAACTGGGCCTGCATCGACCAGCCAGCAACCCCCGTGTCGCCTTTCTTGAAGGTGGCCGGCGGACGCCACGAGGAGGGGAACCGGGTCCGCGACGCTTCATAATTCAGGACGGCCTTGGCAATCTGGTAAAGATTGTTGCGGCACGTGGTCTTGCGGGCCGACTCGCGGGCGGCCTGGATGGCGGGGAACAACAGCCCCATTAGCAGGGCGATGATCACCATCACAACGAGCAATTCGACGAGTGAAAAACCCTTTCGGCGGTTCATTATGGTGTCTCCGAGTAGGTGGGGCAGTCCCTTGGCGGAGGGCTAGGTAGGTCCCTGCCGTAAGTGAGACTCAATCTCAACTAGGCCGCGATTCTAGCTGACCATTACCCAATGTCAACCACTGTGGTCCCGCAGGACACGCTATTTCCGGGGACCAGAATCGGGGTAGTTAAACCCGGCTTGATCTGTAAGTTCTGAGATAGTTTCGAGTTGCGTTTTTAGGTCGGAGGGGCGTCGAGCGGCGGCGGGCCGAAGAATTTTGCGCCACTTGAAGGCGAGCGGGCGGAAAACTGCCCACGCGGCTAGCGCCAATTGATTCTCAAGTACGATTAGCCGTCTCGAGAACAGGTGCTCGGCGCGTCCCGGAGCGGTGTGTGTGCATCCAGCTCCTGCGGCACTTTGGCGCCGATGGGCAAGTTGCCCCTACGACACGTAGTACTCTTCCGCGCGGGCGGTGAGCTTCTCGGCAAGCCGGGGCATCAAGCCATAAGAGAGGGCCAGCAGTTTCAGCGGGTGGAAGGTGCGTTTGGGGCTGCCTTGCTCCATCTGCATCTTGCACGCGCTGCACTCGGTGGTGCCGGCCTGAAACTGCGACTGGCGAAGCTGCGAGATCAGCCCCCAACCGGCTCGGAGGCTGCTGCGATAGTTTTCTTTGCGCAGGCCAAAGGTGCCGGCCATGCCCGAGCAGCCTTCTTCCAAGTGCTGCACGGTGATGCCGGGGATCAATCGCAACAGGTTCAAACCCGCCTGGCCATTGTCGATCGCCTTCAGGTGGCAGGGCATGTGGTAAGCCAGGCTCAGATTGACCGGCTTGAAGTCCAGTTGCAGGTTGCCGGCCAGGTGCATCTTCCACAGGTAGCTGCACGCTTCCGAGGTATTCTCGGCGACCAGGCGGGCGTCGTCGTCGTCAAGCAGGGCCGGGTATTCGCGGGTGAGGCACAGCACCGCGGCCGGTTCCGTGGCCACGATGTGGTAGCCCTGCCGCACGGCTTCGGCCAGGATCGAGACATTGTGCTGGGCCACCTTGCGGGCACGGTCCAGCGACCCCATCGCGATCATGGCCATGGCCGAGTGAAGTTGCCCCGGGTGGACGTACACCGCCACGCCGTTGTGCTCCATCACGGCGACCAGCGCGTCGCCCAACTCGGCGTCGTGGTAGTTCACAAAGTTGTCGATGAAGTACAGGACCTTGCGGCCGGACCGGCGCGTGGGCCGCGTCAATTTCCGGCGGTTGGCCCGCTTGAGAAACGTCTTCGAGGCGAACCGCGGCAGCTTGCGGCCCTGGGCGATGCCAAAGAGCTTCTCCACCAGCCACCGCGCGGGGCGATTGCCGATCGCCCAATTGGCCACGGGGCTGAACAGGCTGCCGAAGTAGCCCACCAGGTCCAGCCGCGTGAGCAGCCAGTCCTTGAACGGCAGGCCCTTGGCGCGAACGTGCGCGGCTTTGGCCTCGATCATCAGCCGAGGCACGTCGACGTTGGCGGGGCATTCCAGCCGGCACATCTGGCAGTTGACGCACAGGTCGGCGAC
Organism: uncultured Planctomycetales bacterium; assembly: GCA_937927735.1. Classification (GTDB taxonomy): domain Bacteria; phylum Planctomycetota; class Planctomycetia; order Pirellulales; family S012-138; genus CALBRZ01. The sequence goes on from CALBRZ010000083.1 coordinate 79,665, forward strand.
GGCTTTAAACTCGTCGCTGGCCAGGACATCCTCGCTGAGCTGGCCGGTGAGGATGCCTCGCAGCAGATTGGCTTTTGCCCTGGGCGAAGATTCCTCCGCGGGTGCAAAGCGGAAGATGGGGCACATCCGCACCCCATTGGCCTGCGTGCGACAAATGCCACAGCCGTTGCAGGTGCGGGCGGTGTGCAGCGTTTCGTTGGCGTCCCAGTTCAGTTGCAGGTCGATCACCGGCAGCGGCTCGCCGTCGGACTGCTCCGAGTCGGCCTTGGTTTGGGCCGTAACCGCTATGGGGCGGAGCCACCGGGTGATGGTGTGATGCTCGGCTCCGACCTTCTTGCCGGGGTTGAAAATGTTGGTCGGATCGAACAACCGCTTGACCGATTCAAACACCCGGTACAGCTCGCCGTACTGCCGGGCGACGAATGGCGTGCGGCTGAACCCGTCGCCGTGTTCGCCGCTGATCGTGCCGCCGATCGCCCAGACGGCTTCGTACAGGTCGCAGGCCAAGCGATCCATCTTGGCCACGTCGTCCGGGTCGGCCAGATCGATGAACGGCCGAATATGCAGTTGTCCCTGCCCGGCGTGTCCAAACAGCGAAGCCGTCAGTTGATGCTGCTTCAGCACATTCTGCAGCGTGACGAGGAAGCCGGGCAGTTCGCCTGGCGGAACGGCAATATCCTCGACGAACGGCAGCGCCCGGGTGGAACCTTTCAGGCGATACAAGGTGGGCACCACCTTGAGCGCCAGGTTCCAGAACAGGTCGACTTCGTCGTTGTCGAACGCCATCCGCGATTCGAACGCCAGCCGCCGACGGCGACGCATCCGCTCGGCGGTGAGCTTCAGCCGTTCGCGGACCTCCACGGCGTCGTCGCCCTGGTATTCGACCAGCAGCACCGCCTCAGCCGCGGGCGGAATGATCGGTTGATACCGGGTATCGGTTTCGCGGGCCAGGTTCAAATGCCGGCGGTCGATGAGATCGCACGCGCTGGGCCCCAGCGGCACGATATCGAGCGATGCCTTGGCGGCTTGTTCCAAGCGGTCAAAGAACAACAGCAGCACCGCCCGATGCCGGGGCAGCGGCTGCGTGGCTACCGTGATCTCGGTGAACAGGGCCAGCGTGCCTTCGGACCCGGCCAGCAGTCGCGGCAGGTGCAATTGCCCGCCTTCCAGCACACCATTGAGCTGATAGCCGCAGCGATTCACCAGGCTCTTGGGTTGGTGGCGGGCGATCGTTCCTTGGTGTTCGGCCAGCAGATCGGCCAGGCGGCCCAAGCGGTCGGCATGCGCGTTTTCCTGACGCTGCTGCGCGGTGGGCACGGGGGTCGGCTCGAACTCGGCTACGGTGCCGTCGGCCAGCACCGCTTGGATGCGCTGCACGTGACGCCGGGCTGAACCGTACTTGAGCCAGTGGCTACCGCCGCTATCGAGCGCAACCACGCCGCCCATGGTGGTGACACTGCTGTTGGCCGGGTCGGGCCCGAACTGCCGGCCGTCCTTGCGGAGGTCGGCGTTGAGCCGTTGATGGACCACGCCCGGCTGCACGCACACGCTGTCGTTCTCTTTCCACAGCGTGCGCCGCATATACTTGGAGAAGTCGATCACCAGGCCGGGGCCGAGGCTTTCGCCGGCCAGGCCGCTACCGGCCCCGCGCGCATGGATCGGGATATTGTTCTCCAGCGCGTATTGGACCGTGGCGACCACGTCTTCGACACTTCGGGGCAGCACCACGCCCAGCGGCTGAACCTGGTAGATGCTGGCGTCGCTGGAATACAGTTGCAGCGTAACGGCATCGCAGCGGACCTCACCTTCGATGAGGCCGCGGAGATCCTGTTGGATACGCGAACGCTGCTGGTCCATGTCGGGGGGAAAGCCCTCGTTAACAAGCGATGTGCGGAACTGGCGGCCGCGATCTCCAGCGGCGATTCAGGGGGCTGGCCGGCGGAGGCGGGCAGCTTGCTGCACCCCTGTTGGCCCAGGTGGCGATGTCCTTTCACCAGGTGGCGTTCATAACGCGTTGCGGGCGGCCTGTTGGCGATACCGTTCGTGGATCTCCAGATCGAAAGGTTGGTGGCTGTCCAGACCCTCCAGACCCCGGTACGTGGCTCCGCACCGATAGCAGCTCAAGGCGTTGCCAAACAGCAGGTACAGCACCACGTCGAGCAGGGCCGTCCCGAACAGGATGCCGAACGTGGTGTATACCAGGTAATAGTTCCAGGCGATCGCACTGGCGATGAAGCCTGCCACCACGATCGCGACGCCCAGCCGCTGCGGAAAGTCCTTGCGCACGAACAGGTCGCGGCTGGGACAGCACAGGCAACGCATCAGCCGCGGACCATCCCACGCATCGGCCGGAGCCTCGACACGGTGGCCGCAGTGCGGACACTCCACCGCCTCGCCGCCGGGCAGGATCTCCACCCGGGCAGCCTGATCGCAGGCGGGGCAAGCGTACGTCACATTCATGGAACGACACGATCCGAAGGTGGCGGCCGAGCATATCCGACGCAGGCAACCAAGGCGCCGCGCCGGGGGAACCTATTCCAATCATAGGAGACCGCCGGGGGGCCGTCGACGGGGGACGAAGCGACCCGCACACGGTGAGCCGCGGTGCTGCTACACCTCGAGGGGGAAGCCTGGGCTGGCGTTAGCGATGGTGTCGAGAATTCAGCCCATGATCAGCGACTCGGCCCCGTCGATCCAGATTTCGGTGCCGGTGATGTGGCCGGCGGCGTCGGAAGCCAGAAAGACGACCAGTTGCGCCACCTGTTCGGGGCGGCCAGGCTTGCCGTCGGTGAGCGGGATGGAACCTTCGGGGAACTCCACGGGTTCCTCGGCTTCGTCCAGTTTGCGGGTTTCGGTCTTGCCGTGGATGGGCGTTTCGATCGCCCCGGGGCAGATGACGTTCACCCGCACTCGATGCTTGGCCAGTTCCAAGGCCAACATTTTGGCCATGGCCACCTGCGCGGCTTTGCTGCTGGCGTAGGCGGTGGCCCCGGTGTTGCTGAAGATGCGCGTGCCGTTCACCGAAGCATTGATGATCACCGAGCCGCCTTGCCGCTGGAGAAATGGGGCTGCGTATTTCAGGGTGAGGAAGGTGCCTGTCAGATTGACGTCGATCACCTGCTTCCATTCTTCATAAGTGAGCTCATCAAGCGGGGCCCACGTGCCGTTGATGCCCGCGTTGGCAAACACGATATCCAGTCGCCCATAGTGATCGGTCAACTGTTTGATGGCACCTTCTACGTCGCCGGGCTCGGCAATATCGGCGGCCAACGGCCAAGCTTCACCGCCGGCGGACTGGATGCCGGTGACAACTTTTTCCACCGTTTCTGCCTCTCGCCCCAGCACGCCGACTTTCACGCCGCCCGCGGCCAGCAACTCGGCCGTCGCGCGACCAATGCCTGAGTTGCCGCCGGTCACCAGGGCAACTTTGCCGGCCAATCCGGTGGCGAGACTCAAACGGCCATTGCTGGGTTGTTGCGCCATGATTGGCGACTCCATAGGTTGATAGGCGATGGCTTTGCGCCCAATGCGATCATGGGTGCATGGTGCGTATGCGCGATTGCCAGGTCTGTTGAAGCGGCATATCAGCACTGCCAGGTTGCTGCGTGATGCAATTCATTAAGCAGCACTCATGCCAGAAGAGCGGCAAGATGACGCGGCTCCATCTAGGGGCACGCAAACTTTTTCTATTCTGAGGAAAAACCCTAGCGGGTGCTGGGATGATTCATTAACTTCGCGATGTGCAATGGAAGCATCCAAGATGTGGGCTTTCATCGCCAAGGTCCGACCGGGGCATCCCTAGAACTGGCAGCCACCGTGGCTTTCCACTGCTTTGCGGCCACCGGGCAAGATGCCGCTGC
>CALBRZ010000084.1 GCA_937927735.1 uncultured Planctomycetales bacterium
GGGGCCAAAGGACTCTCATAGCAGCTGGACCAGCTTTTGGGGAGCAGGCCATAGGCAAGACCCTGATGAATGAGTTGGTGACGCTCAAGCAGACCCACAAATGGCTGCGCCAGGAGGGACACCTGCAGGGAGTGGAACCACTTCGACTTAAGATCCGCAAGGTGGAAAGCCAACGTGCCTATTGCTGGCGGCCGGAAGAAGCCAACGCCATTCTTGAGCACTGTCGGAAACGTGCCGACCTGGACTGGCTCTACCACACTGTGATGGCCCTAATTCACACGGGACTACGAATTGCGGAACTTGCATCATTGCGGTGGAGTGATCTCGATTTGACCGCTGGCATCTTGTCGCTGTCCGATGAGAGCGGCAGGAGTATCAAGGATGGCAAGCGGCGAGAACTCAAGAGCGGACGCAGTCGACAGTTCCCCATCCACTGCAGACTGCAGGAGATCCTGGCAACCATGAAGCGGCATCCCGATGGGTACGTGTTCCACGGGCCGCGTGGGGGGCGACTGAAGCCGGACACAGTGCGCCGCATTTTCGTCCGCGAAGTCCTTGAGCCGCTGAGCAAGCGATTCCCTGGAGAGCCGGGCGTGCCATCCTTCCGGGATGGCCGGTTGCACAGCTTCCGACATTACTTCTGCTCGGCCTGTGCCAACAGCGGTCAAGTGCCTGAGCAGATGTTAATGGCCTGGTTAGGGCACCAAGACAGCGAGATGGTCCGCCATTACTACCATCTGCACGATGAGGAATCGCGGCGGCGCATGAATCAAATGGATTTTCTGGGTGGCGTCAACAGGCGGTCTGGTGTGCTCCCCAGTGACTCAAGAGATGGAGGTGCCGAGCCGGCTGCCTAGCCTGAGAGGTGACCGCTGATTGACCCACGGATTGTCTCAGTCGACTGTGTCAAACAAACAGGCCTCCGCAAGTGGCTTTTGCCAAAGCACTTGCGGAGGCGGCTGCTCATCCAGCGGAGGGCACGGGATTCGAACCCGCAACCGGTTTCCCGGCACCTGATTTCGAGTCAGGCCGCTCACCAATTCGCTTACCCTCCAAGGGCTGGGCGGCGAACCGCGTACCGCCGAGGCGGCCGCCTGTTGCGCCTTCGCTCTGCTGTAATTTAACGTCCTGGTTCCATTTGGGCAATCGGCATGCTGGCGGGCTTCCAGAACGTGCTCCCCTGCCCCGTATGCCATTGCCGTTTAGAGACTTGCGCCACTGATGGGCGACTGGGAACCCGGCCGCTGCCCCTCACCAAAGGACAGTGGCGGCATTGGCGGGGTTCGGACCATGGGCTGGCGGCTGGGATGGTCGGCGGTCGATCGGCCATGCGCGGCCTAATTCCGAATCAGGCCACTGAGTCGCAGTAGCCGGGCCGGCTTCAACCGCGGCAGAACAAAGGGCCACCCCTTGGCACGCAGGCCAAGAGGCGGCCCCCTCTTATACGCAGGGCAAGCTGACGGCGGTGGTCGCCGATGCTTGCAGGACTAGCGGTAGTACGGCTGCGGGCTCGGGGTGGGCTTCAGCTTGGCCGGCTGGCTTGCGGTCCGGGGCATCGGTTTGACGCCGCTGGCCACCACATTCTTGGGCGTGGAATAAGCCGGCATCTGCGGATAGCTCTTGCCGACCCAATCGCCGCAGGAGTTGCACGGCTGATTCTTACCCGCCGGGATGCTGGCGATGTCGCCGACGTACAGTTCCCCGCAGCCGCCGTCGGCACAAGACGGGGCGCAAGGCGCCGGGCAGCTCGTCTTGCACGGCGGCCCACACACCGGATCGTGGCAACTGCAGAACCGCTGTTTGGCACAGCATAAGAACTGGTGGAAGCAGTAGCAGCCCGTGTTACTGGCCAGCAGTCCAGCCGCCAGCAGCGAGAACAGCAAACGTCGCATGATGGTACCTCGCACGATGGCGCGGGAGATGGCAACGGCCCGGGGCTGAGGGCGCTGGCCTTCCCTGGTGGCGCCTCTGGAACAAGGGGGAGATTTCCTTTGCCCTTGCTTATCGGCCAGTGGGGGCCGCAGAATCGAGAGAATCTGGATTTTCTTCCCGAAGGGATCAGATCGCCTGACCGGTAAAGTCCACCAGGCCGACATTGCCCGATACAACAAGCCCGGCTCCTGGTATGCTTACCGGCGCTGCGGTTCTCGTCATTATTTGGCTCAAGGCATTGCACGGGCGGCCGAAGACCAGGAAATTCCCCTGCTAGCCTCAAAACCACCACTTTGGGCCAATGCTACTCGCAATCGCGAGCTAGTTTTGCACAACCACCATTCAACAGTTCAACGTTCACTGCTAGCGGCCCGACGCGCCGCCGGCTTCCGCTCTTGGCACCCCTGGGGGGCGAAACAATGCCCGGAATCAATCTCAAAGCACTGGTTGGCAAGCTGAATACCACCTGCCGGACGGCGCTGGAGCAGGCGGTTGCCATGTGCATGTCGCGGACGAATTACAACACCGAGATTGAGCACTGGCTGCTGAAGCTCCTGGAAGTTCCCCAGACCGACCTGGACCTGATCTGCCGGCAGTACGGTGTCGACCGGTCAAAGCTGCAGAAAGAGCTGACGCGGGCGTTGGACCGGCTCAAGACCGGTAACGCCCGGCCGCCGGCGCTTTCGCCCGCCGTGGTAGACCTGGCGCGCGATGGTTGGGTGGTCGCCAGCGTGGAGTACGGCGAGTTTCAGACACGCAGCGGCCACCTGCTGCTGGCGCTGCTGAACAACGATCTGCTGCGCGGCCAGGTGCTGGATTCGTGCCCTGAACTGGGCCGTATCCAGGCCGAGTCGCTCAAGGTGGAGATGCGGCGGATCACCATGATGTCGGTCGAGGCCCAGGAGTCGCTCGATACGGCCGCGTCGGCTCCGTCTGCGGGGGCGGCTGCTGGCGGCCAGCCGGGCAAACCCACCAACACCCCTGCCCTCGATCAATACACGATCAACCTCACCGAGCGCGCCCGCCAGGGGAAGATCGACCCGGTGCTGGGCCGCGATCGCGAGATCCGTCAAATCATCGACATTCTGACTCGGCGGCGGCAGAACAACCCCATCCTCACCGGCGAGGCGGGCGTTGGCAAAACCGCCGTGGTCGAAGGTTTCGCCCTACGGGTGGTGGCCGGCGATGTGCCGCCGTCGCTGCGCAACGTTTCGATCCGTTCGCTCGACCTGGGGCTGCTGCAAGCCGGGGCGGGCATGAAGGGCGAATTTGAAAACCGCCTGAAGAACGTGATCGAGGAAGTGAAGGCTTCGCCCACGCCGATCATCCTGTTTATCGACGAAGCCCACACGCTGATCGGGGCCGGCGGGCAGGCCGGCCAGGGCGACGCGGCTAACCTGCTCAAGCCGGCCTTGGCGCGCGGTGAACTGCGGACGATCGCAGCCACCACGTGGGCGGAATACAAAAAGTATTTCGAACGCGATGCGGCCTTGGCTCGCCGGTTCCAGGTGGTCAAGGTTGATGAGCCCGACGAAGAAACCTGCGTGGAGATGGTGCGCGGCCTGGTACGTACGCTGGAGCGGCACCACCGCGTGCGGATTCTCAACGAAGGCATTGTCGATGCCGTAAAGCTCTCCAACCGCTACATCAGCGGCCGGCAACTGCCGGACAAGGCCGTCAGCCTGCTTGATACTACGTGTGCCCGGATCAACCTCAGCCAGACCTCCACGCCTCCGGCGATTGAGGATTGCCAGCGGCGGATCGATCAGCTTCAAACGGCGATTGAGATTCTGTACCGCGAAGAGCAAGCCGGCGCCGACCACGCCGAAGAGATCCAGGCGTTAGAGAAACGCAAGGCCGACGCCGAGGCCGAACTGGAACGGCTCAACGAGCGCTGGCAGAAAGAAAAGGACCTGGTCCAGAAGATCAACGACACCTATCACCGGCTCTGCGAAAGCCTGGAAGCACGCGAAAAACAGCAAAGCCAGGGCCAGCAAGCCGGCGGTGCGGCAGCGGCCCAGCCGCAGACTGACGGTCAGGCTGGCGCCGAAGCTTCAAACGGGGCTCAGCAACCCGCCGAGGGCGACGCCTCGCAGGAAGACCCCGAGCAACTGCGTTGTGAGCTGGAAGCGGCCGAGGAATCGTTGAAGCTGATTCAGGGCGAGACGCCGCTGGTTCACGTGTGCGTCGATTCCCAGGCCGTGGCAGAAACGGTTTCGGCCTGGACCGGCATTCCGCTGGGCCGCATGGTGGCCGACGAGGTGCGCACCGTGCTGCACCTCAAGGAGAAGATGGAAGAAGCCATCATCGGCCAGAGCCACGCCCTGGAGGCGATCGCCCAGCGGATTCGGACCGCCCGGGCTGGGCTGGCGGATCCCAAGCAACCGATCGGCGTGTTCTTGCTGTGCGGCACCAGCGGCGTGGGCAAGACCGAAACCGCCATCACGCTGGCCAATCTGCTCTACGGCGGCGAGCAGAACATGACCACGATCAACATGTCGGAGTTCAAGGAAGAACATAAGGTGTCGCTGCTCATGGGCTCGCCCCCGGGCTACGTGGGTTACGGTGAAGGCGGCGTGCTGACCGAAGCGGTCCGCCGCAAGCCGTACAGCGTGGTGCTGCTGGACGAGATGGAGAAAGCGCATCCCGGCGTCCAGGACATCTTCTACCAGGTGTTCGACAAGGGCGCGATGAAGGACGGTGAAGGCCGCGACATCAACTTCAAGAATACGGTCATCATCATGACCACCAACGCGGGCACCGACTTCATCAAGAACCTGTGCGCCGATCCGGAGACGATGCCCAACCCCGAGGCGTTCACCAAGGCGATCTTCCCTGAGCTGCTCAAGACGTTCAAACCGGCCTTCTTGGGCCGCGTGACGATCGTGCCCTTCTATCCGCTGACCGACGAGGTAATGCGGAAGATCATCCAGTTGAAGCTCGGCAAGGTCGGCCGCCGCGTGAAGGAGCAGTATCGGGCGGGCTTCGAGTACACGCCCGAGCTGGTCGATGCGATCGCCGCCCGTTGCACCGAGGTCGATACCGGTGCCCGCAATGTCGATCACATCCTGACCAAGACGCTGTTGCCGGAGATGTCGTCGGAGTTCCTGGCCCGGATGGCCGAAGGCCACCAGATCAGCCACGTTAAGCTGACGATCGACGAGCACGGGAACTTCCGCTACGAGATCGAAACCACAACCATGTCGCGCGTGAACGGCACACTGACCGAAGCCACGGCCGATAGCTCCGTGTCGTAGGTCGGGCGCCAGGTTCCACGCTTGCACTCCGGGACGCCGGGCTCGCCGGCCGAACGCCGCGATGGGCATTTCCCGCTCTGGCGCCTTGTTCGCCGGTTGGAGCTTGGCCCCAAATGTCCGGCTGCGCTTTTCGCAAGCAGGCCACCCAAGTTGTGCGTTGGACGGGTTAAGCTCGCGGTGGTTCGCGGGAGAAAATGCATCAACCATCAGGCAGCACGCGCCGGCTCCCCAGTTTCTGGGGCAGCTCGGCACTGGACGCTTGGCCGATGTTCAGGATAATGAGGGCGCCTCGGTGTGCTTGCCCGATGGAGTGGTGAGCAACGTGGCGTGTCGAGGCGGTACGATGGCATCGACCACTCTGATTCGCGAGTCCTTCACCCAGACGCTTAACGGCACAGAGGCCCAGCGACCGCCCAATCCGCTATTGGCGCGGTATGAGCAGATCATTTCCGAGCGGCGGTTTCATTGGACCGAGCACCTTCGTTTCCGCAAGTTACTGGGCGAAGGCGGCCAAGGAGTCGTGTTCCTTAGCGAACGGCGCGGGGCCGACAACTTCACCTTGCCGGTGGCGGTGAAGATCTTTTCGCCCGAGCGCTACCCCGATCGCCGCAGCTATGAAGAGGCGATGTCGCGGATCGCCAACATTGCCGCCCGCGTGGCCCTGATCCAGCAGGACAACCTGTTGGACGTGCACAACTTCATCGACCGCGGCGGCGTGCGGCTGATGGAGATGGAATGGGTCGACGGCTACGACCTGCGCCGCCTGCTCACCAACCAGATGCTCGAACGCGCCCGACAGCGCGTCAGCGATCGGCGGTGGGAGTACATCAACAACGTGATCGTGACCGCCGGCCCGGTTCAGCCGCGGCTCAAGCCGGGCATCGCCATCGCGGTGCTCCGCGAGTGCCTGGCCGCCCTGGCTGCCCTGCAGCGCGAAGGCATCGTGCACGGTGATTTGAAGCCGTCGAACATCATGCTCAAGCGGACGGGCAACGCCAAGGTGATCGATATCGGCTCGGCGTTCGACCTCGACGAAGCCCCCATGCGGCGCACCTGCACGCCGCCGTATGCCGCGCCCGAGATTCTTGAAGGTGCCGATAGTTCACCCCGGGCGGACCTGTGCAGTTTGGGCTACGTGCTGATCGAAATGCTTTCCGGGGCGCCGCCGTTTGCCGGTTTGAACAGCTACCGCGAGCTGCTGGAAGCCAAGCGGACGCTGGTGCATCGGCTGCCCGAGGTGCTGCCGGAAGAAGTGGTCTGCAACGACCTGCTGATGAACCTCTGCCGGGGCTTGATCGCTCCGGACCCGATGAAGCGGTTCCCCAGCGCCGAGGCCGCCGACCTGCTCAAGGAAGGCGCCGCCAGCTTCCATCGCCAACTCGTCAAAGGCGACCTGGCCAGCGAATACGAGAACGAGATTCGCCTCTGGCTGGAAGAACTGCACTAACCGTCAGGCCCCAGTGACCCGTCCCGGGGGGATGGTGCGCACAGCTCGCAATTCTTCCAGGTAAGCCGACTCCTCGCGGCAAGGTGCGTGCTCGCCCCCCCACGGCATTCTCGCCCGTTGGAGTGAGCCGTTTGCCGCTGCCAGCGGGGTGACCTATGCTTTTTCCGGTGTTTTTCTAGGGGCCGGCTATTTTCCCGCCGCCAGCGCACATCAGCACGTTCGTGCGTCGGTGGGGGCTACGAGGATAGCCGGGGTTCAACCATCCAACGGTAACGGTGTCGCGACCGTGGTAGATGCTGTCCTATTGGTGCTGGTCATTGGGGTAGCGAACCTGGCCCTGGGATTTGCCATCGGCACGTTCTTGATGCGTCCCTGATCCCGTGGGCGGCGACCCGGCCGCGTTCGCTATTGCAGGCGGCCGCGGCCGACTAGCGGCCAGATCACTTCCAGGCGGCCGTTGCGGATCCCGTAGAACTCGTTGTAGAGCACGTTGGTCATGTCGGAGTAGCCGGGAATCAGTTCCAGGCGATCGCCGATCTTGAGCCCGCGGGCAGGCTCATCCAATTCCAGTTCGCCGTGCTCGGCAGAGAGCCGCGTAAACCGGGTACTGTCTTCGTAACCGACCACAATCGATGGCTGGTGGTCGACAAAATGCGCCTTGCGGCCCGCATCGACGATGGCGCGGTTGGGCGCCGGGCGGCTCACCACCGTGACGTAGAGCTTCAGCGCGTGCTGGAACTCGGTCACGTTGCAGCGGTGGCGGTAGAAGGCGTCCATGAAGATCAGGCCGCCCGCCTGAAGTTCGGTGATGCCTGGGCAGCGCATCGTGGTGGCGTACGAGCCGGTTCCGCCGGCTGAGACGATCGAGCAAGCCAGCCCGGCCTCTACGTAGTGGTCGCGAACCTGTGCCAGCAGTGCCAGCGCCTCGCGGATTTTCCGGTCCTTTTCTTCCTGGTCGCTGATCGTCAGCAGGTGGCCCTCGTAACCCATGATGCCCGACAGGGTAATGCCGGGGGCGGCGTCGATGATCTTGCCCAGCTCGACGGCTTGTTCCGGGGCCACGCCGCCGCGGTGCAGGCCGATATCCACTTCGACGATCGCACGGACGTTCAAGCCGGCGTCGGCCATTGCGCGGCTGATGGGGGCGACCTGGTCGGCGTGATCGATGGTGACGATCAAGTCGCACTGCCGGGCCACGTTGACCAGGCGGCGCATCTTGGTTGATCCGGCAATCTGGTTGGCTACGAGGATGTCGCGGATGCCGCCAGCGGCCATCACCTCGGCTTCGCTGAGCTTGGCGCAGGTGACGCCGATGGCGCCGGCCTCGACGAGCTTTTGGGCGATCTGCGGCGACTTGTGGGCTTTGGAGTGCGGCCGCCATTGCACGCCGTGCTCACGGCACAGGGCCGCCATCTTGGCGATATTCGCTTCAAAGGCATCGAGATCGATGCACAGAGCGGGGGTATCCAGTTCTTCGACCGGGCAGCCGATCTGATGCATATTAGGCCTCGGGGGAGGATTGACGTAGTTGGCAGCGCCGCCCTGCGGCAAGCGAACCCCCAAAAAGATAATCGATTCACCCCCACGGCAACAGCAGCCTGCCGCGATCGGGAATGGAAACTGCACTCCCGGTGATTTTGGCCCGCGGGCCTCGCTGCCCCGCCCCCCCAGTGATTACCGCTACCACCCCCCGGACAAACCGGAGCGCTTGCGGTAGAATCCACCGCAACTCGCCAAACCGCGTGATTTTGACATCCGTTTTAGCCCGTTTCCTTCTCTGCTGAGGAGGCCCGCCAGCCATGACCAAACCCCGTGATCCGTTCTCTGTCCGTGACACCTTTGATACCGGCAACGGGCAGGCGGGCATTTACCGTCTGAGCAAGCTCGAGGATGCAGGCCTGGGCCAGATTTCGCTGTTGCCCTACTCCATCCGGGTGCTGCTGGAAGCCGCTGTGCGCAACTGCGACGGCCGGATTGTCCGCGAGGAGGACGTGAAGAAGCTGGCCCAGTGGCAGGCTGAAGCCCCGGCCAAGGAAGAAATTCCCTTCATGCCCGCCCGCGTGGTGCTGCAAGACTTTACCGGCGTGCCGGCCGTGGTCGACCTGGCCGCCATGCGTAGCGCTATGAAGCGGCTGGGCGGCGATCCCCGCAAGATCAACCCGCTGATCCCCGCCGACCTGGTGATCGACCACTCGGTGCAGGTCGACGCCTTCGGCACGGCCAACGCCCTGGAGGTGAACGTCGACCTGGAATACAGCCGCAATGCCGAGCGGTACGCGTTCCTCCGCTGGGGCCAGAAGGCCTTCAACAACTTCCGCGTGGTCCCGCCCGCGGTGGGGATCGTCCACCAGGTGAACCTGGAGTTCCTGGCCAAGGGCGTCTTTACCCGCGACGACGGTGCCGGCCCCGTGGCCTTCCCCGATTCGCTGGTCGGCACCGACAGCCACACCACCATGATCAACGGCCTGGGCGTCGTCGGCTGGGGCGTGGGCGGTATCGAGGCCGAAGCGGTCATGCTCGGCCAGCCGTTGTACATGCTGCTGCCTGAAGTGGTGGGCTTCGAGCTGACGGGCAAGTTGCAGCCGGGCGTTACGGCCACCGACCTGGTGCTGACCGTCACCCAGATTCTGCGTCAGCACGGCGTGGTGGGTAAGTTTGTCGAGTTCTACGGCGCTGGCGTCAGCAGCATGAGCCTGGCCGACCGTGCCACCATCGCCAACATGGCGCCCGAGTACGGGGCGACGATCGGCTTCTTCCCCGTGGACGACGAAACCCTCAATTACCTCCGCCGCACGGGCCGCACCGAGCACGAGGTGACGCTGGTCGAGCGGTACTACAAGGAGCAGGGCCTGTTCCGCACCGACGACTCGCCGGTGCCTCGCTTCTCGGCCTGCCTGTCGCTCGATCTGTCGACGGTGGAAAGCAGCCTGGCCGGTCCCAAGCGCCCGCAGGACCGTATCGCGCTGAAGGACATGAAGCAGCAATTCAAGCAGGCGCTGACGGCTCCGGTGGCCAACCGCGGCTTCGGCCTCGATGCCCCGGCTCTTCAGCGCAAGGCCGAGGTGCAGCAGAACGGCCAGAGCACCGAGATCGGCCATGGCGCCGTGGTGATTGCGGCGATCACGAGCTGCACCAACACCAGCAACCCCTCGGTGATGTTGGGCGCAGGCCTGCTGGCCCGCAATGCTGTGGCCAAGGGCCTGAAGGTGAAGCCGTACGTGAAGACGAGTCTCGCCCCCGGATCGCGCGTGGTAACCGATTACCTCGATCGCGCCGGGCTCACCGAGGCGCTCAACCAGTTGGGCTTCCAGACCGTGGGCTACGGCTGCACCACCTGCATTGGCAACAGCGGCCCGCTGCCCGAGCCGGTGGCGACTGCCGTGCAGAAGGGCGACCTGGTGGCCGCGGCCGTGCTGAGCGGCAACCGCAACTTTGAAGGCCGTATCAACCCGCTGGTGAAGGCCAACTATCTGGCCAGCCCGCCGCTGGTGGTCGCGTACGCGTTGGCCGGCACCGTGGACATCGACCTGGTGAATGAGCCGCTGGGCGAAGGGACCGACGGCCCCGTCTATCTCCGCGATATCTGGCCTTCTGCCGAGGAAGTGGCCCAGGTGGTCAACGAGATGGTGCAGCCGGAGATGTTCCGCAAGCGGTACGAGAACGTCTTCGAGTCCAACGAACGGTGGAACGCCATCCCGGTTTCGGGCGGCGACCTGTACGAGTGGGACGAGTCCAGCACCTACATCCAGGAGCCGCCGTTCCTGGCGGAGATGACTCGCGAGGTGCCCGAGCTGCGGCCGATCCAGGGGGCCCGCGTGCTGGCCCTGCTGGGCGATTCGGTCACCACCGACCACATTTCGCCGGCCGGCTCGATCGCCAAGAACAGCCCGGCGGGCAAGTACCTCATCGAGCAGGGCGTGGACCCGGTGGACTTCAACAGCTACGGTTCACGGCGCGGTAACGACCGCGTGATGACCCGCGGCACGTTTGCCAACATCCGCATCCGTAACCAGCTTGCCCCGGGCACCGAGGGCGGCGTCACGCGGCACCTGCCCGATGGCGAGCAGATGTCGATCTACGATGCCGCCATGCGGTATCAGCAGGAAGGCACGCCGCTGGTGGTGCTGGCCGGCGCCGAGTACGGTACCGGCAGCAGCCGCGACTGGGCCGCCAAGGGCACCTACCTGCTGGGGGTGCGGGCGGTGATTGCCGTCAGCTTCGAACGGATCCACCGCAGCAACCTGATCGGCATGGGCGTGCTGCCGCTGCAGTTCCCGCCCGGCGAAACCTGGCAATCGCTCGGCCTCACCGGCGAGGAGAAGTACGACATTCCGGTCGACCAGATTACCGAGCCGCGCGGCACGGTGACGGTCACCGCCACGGCCGAAGACGGCACCACCAAGACCTTCGAGGCCGTGGTGCGGATCGATACGCCAGTCGAGCTCGATTACTACCGCAACGGTGGTATCTTGCAGACGGTGCTTCGCAACCTGCTGTAAGCCGGCACTGCGATCCATTGAACCGCTTTAAGCACATCACCGCGCCCTGGCCTTTGTGGCTCAGGGCGTGGTGTTTTTTATGTACTTCTCCGGTTGCCTGGCCGATGCCCGGAGCCCCAGATTGGGAGGGTGAACCAGAGGCCGTAACCGACAAAGTTTACCTGGTTTTACAAGGCTGCCTGGAGGTCGCGGTTACCGATAACCGTAATGAGTTCGCAAAGATTATTTCTTCTCCCCCGCTTGGGCGTCAGTCTGGGGGTGTGGCCTGTAAATTTGCGTTTAGGCACAAACGATAAGAGCAAATACGTCCCGATAGGGGGCGTGGTGAAAGCGACAAACTCGCCTGCGGTATATCGTTCTCCCCTGCTTGCACGGCGAATAGCCACAGTGCTGGCCGGTGTTGTGAATGTGACCTTTAGGCCAGTGCGTTCATTTCTCGACCGTGCAGCAAGGAACGATGTGTGACTGACGCCAATTCTGAATCGGCGGCTGGTAAGAATGGTTCCAATCAGCAATCACCTGACCCGTACAGGGCAAGCCATCAAGCAGCCCGCACGCGAGCAATTTCTCGATTTCTTATTTTGGCTGCCTGGTTGCTCGTGGGGCTGGCTACGCCGGCGCATAGCCAGACGTATCGCGACTTTGATATTAACGGAGTGAACTTACGCGTCGAGTTTTGGGACCCGACCGACGGCGCCTTTTCCTGGAACATTTATAACGTCACGCCGACCCATAACTTTGAACAGGACCAGATCGACGCGATCAGCCGCGGCGTCCAGTACTGGGTTGATGTTCTGGGGCCGAACAATACGCCCGGCCGCGACATGGTGTTTCGCATTGTTCGGGACACCTCGATCGGCCCCGACGCCACCCAGCGTAGCATCTATGCCAACTTGGGCACGTTACGGACGTTCCCCCAGTACATTTGGGCCGATGGGTTCACTTCCAGCGGGGCAACGGCCTCCGATGGGCAGAGTCTGGACACGGTCGTGGTACTTGGCAATCTGCCTTGGTCGTCGGCCCCCACAGGGCAATTGTATAGCGGGGGCGTTAGCCTCGAAGCTGTCATCATCCACGAGCTAGCGCACGCGCTGGGCTTGATAAACTTCCGGCCAACCTGGGGCAACTCGGGCCTGCTGACCAGCTACGAAGCGCTGCTGGTGGACCAGGATGGCAATCCGGTGGTGGCCGGCGCGTCGTTCAGCGCCACTACCCCGATCTACTTCACCGGTGCCAACGCCATGGGGGTCTATGGCGACCGCGTGCTCACGAGCATGGTCAGCGTGGGAAAAAACCACCTGGCGCTCGACCCCTTATTGATAACGCTAGAGGAGTTCCGCAATTACCCGTTTCTCACGGAATTGGAACTGGCCATCATGCAAGACCTGGGGTATGACATCGACCGCTCCAAGTTCTTTGGGCGGTCGTTCTACCAGGACGGCAACATGGGCGATCCGGTCATCGTCAATAACAATGGCTTCAATTCGACGGCCACCTACGGCGTCGGTCTGCATGTTAAGGCCAACCAGCTCAATATCCTCCAGAATGTCGACCTGATCTCTGAAGGTGCGGGCGGCGCGGGCATCCGCATCGATGGCCGCAACAACCTTGTGACCATCGGGCAGAATGTCAACATTGCCGCTAATGGTGACTTCGGCGCGGGCGTGGTCGTCAGCAATGGTACCGGCAACGTGCTCGTACATCGCGGTTCGATCGAGGCCGGCTCCACCACGACCGATCAGGAAGGCACGGGTATTCTGA
>CALBRZ010000085.1 GCA_937927735.1 uncultured Planctomycetales bacterium
CCGGTTGCTCCGTATCCGGTGTGTCCGTTTTGCAGTCTTGCCTACAGGCCTCGCTGCCGATGGTAGCAGGTACGCAAGTTGTTGCGTGGCCTAGAGATAAGAAAAGAGCGGGCGAAGGGATTCGAACCCTCGACCTCCAGCTTGGGAAGCTAGCACTCTACCACTGAGTTACGCCCGCATTGCGCTTTGTATCGTAGCGAGTCGCCGGGGTTTTTCAAGATTCTGGCGCATCGTGGCCGCCGTGCCTTACGGGCGCGCGGTTACGGCATCGGACGCATATCTCGGCGAACCGCTGCTCGCGCGCCCTCCGGAGGGAAAAGAGGACGCCGGGGCGGGGCAAGGTTCGACACGATGGATGGTGACCGGTGCCGTTATCGAGGATCGGCGGCAACCGGCGGGGGCAGGTACGTGCGAGCTACGAACCGTTCTCGCGGAATCGCCGCTCAGCGTGTCGTTCCCATCGCACTAAGTGTGTATTTAACCTTGAGTTACTTCGTTTGCGCAACTGGGCTGGCGGCCGCGCCGTCAAAGTACGGGTTGATTACCAACTGCGGCGCGGGCGAGGTCGAGACCGAGCGTTCTTCCGCCTTGGCCTTGGGTACGTACGGGTTGCTCATCACCTTCGGGGCCGGGGCTTCGATGGCGACCTCAGGCGTCATCACCGTCGGCGGGTAAGCAAATGGCGAATACCCGTAGGTCCGCGGGACCGGGTAACTGTAGTACACGGGCGGGTGCCGGGCAAAGTATGGGATGTAATCCTGCCCATACACATTGTATGGAACACAGTACGGCCAGCCGGCTTGCGACTCGGCGGCGGTGCCGGAGAGGGCCAAGAGCAGAGCGGCGGCCCAAAGCTTCAGTTGAGTGACGATTCGCATGGCTGGGTTCTCGCGTGTCAGCCCCCGATTCGGTTCTGCTGCGCCGGCCGTCGCCTCGTCCCCGGGAAGGGGGCCAAGCAGCCGTCGCTAGCACCCCCTAAGCTAATCCGCTGTTGCGGTAACACAACCGGCAAGTTTCCTAAAATCGCCACGTTTCCTTTTTTCGCACCCGGGAAGCCGCCTTGCGGAGCGCCTGCGGCGGGATGGTGGCGGCCGCCAGGGGAAGTTTCTGACGGCGCCGCGGTTGCGAAGATTGACAGGTAGCGAAGTAAACAAGCTGGGCAAACCACCCTGCGGTGGTTCTCGGCAGATCGATTTCCGTTAAGATTCCGGTGAAGCAAGCAAGATAGCCCATTGTGACTGCCAGGGCGGGTAAGCCCAAAAACGCATACGATAGGGAGCGCCGGACGAGGCCACGACAAAGCGAGTGGGTGGTCGAGACTACGGTGGCCGATTTCGAGGCCGATGTCATCGAGCGTTCGAAGCAAGTCCCCGTGGTGCTTGACTTTTGGGCTCCCTGGTGCCAGCCCTGCCGGATGCTGGGCCCGGTCCTGGAGAAGTTGGCGGCTCAGCACCAAGGGGCCTTCGAACTGGTGAAGGCCAACATTGATGAGGTGGGGCCGATCGCCATACAGTTTGGCGTGAGCAGCGTGCCCACGGTGCTGGCCCTGCGCGACGGCAAGGTGATCGACGGTTTCATGGGGGCCCTGCCCGAGTCGCAGGTGTCGCAGTGGTTGGAGCGGATTTTGCCCAGTGCCGCCGAACGCGCGGTGGCTGCCGCCCGGCAACTGTTCGACAGCGACCCGGCCGCGGCCGAGTCTCAGCTTCGAGCGGCCATGAGCGAGGCCGGTCCCAACGAAGGCCGCCCGGCCATTGCCTTGGCCGAGCTGCTGATGCGGCAGGGCCGCGGGGATGAAGCCCGGGAGATAATCCACGAGCTGTCGCGCCGCGGATTCCTGGAGCCGGAGGCGGAGCAGCTTCGTGCCCAACTCGACCTGCAAGAAAAGTCGGCCGGGGCCGGCGATCTGGAGGCCTGTCGCAAGGCTGTGGCGGAGAACCCCGACGATTACGAAGCCCGGCTTCAACTGGCCAAGGCGCTGGCAGCGGCCGGCGAATACCGCGAAGCCCTGGAAACGGCGCTCAACTTGGTGGTCGACGATCGGGCGCGCACCGGCGAAACCGCCCGGCAGATCATGCTCGACCTGTTCCAGTTGCCCAATATGGATGAAGACCTGGTATCGGAGTACCAGCGGCGTCTATCGGCGGCGCTCTATTGACGAAGGCTGGCTTCCAGCAGGCGGCGCCGTATCGCCGTCCATTGCGATATATCGATGGCGGCGGAGCGGCGCTCGAATGATCAGTAACGCCCTGCGCTGAGACGGCGCAGCAGCATAGCATCATAAGAGAATCTGCGTAACGCGGCGCAGAGCTTGGGCATAGAGATGCTAAACGGTGTATGCCGCGCCGGCGGTGCGCTCACGCCACATCACAAGCAGCCTGACCAGGATTCGAACCTGGAACCCCTCGTTCGAAGCGAGGCATGATCGTCCGTTTCACCATCAGGCTGTGGTGTCGTTCAGGCGGAAGGCGTGGGATTCGAACCCACATCTCCTGGTGCGGAGGCGCGCGTTAGCAGTGCGGCCCGGCCAACCGTATCCGGCTGCCTTCCGTTTGCGCGCAGGGCATGCCGCGGCGCGCAATAAGCCACACACTGATCGTCTGTCCGGCAGCAACAAGTGACGCGGACGGGAATCGAACCCGTGTCGGCGAGATTGAAAGCCTCGCTGCAAGACCAGCATCGCACCGCGCCGGTCGCGGACTGGGGACAGCCGTGGGAATGGTCCCGGATGGAATCGAACGATCGTTTTCTGGGTGTAAGCCAAACGTCGTCACCATTGGACCACGGGACCCGGTTGGCTGCCGCGAGCGGCAAGTGGACCCACCGGGAGTTGCACCCGGATCGCCGGTTTGCAGGACCGGAATCTTCCTGTTAGACGATGAGCCCGGTTCGAACGGTTGCGGCTGAATGGACGCGCCAGGTCGCCGCTGCCCTGGTGCGATGCTTTTCCGTCGGCGAATGCTGCGAGATGTTGAAGTACGGCGGCCAGTGGCCGCAATGGGCCATGGCCGCCTGCCCTGCCCCGTCAGGTTATGCAATCCGGCGGTGTTGTCCTTGTAGGACTCCGCTACACGGCCGCGGGTTCGCGCCGGCGTGGCTGAGCGGCCTGGCTGTGGCCGTCATCAACCTGCTGGGTTCATAAAAGAAACGTTCGGCGCTGCCCGGTTTTTGGGCTTGCCGGAATAACGTTGCGCCAGCCGGCAGGCCCCAACCCCTGTCGCCTCTCGGGCGAGGTCCCAACAATTGCACCGGCCGTGGTGATGAAGCAGAATGTGAGCCACGCCGGCCTCGGTCGGCACCGGTCGTGTTTTGGACTCCTGGCTTGTTCCTTCAGCCCCGGCGGCACGCCATGAACGAATCTTCGCACCAGCTCCGGCTCGATCGTCGCACGGTTTTGAAATCGCTGCCCGCAGGCTTCATGGCGGCGGGGATTTTGGGGATTGGCGATACGCCTGCCACGCTGGCCGGGCAGGCGCCGCGGGTGCTGCCCGAGGGCAAGCTGCCGGGCGATGGCCGGCTGGGCGAATTAAAAGATCTCAACGGTTACTTCCCGTTCACGCCGAGCAAGACGCCTGAGCAGTGGAAGCAACGCGCGGCCGAAGTGCGGCGGCAGATCCTGCTGGCGTGTGGTCTGTGGCCGATGCCGATCAAGCGGCCGATCAAGGCGACGGTGCATGGCCGCGTCGAACGCGATGAATACACGGTCGAGCGGGTGTACTTCGAAAGCAGCCCTGGCTTGTACGTTACGGGCAGCTTGTATCGTCCACGCGGCAAGCAAGGCCCGTTGCCGGCGATCCTCTGTCCACACGGTCACTGGGCCAACGGCCGCTTCTACGCGCACAACGACGCGCAGCTCCAAGCCGAGCTGAAGTCGGGCGCCGAGAAATACCCAGTCGGTGGCCGCCATCCGCTGCAAGCCCGCTGCGTGCAGTTGGCCCGGATGGGCTGCCTGGTGTTCCACTACGACATGCTGGGCGTCGCCGACAGCGCCACGCCGCTGTCGCACGAGCTGGTGCATCGCTTTGCTCAGCAGCGGCCTGAGATGAACAGTCCGGAGGATTGGGGGCTGTACAGCGCCCAGGCCGAGCTGCGGCTGGTGAACGTGTTTGGCTTGCAGATCTGGAACAATATCCGCGCGCTGGACTGGCTGTTGAGCCTCAAGGAGGTTGATCCCGAACGGGTGGGCATTACCGGGGCCAGCGGCGGCGGCACGCAAACCATGATCATGGCGGCCATCGACGACCGGCTGGCCGCGGCTTTCCCCGCCGTGATGGTTTCGACCGCTATGCAGGGCGGCTGCACCTGCGAGAACGCCTGCTACCTGCGGGTCGATACCGGCAATATCGAGTTCGCGGCCCTAGCGGCGCCGAAGCCGATGGGCCTGACCGCCGCCAACGACTGGACCAAGGAACTGGAAACCAAGGGCCTGCCAGAACTGCGGCAGCACTATCAGATGCTCGGCGCGGCCGATCGCGTGGAAGGCAAGTACTTCAACTTCGGCCACAACTACAACTATGTCAGCCGGGCGATGATGTACGAGTTCTTCAACCGGCATTTGAATCTGGGGATCCAGGGGCCCATCGTCGAACAGGACTACAAGCCGCTCACCATCGAAGAATTAACGGTATGGACCGAAGGCCATCATAAGCCTGAGGGCGGCGACGAGGCCGAACGCAAAGTCGTCCGGGCGTTCTATGCCGATGCCGTTGCGCCGATCAAGAAACTGCATCCCCGCGATGCCAAGAGCTGGCAGGAGTATCGCCGTGTGGTGGGTAACGCGTTCCAGACCATGGTGGGGCACGGCTTGCCGAGTGCCGGCGACGTGACCGATGAGCCGGTGCGCGAAGTGCCGGGCGACGGCTATCGTGCGGTCGCTTTGTTGTTGCGCAATCGCACGCACGGCGAGGAACTGCCTGCCGTGTTCCTGCTGCCGACCAATTGGAACCAGCAGGCGGTCATCTGGCTTACCGATGAGGGTAAGGCCGGGCTGTTCGACGATGCGGGCAAGCCTATCGATGCCGTGCAGAAGCTGCTCGCGGGCGGTGTGGCCGTGGCCGGCGTCGACCTGTTGTACCAGGGCGAGTTCCTGCCCGATGGCAATGCGTTGACCGAGTCGCGCAAGGTGTCCAACCCGCGCGAGTTCCTCGGTTATACGCTGGGCTACAACCACCCGCTGGTGTCGCAGCGCGTACAGGACGTGCTGACGGTGGTGGCCTACTGCCGGAATCACGTACCCAAGCCTACGGCCATTCATCTGGCGGCGCTCGGCAAGGTGGGCGCGGTGGCGGCCGCGGCGGCCGGCATTGCCGGCAAGGCAGTCGACAAGCTGGCGATCGGCACCGGCGGCTTCCGCTTTGCGTCGATCACCGAGATTCGCGACCCGGACCTGTGGCCGGGGGCCGTAAAATACGGCGACGTGCCCGGCCTGTTGTCGCTGTGCGCTCCGCATCCGTTGTGGTTGGCTGGCGAAAAGGAGGTTCCGCAACTGGTAGCCGATTGCTATCGTGCGGTTGGAAAGGAAGGCGGCGTCACCTTGTACGGTGGACCTGAACAAGATGCCGCCACCGCCGCCGCGCAGTGGCTGCTTGGCTGAGCGGCACGCGGCCGAATTGATTACCTCCAGGAGCGTCTGCTTACGTGACCCACGCACCCATCGATCTGAGGAGCGACACCGTAACCCGCCCCACGCCCGGCATGCGCGCGGCCATCGCCGAGGCCCCTTTGGGCGACGACGTGTTCGGCGATGATCCCACCGTGAACGCCTTCCAGCAGGAACTGGCGGAGCGGCTGGGCAAAGAGGCGGCGCTGTTGGTGCCCTCGGGTACGATGTCCAACCAGATCGCCGTGCGGGTGCATTGCCGCCCTGGCGATGAGTTCCTCTGCGAAGCCGGCTGCCATATCTACAACTACGAGCAAGGCGGCTATGCGCAGTTGAGCGGCGTAGCGGTGCGGCCGGTTGAAGGCGATGGCGGCATCCTCCGCGTCGAACAGTTGCACGGCTTGATCCGGGCCGACAACGAGCACCTGTGCCGGACGCGGTTGGTGTGCCTGGAGAACACCCACAACCGGGGCGGCGGCCGTGTGCTGCCTTACGACGAAGTGGAGCGGATCTCCACGTGGGCCCGCAGCAACGGCCTGGCGATGCACCTGGATGGTGCCCGGTTGTTCAACGCGGCGGTGGCCACCGGGATCGACGTGGCCGAGTGGGCCAAGCATTTCGACACGGTGAGCGTGTGCTTCAGCAAGGGATTGGGCGCTCCGATCGGTTCGGCCCTGGCCGGTCCCAAGGAGCTGATCGACCTGGCCCGGCGGCATCGCAAGCTGTTCGGCGGTGGCATGCGGCAGGCCGGCATCATTGCGGCAGGCGCGCTGTATGCCCTGCGGCATCATGTCGATCGGCTCAAGGAAGACCACGAGCACGCCCGCCAGTTGGCCGCGGCCATTGCAGAAACGCCCGGCCTGAAACTCCGCCCCGAAACGGTGGAGACCAACATTGTGGTGTTCGAGATCTCGCCCGACATGGGCACCTCGGCCTACTTTGTCTCGCGGCTGGCTCAGCGTGGCGTGCTGATGATCCCGTTTGGTCCGCAGTTGATTCGGGCGGTGACCCACCTGGACGTGAATGGCGACCAGATCGCTCAGGCGTGTCAGGTGCTGCGCGAAACGGCGGCCGCTTGTGCCGCCGAGGATCTCAGTGGTGTCCAGATGGATTCAGCCTACGTCTAAACGGGGGCGTGCAGGACGCCGCGTTCTTTCTTGCGTCGTTGTGCTGTGCTGCTTGAGCGCGACGGTATCGCTTAGCGGTTGGCGCGCCGCGCTACGGGGGGCACGATCGTTCGCATACTCACCCCCCGGAAAACCGCCCATTCTGCCTGGAAAATCCGGCAAATCGCGGGGAATCAGCACCACCGGTAATCCTTGCCACGCGTGCGAGCATGGGCAACAATAGTCGTGAGTTCGGTGCGGCCTCGGTTGCCACGTGCCAGGTCGGGGATCGGCGTGGTTGATTAGCAGGACGCGGCCTGACTCATTCCTGCCGTTGAGCCCCTTACGGTGGCGTTCACTCCCCTGCCCTCCCACCTGATCCACCTCGCCACTAGCTACGGAGACATCCATGCGACGAATGATTGCCTGTTGTTCGTTCATCGTCGGGTTGGCAGCCGGTGCTGCTATGGCCGATGAGCCGTATGAACTGGTGATCCCCAAGGGGCTTCCCAAGATGCGGATCCCCGCGGACAACCCGCTCACCAAGGGCAAGGTGGAATTGGGCAAGCAGTTGTTCTTCGACCCCCGGCTCAGCCGCGACAACACCGTGAGCTGCGCCACCTGCCATGATCCCGAGAAGGGCTACTCCAACGGCGAACGGTTCGCCACCGGCGTGCGTGGCCAGGTGGGCGGCCGCAGCGCCCCCACGGTGATCAACTCCGGCTACTCATACTTCCAGTTCTGGGATGGTCGCGCGCTGCACGTGGAAGGCCAGGCGCTGGGGCCGATTCAAAACCCCATCGAAATGGACCTGACGCTGGAAGAGGTCTGCGAAAAGCTCAACAAGATCCCCGGCTACAAGAAGCAGTTCCAGGAAGTGTTCGGCACCGATGCCACGCCCGAAGCCATTGCCAAGGCGATCGGCGCGTTTGAACGTACCATCCTCTCGGGCAATGCTCCCTACGACCGGTTTGTGGCCGGCGACAAGACGGCCCTCTCGGAGCAGGCCCAGCGCGGGATGAAGCTGTTCTTTGGCAAGGCCCATTGCAGCGCTTGCCACAGCGGCCCCAACTTTACGGACGGCGGTTTCCACAACATCGGTATCGGGATGGATGCCGAGAAGCCGGACATCGGCCGCGAAGCGATCAGCAAGCTGGAAGGCGATCGTGGCGCATTCAAGACGCCGACCCTGCGTGAGATTGCCCGCACGGCGCCCTACATGCATGACGGCAGCCTGAAGACGCTGCACGAGGTGGTGGACTACTACAACCGTGGCGGCACGCCCAATCCGCACTTGGACGAAGAAATTTTCGAACTGAATCTCACCAAAGATGAGATCGACGATTTGGTGAAGTTCATGGAAGAAGGGCTGTCCAGCGAAGAATACCCGCTGGTGAAGCCACCCCAACTGCCGGAGTAACGCACCGCGGCAGTTTGTCGGCAACTTGACGGCTGAAAGTCATTGCGGGGGCTGAGCAGGCGTGGTTCAGCCCCCGTTTTTTGCGCGCCGGTGGCTGCGGCAGTGCCGAACCGGCTCCATGGCATGTCCGTAAGTGTCGTCGGATGCTTGGGTTCAAGAACGAACCCGGCAATGCACGTACCTGCGCGGCCCCAGGATGTTCCTGCCGCGAGAGGGACGATGGCGGCGCGTGAATTCCCTATGCTGTAGTCCATTTTGGGGGTTACGGCTCGGGGGGCCGGTGTTAATATGCCGCCAAGCCAGTAGCGCTCATGGGCGTTGGCAGCAAGCGGTGCGACCGGCGGGAAGTTATTGAAAGCCCGGCAGTTACGAGTGCTGCCCGGGCATGCGGCCAGCCGCCATCTATATCGTCACGCGGCGACCGCGGAAAGCAGGGCGAACGTCGAATGATCGCCCTGCGGGGCAGGCCAAGGCTGTTACACCTTGCCCGCGTTGGTTTTGCCGAAGCTGCGTCGCCAGCTTTCGGAGCATGTGAGGCACGCCAGGAAATCGGTGTTTCCGCAGAGAAGATGGCACGCCGTTCTCACGGCAGAACGGTGGGACCGGCCGCGTGGAAGAATATGCGCACAGGGCGCAACCGCGGCGGTCGGGCTGGCATCTTGGTGAGGAAACGGGAGAGGCACTCCACGTGGCTGACGCTTAAGTGCCTGGAGGCCTTA
>CALBRZ010000086.1 GCA_937927735.1 uncultured Planctomycetales bacterium
CCGATGCAATGAAAGCCTCGGGCAAGCCATCGCCAGAAAGTGCGAAAAACAGCGGGAAAACCGCGAATTCCTCGGGCAGAGCAGAAGTGAGGCTGCTGGGACTCGAACCCAGGACCTACGGATTAAAAGTCCGTTGCTCTGCCGACTGAGCTACAGCCTCGAAAGCTTTGTAGTGTATTGACTTGGGCGCCGTTAGCCAAGGGGCTTGTCCGCACTTCGCACCGGCGGGCACCTCGCACTCGGGGGGGCGAGCCGGCGACGAGCAGGGGACGCCACGCAGCAATCACCTCGGTATGCTCCAGCGTATCGCCCCCTTGTGCTGCCCGCAAACAGGTCATCCCCCATGCCGGCTGAAAGAACGCTGTCGGAGGGCACGCCGCAGCGTGCCAGGCGTGCTCGGGTGAATCGTGGCCGCGTGCCGTAAGTCTAAACAACGCCAGAGCCTACCGCTTGCCCTACCTCGGTGTCCCCCCCTCTTATTAAGGTGGCCCGGCGAGGGCTAGAGGTTCACGCAGCGAGGCGGTTTGCGGTGTTCATCGCCCCGCATCACCGGCGGCGTGTGCCGCGGAACAGCTCGCCCCGGCGGTCGGCATTGGAGGGTAGTTGCGGCAACGGTCGCGCGGTGTCCTGCAACTGCTTGAGCGCTTTGCCGACGCCGGGGAACGGTTCGTTACGGAATTCTGGCTTATCGAGCGTGCCTCCCACGTGGATTTGCACAATCTGCTGGGCGGCGCCCTTGAGCACCTCGCGGAACACCGGCAGCCACCGTTCGCCCTGGGCGACAGTTGCCCGAAATGCCAGGCGGATATCGCGATTGAAGCCCAGTTCGCCTTGGCCTTCGAGCGATACGGCGTCGCCTTCGAACACGATGCGGTCCAGGTAGATGTGGTCGCCTTCGATGTGGAAGGTCACATCGCTTTGCGTGAAAGCCGTGTTATTGGGCTTCTTGAGTCGCAGCACTTTGAGCAGTGCGACCATTTGCGGCAGTTGGTAGATGTCGGCGTCGCGCAGTTGCAGGGTGCCTTCACCACGCAGGCTGCGGATACCTTCGGATGTGCCGGAGAGCCGCCCCTGGGCGCTGATCTTGCCGGTGAAATCGCTCACGCCGGTGACCGCATCGCGGCCGAACTGTTGCAGGTCCAGTTCGCGCAGTTCCGCCCGGAGCACATAGCGGGTTTGGTCGCCGCGCGGTTCGACCCAGCCATCGGCCAGCAGCAGGCCGCCGTACATCCGGGCGGTCACGTGTTCAAACTGCACGGGATTGATCGACTTGGCGGTGGGCGAGCCCAGCCATACGCCGGCATCGTGTACCCACAGCGGCCCGCGAATGTCGGTGAGCTGCAGGCCGTGGAACTCCAGGTTGTTCAGGGCGAGCGTGCCCTGGCAGCGCACGCTGCCGGCGCGGTAACTGCCCTTGAGCCGCACGGCGCCGAACAGGTTCTCCAGCCGCACGCCCGGCTCGATGCTGTTGCCGTGGAAGTTGAGATTCAAATCCCAGTCGGCATCAATGGGGGCATCGGGATCAGGTCCGCGAGCAAAGCCGAGCGTGCCATGCACGTTGATCGCCCCCGAGGGCTTCAGCTCCGTGAGTGCTTGCCGCAGCCGGTCGGGCAGGGCCTTAAGCAGGTCGCGATTGAAACGCACGCGGTCGGCGCTAAAGTCGCGCAACACCAGTTCGCCGCCGCCGTCGGGCGTGGGCCGCCAGTGGCCTCGCGTGGTGACCACCAGGTTGCCGTGCTCGGCATGCAGCGATTCGATGACCACTTCGTTGCCGTCGTACACCACCGAGCCGTTAATTTTCTCCAGCCGCAGCGGGAAGCATACCGGCTCGAGCGATACCGTGTCTTTGGCAGGTTCTACGCGCATCCACAGCCGGGGCTGCGGATCGCCGGGTGAGCAGCGCAGCACCGCCCGGAAGTGTACGGCGCCCTTGGGCTGCAGCTCACGCCACATGCGGGCCGCGTGGGCCGGCAGGGCATCGCACAGTTCTTCATCGAGCGGCACGCCGTCGCCTTGCAGGTACAACGTCAATTCCGGCCCAGCCGGCGTGGGCACCAGCGCGCCATGTCCTGAGATCATGCCCGTATCGTTGGTGCCGACCAGGTCGCGGAACTCCCAGCGGTCGTCCATCGCCTCGACCACTCCCTGCACGTTTTCAATGCGGTAGGGAATGCTGCGGTGTGTGAAGCTGCCGCGCAGGATGCCGATCCGCAGGTGCTGATGGGTGATGTCGGTGGGCGTGTCGCGCCAGAAGCGGGCATACACGCTCACCTGGCCCGACGGCTGGAACGCGGCCACGATGTGCCGGGCTTCCTCGGGAATGGCGGCAATGAGTTCCTGGTCGACCTGGAGCGGATGCCCCACGGCCTCCACCCAGCCAACGCATTCGTCGCCAAAGCCGTGCAGGCTACCCTGCAAGCGGACGGGCACGGCGCCGGCGTGGCATGTCAGGTTCATGGTCCACCGCTTGCCGTCGACGGCAATGGTGCCGGTGGTCCGCTGGAAGCGATAGGGGAACTCGTCGTACGCGAATGAGCAGTCCAACGCGGTCAGCGTGACCTGCGGGTGCCAGGTGTGGCCGTCATAACGCAGCGTGGCGTCGATATCGATCTGGCCGGTGGGCAGCAGCCATCCCCAGACCTCGGCCAGGTCGGGGAAGGTTTGCGTCAGCTTGGGATCCAGGAGCACCTGGCGGCCTTCCAGCCGGATCTCGCACGGCGAGTTGTCGTGCCAGCCGTGCCGGACCATGGCCGCCTTGAGTGAGGTCTGCTGATAACTGGCCGACAGTTCCTCGACCACCAACCGCTGGTCGCTTACGTGCAACCGGGCCTTAAGGTCCGAGAGCGGGTAGGGCAGCCGGTGATCGTCGATGCGGCCTTCGGTGATGGAGACATCGGCCTGGAACTTCCAAGGCTGTGCGCGGTTGGGATCGTAGCCAACGCTAATGTGTGCGCTACTCTTGGCCCGCAGCGGCAAATCGCCAATCTGCTGACAAATGCACGAGGGCAGCGCGGCGTGCAGCTCCGGCGAGATATCCAAGCCGGCGATATTGGCCGTGAGGCTCCAGCGGCCAGTGGCCAGGTCCAGCGCGCCACGCAGATCCATCCGCCGCAGGTGATCGCCCAGGCTGTGGCCGTAGATCTCGATGATGCTCGATGCGGCGGGCGCGGCGCTTGGCTGCGGCTGGTTGGGCGCCGCCGGCGGTTCGTGCGTGGCGGTCGAGGTCAGGTGCACCTGGCCCGCGTTGTGCGAGCCAGCGACCGCTACCGCCACCTTGTCCAGGGGACGCGATGTGCCCACGCTGGGCGCTTGGCCTGGCTGCGAGGGGATCGGCTGGGGTTGGGTGGGCAGCAGCGCGCGGCGCACGGTGAGGTTCAAGTCACGCACTGTGTATAGACTGGGCGGCGACTTGACCATGTCGACCACTTCAATGGTGGCGTTTTCCAGCCGGCCGTCGACCAGGTGGTCGATTCGATCCTGGTCGTCGGAGGCGATGAGGCGGTCGAAGTTCCACGTGCCATCGCGGAACCGCAGCAGCCGCAAACGCGGCCGGTAGAGGATAAAGCCGTTGATTTGCGGTGGTTCGCCCGCCAGCAGCTTCTGCCAGTGGATGTCGCAGGCGACGTTGACTTCGTCGATGTACGCGACCTCGCCGGCCGAGCCTGCGACGTCGGGCAAGCGCAGCGTGACCCCGGTGACGTGGATGCCTTCACCTTCGGCAATCCGCGCACGATGTACCCGCACGCTCAGTTGCGGGAACTTCTCGGCCAGGTGTTGCTCGACCGCCAGGCGGACTTCTTCGTGCATCCGCTGGGTGACGTAAATGTAGGCCGCCATTGCCAGCAGCAGCACGGCGACGGTCGCGCGAACCAGCCAGTTACGGAATGTGGTCAACCTCGTGCTGATAGGCGTATTTCCGGCTGTGTTGGATTGTCAGCGCGCAAAAAGGCCGGGCATCGTATGAAGGGGGGGCAAATGCGTCAATCGCGCCCGCGCGCTGCGGGTGACTTCAATGCTGGCATTGCCGTCATTGGCCGCATGGACACCGTGAATGTGCAAGTGAGCAGGAAGCCGGGATACGAGCCGGTACGCCGGTGTGCCATACGGGGCGGCGCCGAAGCGACGCTAGCAAGCCCCCCAATTCGGTTTGCTTCGCTCTCGCAGCCGGTATACTCCGGCTTGCTAGCAAGCAGTGGGGGGCAGGCACTCGCGGCGCGCATGGCAGGCTTGTGGGGGGAAATGACTTGCCTGCGGCGCGAATGCGACGCCGAGGCTAGCACGACCCACCGGCGCGCGTTTCTTGGCGGCGGGTTCTTTCGCACGTTCTCTGGTTCGACGCACCCATCCACCCTGCAAGGGTTGCTTTCCATGTCGACTGCCCACCTTGCTTATCCCAATCGCGGCCGGTTGTTCCTGGGCTGCTTTATCTCGCTGATCGCCACGGCGTTTGGGTTTGTCATCCGGTCGCTGATCCTGGGCGACTGGCAGCGGCAGTACGGGTTCACCGAAACCGAGGTCGGCAACATCTTCGGGGCCGGGCTGGCGCCGTTTGCCATCTCGATCATTCTGTTCAGCCTGGTGATCGACCGGTTGGGCTATGGGCGGACGATGGTGTTTGCTTTTGTCTGTCACGTGCTATCCGCCTGGCTCACGATTACGGCCGACAGCTACGGAACCTTCTACCTGGCGACCTTTATCTTCGCGCTGGGCAATGGCGCGGTCGAAGCCGTAATTAACCCGGTGGTTGCCACGGTGTACTCCGACAACAAGACCCACTGGCTGAATATTCTGCATGCCGGTTGGCCGGGCGGCCTGGTGCTGGGCGGTGTGCTCACCATCATGATGGGCCGCAACGATACGTTCTTCGACTTGCCGGGCCAGATGTGGCAATGGAAAGTGGGCCTGGTGCTGATCCCCACACTGCTGTACGGCATCCTGCTCCTTGGCGTGAAGTTCCCGGTCAGCGAGCGCGTGTCGGCCGGCGTTTCGTACAAGGAAATGCTCAGCGAGTTCGGCATTGCCGGCTTCTTGGTGGTGGCCACGATGCTGGTGATCGGTACCAGCCAGACCTTGCAGGTGTGGAACATCATCCTGCCGCAATGGGCCATTCCCACCATCATCATCGGTGCGACACTGCTATTTGCCACGCAGATACGTACCTTGGGCCAGCCGATCTTTGTGTTCCTGATGTTGATCATGGTTCCGCTGGCCATCACCGAGCTGGGCACCGATAGCTGGATCGCCAAACTGATGGAGGAAATCCTGGCTGGCGGTGAGGACGGAGCCGCGGCCGCCAAGTACGGGCCCTGGGTATTGATCTACACCTCGGCCATCATGTTCGTGCTACGGTTCTTTGCCGGGCCGATTGTGCATCGGATCTCCCCGCTGGGCCTGCTGTGCGTGTGTGCCGCGATTGCCGCAACGGGCCTGTTCTGGCTGTCCAACGCCAAGACGCTGGCCTTGGTGTTTGCCGCGGCCACGTGCTACGGCATCGGCAAGACGTTCTTCTGGCCGACTACGCTGGGGGTTGTCGCCGAACGCTTCCCCAAGGGCGGCGCGCTCACACTCAACTCAATCGCAGGTGTGGGCATGCTGTCCGCCGGCATCTTGGGAGCGCCGCTGATCGGGTATGTGCAGGACACGGGCCTGGTTGCCGGTTTGGAGAAAGCGGCTCCGCAGATCGCGCCCGAGTACGTGGAACAAAAGGCCTGGGCGTTTCTCAAGTACGATGCGTTGAACAATGTCCGCTTCCGGGCACTCAAGGCGGAAGTCGAACAGCCCATCGAAGCGGTCCGTGCCCAGGAGTTCCAAAGCGCTCTGGAGACGCTCCCGCCGCAAGAGCAGCAGGCCTACCAGCCACTGGGCGACGCGCGGGCCGCACTAACCCAGGCCGAAGGCCGGCTGCTTGCTTTGGAGGTGGAGCTTGAGAACGCCAAGGCGGCCGCGCCCAAGGCCGAGGCCGGTGCCGCAGCGGCAAAAGAACCTGCCGTGGCGGCTGCCGAGGAAGCCCTGGCACAGCAGAAAAAGGTGGTCGACGAGCTGCGCGTGAAGGAACGTGTGGCGCGGACCGATCAGGCCCTAGCGGCACTGCGTGCGGTGGATGCCAAGCTCGAAGAAATGCGTGTGGCGCCGGACTACATGAGCCAGTTCGATGCAAAGGTGGCGGCCGAGGTTCCAGCCGACCGGCAGGCCGAGTACGACAAAGCCAGGCAGGAACTGGAAACGATCAGGACCGTCGAACGCGAATCGAAGCAGGCGGCGCTGGCCAAGATCGCCATCCTGCCCTGCATCATGTTCGTGTGCTACGTGCTGTTGATCCTCTACTTCCGCGCCAAGGGTGGCTACAAGGCCGAGGTGCTGACGGGCCACGCCGCGGTCGACGAACAATTCACCGGCGGGATGGCGGGCCCGGTGGGGTAACGACGCACGCGGTCGCTGCAAGGGGCGCTTGCCGGTTTGTGGTCGGTGTGCCTGCCGTACGCTGTACGAAGGGATGCGTCGGCACCTCGTTCACCGTCCACGCGGCAGGGCCTACTTGGTGACCAATTCAATCGGCTGGCCCTCGGGCACATGTTTCATGGCCACCGAGTTCATGCAGTAGCGCAGGCCGGTAGGCGGCGGGCCATCGGGAAAGACGTGACCCAGGTGGCTGTCGCAGCGGGCACAGCGGACCTCGGTACGAATCATGCCGTGCGAGCGGTCGATGTGCTCGCTCACGGCATCGGGCGCGATGGGCTGGGTGAACGATGGCCATCCGGTGCCCGACTCAAATTTCTCGCCCGACTTGAACAGCGGATTGCCGCAGGCGGCGCACACGTAGGTGCCGGGCTCCTTGGTGCCGACGAAGCAGCCTTGCCAGGGCGGTTCCATACCGTGCTTGCGCAGCACCAGGTACTGTTCTGGCGTGAGACGCTGTTTCCACTCTTCGTCGGTAAGTAGTAGGCGATCGACCATCAGAACCGCTCCTTGTGGATTCGTCGGGCACCGTCCAGCGCCGGCCGGGCCGTTGCGCCGCGTGGATGGTTATGGGGATTGCGCCATTTTAACCTCGTGTGGCGCGGCAGGCGCGTGACGCATCACACGGGGATGGGATGCAAAGTCTTCTGTTCGGTTGCCGCGTGCCGTACACTTCGGGACGCATGTCTTGTTGTTGGAAGTCTGTGGCTGGGGG
>CALBRZ010000087.1 GCA_937927735.1 uncultured Planctomycetales bacterium
AGACGCCCGAGCGCGGAAGTCTCGCTCGCTCTCGCCGGGCTGCGAGGTCAGCTTCAAGTCGTTGGATCGCAGGACCGTCAACGTGCGACTCTGGTAGAGATAGTCCTTCAGCTTTGTTGCGAACGTGCTGTAGCCCTTGGCCCGCAGCGTTTCCGCCGGCGGTGATTCGAACGTTGCACCGGCGACCGGCTGGTCGGTTAACTGCACCTTGTCAGGTTCCAAGGCCCGGGCTTCGTCCCAGAGCGCATCGGGCAGCTCACTGCCGGGCAAGGGACGCAGCAGCGTCAATTCCTCCCAGTGGTCGATCTGGTTGGTGGCGTTGACGTAATGCACCCGGGCTTTGGCAAGAAGACCGGCACGGTACGCGGCCTTTCCGCCGGTTTGAGCCGCAGCGAGGAAACACTCACCTGCTTCCGGCGGCAGGATCGGCCGCACGCCCGAGGGCGTGCGGCCGAAAAGGCGGGCTGCGATGTAGCTGCAGGGGACGTTGCCTGTGGGGCGACGGTAACACTGCCCACGGTGTCTGGCCCCTTGCGGGTATCGGCAAACAGGTCGTCAGGCAACAGCACGTCGGTGGGCTCGGGGGCTTCGTTCGCGGCGGCAGCGCCGCTGGCCGGTGACGTCGGCGCGGCTGCCGCCGTCTGCGTGCCCAACTGTTTCAAACGTTGCTCGGTCAGTTCGCGAATCTGGTTCCGCGTAAGTGGGCCGCGCAGGTACGACAATGCCCAGCGTGTTTGGAAGATCACGGGCCGATCTTCGTGGACATTGTTCATCAGGAACACCCGCTGGCCGAGCGCTGCGAGCGTTTGCTCCATCTCTTGCCGGTTGAAGGCGGCGCCGGCCTGGGCCGACGCGCCCTCGAGCCCCTCGAGCACGCGAGCCTTGTCGCGTTCGGTCTGCAACCGACCGATGAACCAGGTGCCGGTATTGGAGAGGCCTTTGTAGTCGAGGTCCACCGGGTTCTGCGTGGCCAGCACCACGCCCAGCCCAAAAGCACGCGCCTGTTTGAGCAGCGTCAACATCGGCATCTTGGACGGCGGATTGGCAACCGGCGGGAAGTAGCCCTGGATTTCGTCCATGTACAGCAGGGCCCGCAGGCTCGACGTGCCGGCTTGGGTCCGCACCCAGGCGAGCACTTCGTTGAGCAGCAAGGTCACGAAGAACATCCGCTCGGCATCGGACAAGTGCGCGATTGAAATGATCGAGAGGCGCGGCTGACCGGTGCTGGTGTACAGCAGCCGCTGGATATCGAGCGGTTCTCCTGTCATCCACCCGGCGAACGTGGGCGAGGCCAGCAGGTTATTCAGCGACAGCGCCAGGGCCGCGCGATCCTTGGTCGGGAAGAATGTTTCCAGATCGACTACGCCCACGGTACTGATCGGCGGCGTCTGGACTTCGCGGATCAGGTCGGCGATCGACAGGCTGCGGCCCTGCTGCCAGGCGAGGGCCAGCAGGTTGGAGAGCAGGATGTGTTCCCGGCTGCGGACCGGATCAGGATTGATGCCAATCAGCCCCAGCAGGCCCGACACGGCCGAGGTGATGCGTTCGCGGAGCAGGTCGTTGTCATCGCGGATGGCGGGGGGCGGCGCGTCGAATGAACGCAGCGGCGTAAGCTGCAGCCCCGCACTGCTGCCGGGCGTGTAGATGGCAATGTCGGCCGATTCGCGGTAGCGCGCGATCCGGTCCGGCTGTTGTCCCCACTGGGCAAGTCCTGCCCGCCAGCGGCGTGCCGTCTCGGCCGCGTACTCTTCCGGTGTCTGGCCAGCGCGGGCTGCGGCGGACGGATCAATCCACGGCAAGAAATCCTCGGGCCTCAGTTCCGGGAAGGCGAGCAACAGGTTGCCCAAGTCGCCCTTGGGATCGATGGCGATGGCCGGCACGCCGTCGATGGCTGCTTCTTCCAGCAGGCTCAGGCAGAGGCCCGTCTTGCCGCTGCCGGTCATGCCCACGCAAACGGCGTGAGTGGTCAGGTCCTTGGAATCGTACAGCACCAAGTCGTCGCGCAGTTGCCGTGTCGCCAGGTCGAACTCGCGTCCCAGGTAGAACGCGCCCAGTTTTTCGAAGTCGAGCATGCCAAGAACTCCAGCCAGGGGACGACGTGCCAATTCAAGTGTAGACGCCCTGCGCGGGGGCGCATACGCGCGGAACGACGTGTTCTAACTGCATGCCCCCCGGATGATAACGTCGAAAGCGTTCTGGTGGTTTCGGGCAAATGAACTGATTACATTGGAAACCACGGTTGTGCCGGCCGCCTCGCCGAATCTCCCTACACGGTGGGGCTTGGCCGCTGCTGCCGTGATTGACCCGTCTCAAACGTGGCTTTCGGTTGGGCCGGTAAGCCGCTGAAAAGTCAGGAAGCTTTTGAAACCAAACCTATTGGAAGCCTACGCAATGCCGCAGGTTGCAAGTTGGACAAGTAGCCGTTGGGGCCGTTGGTTGCTCACATTGGGGCTGGGACTAGGGGTAACTGCGGCCACGGCCGATGCCCAGGATGCCGCGCCGCAGAAGATTTTCCGTCAGACGGTTGAAGTGCAACCTGCCCGAGTTCGCGAATCATCGGGCGACGCGCAGAAGCCTGCCGCCAGCAAACCAGCGCAGTTGGCTTTCCCCGCCGGCGGACCGACACCCCAGTGGATTTGGGGACCTGATGCCAATGCCAAGTACGTCCTGCGGCGCGAGTTTGAAGGCGGAGCCGTCCGGGCGGAGCTTCAGGCTTCGTGCGACAACGTGTTCACGCTGTACCTCAACGGCAAAAAGATTGCCGAAGGCTCCAATTGGGGCCAGCCCGTCCGCGTGAATCTTGATCGGCAGATCAAGCGGGGCGTCAACGTCCTGGAGGCCGAGGTGGCCAATCAGGGAGGCCCGGCGGGGTTTATCCTGCGGATGGCGATGGGCGGCCGCGACGGACAGTACGATCAATTCATCGTCAGCGACGACTCCTGGCAAGTTGCTGAGAAACGTGGCGCAGCCGGCGGCAAGCCGGTGAAAACGATCGCCAAGCTCGGCGCGTCGCCCTGGGGCGATGTGTTCGCCAAGGACACGCGCGCGGTCCTGCCCACGGTAAATCGCGATGAGTTCAACGTGCTGCCGGGCTTCAAGGTCGAGAAGCTCTTTACGGTGCCTAAGGAACAACTGGGTTCCTGGGTCGCCATTACCTTCGATAACAAGGGCCGGCTGATCGCCAGCGACCAGGGCAACCTGGGCCTGTGCCGCATCACCCCGCCGGCGCCGGGCAGCGGTGGCGAAACGATCGTCGAGAAACTCGACGTCAACATCAGCGCCGCCCAGGGCCTGCTGTATGCCTTCGATAGCTTGTATGTCTCTGTGAACGGTGGGCCGGGCAGCGGCTTGTACCGCGTCCGCGATACTGACGGCGATGACCAGTTCGACGAAGTGGTCAAGCTGCGCGCCATCCAAGGCGGCGGCGAACATGGTCCGCACGCTCTGCGGCTCTCGCCGGATGGCAAGTCGATCTATATCGTGTGCGGCAACCACACCGATCCTACGGAGTTCTCGTCCACGCGGCTGCCGGCCAACTGGGGCGAGGATCTGTTGCTGCCGCGGCAGTGGGATGCCCGCGGCCACGCTCGCGGCCGTTTGGCGCCCGGTGGCTGGATCGCCAAGGTTGATCCCGATGGCAAGAACTGGGAGCTGATCAGCGCCGGCTACCGGAACGCGTACTCGGTGGCCTTCAACGCCGACGGCGAGCTGTTCGCCTACGATTCCGACATGGAATGGGATATGGGCTCGCCCTGGTACCGGCCCACCCGCGTGATGCACGCCGTGAGCGGCAGCGAGTTCGGCTGGCGGTCGGGCACCGGCAAGTGGCCGTCGTACTACGTCGACAGCCTGCCGGCGATGGTGGACATCGGGCCCGGTTCGCCGGTGGGCGTGACCTTTGGCTACGGCGCCAAGTTCCCGGCGGCTTACCAGAAGGCCCTCTTCATCCTCGACTGGACGTTCGGCACGATCTACGCCCTGCACCTTCAGCCTGAGGGGGCCACGTACCGGGCGGTGAAGGAGGAGTTTGTTTCGCGCACGCCGCTGCCGCTGACCGACGTGGCCATTGGCCCCGATGGCGCGTTGTACTTCACGATTGGTGGGCGCGGCACGCAGTCTGAACTGTTCCGCGTCGTGTACGAAGGCAACGAATCGACCGCGCCGGTCGATGCCCACGATGCTGTGGGAGCCGAGCTGCGCAAGCTGCGGCACGCCCTGGAAGCCTATCACCAGAAGGTGGACGATCCGGCCAAGGCCATCGAACTGGCATGGCCGAACCTGTTGCACAACGACCGGTTCATTCGTTACGCCGCCCGCATAGCTCTGGAGCACCAACCGGTATCGTTGTGGGAATCCCGCGTGTTGGCCGAACAGAACCCCACGGCGCTGATTACAGCTGCGGTGGCTCTGGCCCGGCAAGGCAGCCCCGAGATGCAAGGCAAGCTGCTGGCCGCGCTCGACAA
Organism: uncultured Planctomycetales bacterium; assembly: GCA_937927735.1. Taxonomy (GTDB): domain Bacteria; phylum Planctomycetota; class Planctomycetia; order Pirellulales; family S012-138; genus CALBRZ01. The sequence goes on from CALBRZ010000087.1 coordinate 4,464, forward strand.
GCTCGACTTCGGCAAGCTGAGCGAAACGCAGCAGCTCGATCTGCTCCGGGCGTACTCGTTGATCTTCATCCGGTTGGGTGAGCCCGATGCGGCTACGGCGGCCCGTCTGGTGACCAAGCTGGACGCCTTCTATCCCTCCGACTCGGACTACGTGAATCGCGAGCTGTGCCAACTGTTAGTGTATCTCAAGAGCCCCACGGTGGTCAGCAAAACGCTGGAGCTGATGCGGCGGCCGCACGAGCCTAGCGACGCCGAGATCAGCGAGCTTCTGGCCCGTAACCCCGGCTATGGCGGCACCATCGCCCAAATGCTGGCCAACCAGCCCAACCAGCAGTTGATTCACTACGCGTTCTGCCTGCGGAACGTGCGGTACGGCTGGACGCTGGAGCAACGTCGCGAGTTCCTGCAACTGCTCGATAGCCAGCGGAGCAAGAGCGGCGGCGCCAGCTTCCAGGGCTTCATCGACAACATTCGCGCGGAAGCCTTGGCCAATGCCTCGGAGGCCGAACGCAAAGCCCTTGAGTCGCTAGTGCCGGTCACGGTGAAGAAGGAAGAACTGCCTGCCCCGATCGGGCCCGGCCGCGACTGGACGGTGAGCGATCTGCTGCGTCTGGCTGAGAACGGGTTGAAGGGCCGCAACTTCGAGGCTGGCCGCCGGGCTTACGCGGCCGCTCGGTGCGTGGTCTGCCACCGCTTTGGCGGTGACGGCGGCGCGACCGGCCCCGACCTGACCAACACGGCCGGCCGCTTCGGCATCAAGGACTTGGGCGAAGCGATCATCGAGCCCAGCAAGGTCATCTCCGACCAGTATCGGGCACACACCATCCTGACGGCTTCGGGCATGCAGGTCACCGGCCGGGTGGCGAGCGATGACGGCAAGAAGATCGTCGTGCTCACCAACCCCGAGGACATCACGCAGGTGGTGGAAATCGCCAAGGACGACATCGACGAGATGGTGCCGTCCAACGTGTCGCTGATGCCCAAGGATCTGCTCAAACCGCTGAACCAGGACGAAGTGCTGGATCTGTTGGCGTACCTGCTCTCGCGCGGTAATCCCAACGACCCGATGTTCAGCAAGTAGCAAGTTGCATGGGCGATGGCTGAAGCGTGCGACTTTAAGTATCGCCGGCCAAGTGCCTTAAAGAATCAAGCGGCCGGTATCGGCGTGGTTCCGATACCGGCCGCTTCTTTTCATTTCATGGGTGTGGGCGGTTGGTTACCCGGCTTGCGGACACCTGGCCGCTTGCCTGGTTGTTACATCACCGCCAAGGCTTCGGGCTGATGCTGCGAGATGCCCATCCGGCTTTCGGCCATCGAGGTATCGAGCCGCAGTTGCATCGAAACCCGCCACTTGCCTTGCGCGTCGGGCTCGACCAGCCAGTGCGGTTGTACGACGACCGACTGATGGACCAGCTCGAAGCCGCCTTCCGACTGGCTGACGGTTTCAATCGGGAACGTCCAGATGTGCGACGGCCGATTGATGCTCAGGCCGACGTCAATGCCCAGCCACTCGTCGACCAGGCTGAGGTCTTGCACGTCCTCCAGGTCGAGCATCCGGCCCAGTTGGCCCAGCCGCTCGCCGCCGGTGCGGAAGTAACGGTCGTCGGCGCCCGCGGGCAGGCCGGCGAAGTTGAACTCCACGCCGAAGTGCAGCGGCATCTGCGGCAGGTCTTCAAGCTGGTACACGATGTTCAGCACCGGGCTGCCGGCTTCCATCGTCACGGCCTTGGTAATCCGCAACGGATGGCCCCAGGCGTTGCCCTGCCGGGTCAGCTTGATCTGCACGCGGTCGGGGCTGCGGCGGATGGTGGCCTCGTAGCTGCCGGTGGCAAAGTCGCCACGCTCCATGGCTTCGTTACGGAGCAAGGCCTCCACCGCCACGTCGTTGTCCCAGAAGTGATCGACCAGGCTCTTGCGGAGTTGGTTATCGTAGTGGATCCGCTGGTCGAGCCCTTCCTGCTTGAACACCACGCGGTCGTGGATGCTCGCGCACTTGTCGTTGCCAGCCTGGTTGCCGGCCAGCACCTTGTCGTGGTAGGCCTCGGGACGCCGAGCCAGCGTCGACAGCACGTTCAGGCAGATCGTGCGGACATCCAGTTCGTACATCCGCCCGCCGCGGACCGGCGAGAAGAACGCAGCCAACTTGTCGTTGGACAGCATCACCTCGGGCCGGGCGTCGCTGTTGAAGTCGCCGTTGATCGCTTCGACAAACGCGCCGGTGCGGCCCTGGGCCTTGTGCAGCAGGTTCTCGGCCGCGATCAGGTGGTTGTAGATCGCATGACGCAGGTGCGGCAGGTAGATACCGCCGAAGGCGCCGTGCCAGTACGGGCAGTTGCACTGGCTGCGGTACAGCTCGGTGCGGGCGTAATCGAGCAACTGCCGCGCTTCCTGGGCCTGGGCGGCATCCTGCTCAGCGCCGTTCATGGTAGTGCCGTTATTGGCGCCGGCAAGCTGCTGCGAAGCGATGTGCAACTGGTTGCTGATCATCAGCATCCGGCTGTACATCTCGTCGGTTTCGGGGTACTTCACCTTGAAGTTCCGCCAGAAGCCGCCCTGCACGAACTGCGACAGCGCCGGCCAGCGGTCGTCGCCTTCCATCTCGTGCTTCAGACGCTCGTACTCGCGCAGCCGTTCCACCGGCAGCGCCCACTCGGTCATTTCGCGGTAGCTGCAATCCGGCAGGTACACCTTGCCCAGCGGAGCCACGCGATCGACGGCTTCGCTCAGCGTGGTGGTCTTGAGCCAGTCGGCGTTGGCCACCAGGGCGTCGAAGAACCGACGCAGCCAGCCGTCCTGGTACACGTGCTTCTGCGTGTCGGGCCAGGTGCCGAACTTTTCGCCGTCGTCGCCGAACACCATCACGGCGCCGGGGTGGCTCTGGGCCACGCTGCGCAGGTAGTCGATGGTTTCTTGCGGATCCGCAAACGGAATCAAGTACCGCAGCCGCTCGCTGCCGGGGAACACCGAGACGATGTTGCCGTTGTCCTCGGTGACGTAGTAGCCGTGCAACTGGTCGGGCGTCAGGCCGGCGTTGCGGAAGTGGAAGTCGTCGAGCACCGTGTACTTGATGCCGGCGGCCGCCAGATCGCTGACCAGGCTCTGTTCCCAAACACGCTCGGGGATCCACATGCCGCGGACGTCGGCGCCCAGCCGCTGTTGCAGCCACTGGGTGTAACGGGTGATCTGGCCCACGCGATCACGCGGCGGGATCATCGGCAGAATGGCTTCGTAGAATGCGCCGCCCACGATCTCGATCCGTCCGGCCGCCACCAGCGAAGCCAGCCGATCGACGTATTCAGGGTGATGGGCGTCGAGCCATTCCATCAGCGAACCGCTGACGTGCAACGAAATCGGCAGGCTGGGGTAGTCGTCCAGCACGTCGAGGAACGGGCGATAGCTCTCCTGGTAAGCCTGTTCACAAACGCCGTCGAAGTTGCCCACTGGCTGATGATTGTGCAGCGTCAGAACCAGACGAATCGTAGGGGACATCTTGCCGCTCACTGCTGGAGGTGGATGGCCGCGAGGGGTTCGCTCGCGGCACGTTGATTCAGAGGGTTGTCGAAAATGTAGGTTGCGAAATGTCACCGTGTGGAGCGAAGGCAACATTTCGGCAAAGTTTGTTGACGATCGGCAACGCTGCCGCCTGGGGATAATGGGATGGCGGCGTCGCAAATGATTGCTGTGGATAGACTTGCGGTGCTGGGCCGCCGCCCGCACAATCCGCAATCCTGCGCGATTCGGCGCATGCGGGTTGTAGTCCTAATATCGACGAAAGCGGTTGCGCGCGGTTAGGAAGTGCGCGCAAAGCCGTAACCGCTACCCTCGCTCGGCGCGCAGGCGTGCCCAGTGCGGGGGGAGCTAAAGCGCATGCACTAACCGGTCGCAGAGATCGCGATCACGTTCCAACCTCCATGTTTGGGGGGCAGAACAACCCAATCCATGGTTGCCCCAGCGAGTTCGGAGAAAACGAGCTTAGGTGGTCGGGCAAGCCATCATGCCGGCGCGCGGCTGCAAGCCCCGCGGTATATCGGCAACGGCTCAGGTGCAAACCCCCTGCCGCACGCGTGCCAGGGTACGCTGGTACAGCTCGATATACTGCCGCGCGCTGCGTTCCCACGACCAGTCTTGCAGCATGCCGGTGGTCATCAATTGCGACCATGTTTCAGGCTGCGCGTAGAACTCGCAGGCACGGCGGAGCGTGCGATTGAGAGCGCTGGCCGAGTATTCTTCAAAGCTGAAGCCATTGGCCGTGCCGGCTTGCAGCGTCAGCGGCGTAGCGTCGGTGATGGTGTCGGCGAGGCCGCCGGTAGCCCGCACGACCGGGACGGTGCCGTATTTCAGGCTATATAGCTGGGTCAGGCCGCAAGGCTCGTACAAGCTGGGCATGACGAACATGTCGGCCCCGGCCTCAATGCGGTGGGCCAGCGGCTCGGAAAAGCCCACGTGGACGAACAGCCGGTCGGGATGCTTGGCGGCCAGGCGGCGGAACTCCTGCTCGTAGTTCGGGCTGCCTGAGCCGAGGATCACCCATTGCAGCGGCGACGATTCCAGCCACTGCGGGATCACCGTCATCAGCAGGTCCAACCCCTTCTGATCGGCAAACCGGCCGACGAAACCGACTACGGGGATATCGGCTTGCACCGGCAGTCCTAGTTCTTGCTGCAGGGCTGCTTTGCAGACGGCTTTGCCCGCCAGGTTGTGGGCATCGTAATTGGCCGGCAGGTGTGGATCGGTGGCCGGGTTCCAGATCGAGTAATCGACGCCGTTGAGGATGCCGGTCAGCACGTCGCTGCGGTCGCGGAGCACGCCTTCCATACCGCAACCCTGCGGATGCGACTGAATCTCGGTGGCGTAGCGAGGGCTGACGGTGCTGAGCGAATCGGCGAATACCAAGCCTGTCTTCATCAGGTTCAGATGGCCGAAGAACTCCATCTGTTGCCAGTTGAAGTACTTCCAGTCCAGCCCGGTCAGCACCATGTCCCAGTGCCAAAAGTGGCCCTGGTAAGCCAGGTTGTGAATCGTGAACAGCGTGGCGATCTGCTCGTAGCCTGGAATCCAGCGATACTCGATCGCCTGGTAGGCCGGGATCAGCCCGGTTGCCCAATCGTTGCAGTGGAACAAATCGGTCTGCAGGTTGAGCAGGCGGTTGGCTTCCATCACCGCCCGGCAGAAGAAGACAAACCGCTCGCAGTTATCGATGTAATCTTCGCCGTTCTGCTGGTATAGGCCGGGCCGGTCGTAGTACTCGTCTTGGCGAACCAGGTAAACGGGGACGTTGGTGCCCGGCAGCTCGCTGCGGAGGTATTCGCCGCGCACGCGCTTGTTGCCAATCGGGATCTCGACGCGCACGCCGGTTGAACGGATCGGCTGGCCGCATTCGAAGGCCTGGCGGTAAGCCGGCAGGATGACAGAAACGTCGACCCCTTGCCGGGCCAGTTCGGCCGGCAAGGCGGCGCAAACGTCGCCCAGGCCGCCTGTTTTGGCAAACGGCACAACTTCGCTGCTGGCCAAGAGAATTTTCACGGTGAACCTCCTGTCTTGCCGGGCCGCCCGTTGACCAGGCACGAACGGAACCTGCCACGGCGGTGGGGGCAGGCAGCAGCGAAGGCTTGGCCCATACGTTAGCAAAAGGCGGGCCGTGGGAAAACACCGCCCAAGGTGGTGAAGCCCCTAACTGGCCCCTGGTGTCAAGTCCAGCACCAGTAATTGGTTACGCACCGAGCCAGATGCCCCTCGGATGCTGCCGTAATGGTTGGCGTCGCGGTCGCCGGCATCCGCCAGCAATCAATCTAAAGCTAGCCGCCGCTGTTATTTACATCGGTGATGCTAGCGAGGGCAACCTCGTTGGCCGCATGTGGCCCACGGTCCGACGGTTATAGCCCCCGCGCTTGGATGCGTAAGTGTAACACACGGATTCGCCCCAGCTCGCCGCGTTTGCGGCGACCGTTTCAAACGGCCACCGTGTGCGTATTGTGGCGAGTTGCGGTGTCTTTCCTATTTTAACGCTGGTCGCCCCACTGCCCTAGGAGGCCAATGGGGGTGTGGGTAGAATCGTCGCCCACCTGTAGCCACAGAGGCAGAGTTGCCCTCCCTGAGTCGGCTGATGCATTCCCCAGATCTCGCATTTTGCTGATTCTGCCAGTCTGCTGAGCGGGGCCGCGTGCGCCGCCCAGCCGAACGAAACGTCCGACCAGCCCTTGCATGTCGCTTGCGCCCCAAGGGGCAGGCGGCAGGTAGCACCAACGTCAAGGATGACCGCGATGCGTACCCCGACCCGACTCCGGCGTCGAACCCGTACTTGGCGCGATGCCGCCGAGCGCGACCGCGAGATCGGTTACACGCCCCGCCGCCGTTGGCGCGGCGGCCGCTGGCAACGGTTGATTCTGCTGGTCGGCGGGCTGGTATTGCTGGCTTGGGCTGCGCCCATGATCGCTGCCCATACGCCGCTGCGCAACATGATCTTGGGCTCGGTGTGCAGCGACCTCAACGGCACCGTGACCGCCGGCAGCGCATCTCTGGGCTGGTTCTCGCCGGTGGTGCTCTCCGACGTGGAAATTCGCGAGGTCGATGGCAGCCTCATCGCGGCCGCCAAGTCGGTCACATTGCAGAGCACGTTGCTCACGCTGCTCACGGCGGAAGACAACTACGGCCAGGTTGATGTTCAATCGCCGCAGCTACACATCAAGTGCGCGCAGCGCGACACCAACCTTGAAGCTCTGCTTGCCCGCTACCTGGACAGGCCGACCAACCTTCCGGTGCCCAACGCCACCATCAACGTGAGCGATGGGGCGATCATGATCGACGACCCGGTGACCCAGGCCCGGTGGCGCATCGACAATGTCAAAGGCAAGATCCGCTTGAATCCCGATGGTTTGCCGCCCTTGCAGATGGAAGCCTCGGGCAGCGTGATGCAGCCGGATCGAGCCACTCAGTTCGCGATTCATTTTGAAACCACGCTCGGCGATTCGGCGGCCACGCCGCCATTTGGCCAACTGACCGTCCATGCTGACAGCCTGCCGCTGCAACTGCTGCATCCGCTGATCCGCCGGTGGCGGCCAGGGCTGGAGGTGGCCGGTTGGCTCAGCGGCAGCAACACCTTCCACTGGGGCGAAGAAGCCGGTCTGCCTACCGCTGCTCTGACCGGTGAGATGCGGGCGACGCAGTTGGCGATCCGCGATCCGCTCCTGGGCCGCGATACGTTGCGGTTCGCGCAATTGCAGGTGCCCTGCCAGCTCTATCGTCAGGGCGACCGCATCATCGTGCAGGAGTTCAATGCCTTCAGCGAAGTAGGCGATCTGCAGTTTGGTGGGCGGATTGAGTTTCCCATCACCTTCGACTGGCAGGCCGTGTTGCAGGCGCTACGGTCACATGAGTACGACGTGATCGCCCGCATCAACCTGGCCCAGCTTGCCCGGGTGCTGCCCGATACGTTGCGCATCCGGCCCGGCACCCAGATCGAATCTGGCAACGTGCAGGCGAACCTGACGCACCGCCTGACCGAGAGCGGCATGACCTGGCACGCCAAGGTGGTGACGACCAACCTGACCGGTTTCAACGCCGGGCAGCGGATCGTGTGGGATCATCCGATCCGCATGGAGCTGGCCGCCCGCGAAACCTCCGCCGGCATTGCGGTCGATCTGCTGCACTGCGAATCGGACTTTCTCACGCTTGACGCCGAAGGCACGTTGCGCTCGTTCGCTGTGGCGGCCGAGCACGACCTGGACCGCCTGACGGCCGAGTTAAACCGGTTCGTGGATCTGGGGCAGTGCCGGTTCGGTGGCGACGGCTGGAGCTATCTGCATTGGGAACGGCAGTCCGACGGATCGTTCGACGGCCAGTACGAGTGCCATATTCGCAACTTTGAGTTCACGCTGCCCGGGAAGCCGGCTTGGCGCGAGCCGCAACTGTTGGCCCTGGTAAAAGCGACCGGCTCCATCGACAACGAGCTGAAGCTGCGGAGCCTGCAGTCGGGCGTGCTGCGCGTCGAAAGCGGTTCCGAGCGGCTCAAAGCCACGCTGCTCGAGGCTGTGCCACGCGTGCAGGCGACCGCCGCCTGGCCTCTGCGGCTGGACCTGGAGGGCGACATTCCGCAACTGCTGGCTCGGCTCGAACCGCTAACGGGCCCGATCCGGGACGCTTCGGTGCAGGGCTTCCTGCGGATGTCGGCCTTCGGCACCGCCTCGAAGGACTTTGTCACGCTGCGGCAAACGCGGGCGATTATCGATAACCTCAGCGTTCGCCGGGGCGACTTCAGCATCCGGGATCCGCAGGTGCAAATCGCCATCGATGGTTCGTGGAACCAGGCGGTACGCCGGGCGGAGATCAGCCAACTGGCACTGGCGGCGAGCACGTTCTCGCTGGATGCTCGCGAAGCCGTGCTCGACCTGCCACTGCAAGGCACGCCGATCTTTGTCGGCACGGTGTCGATTGCGGGCGACCTGACTAAGCTGCGGCCCTGGCACTCCGCGCTGGCGCAGTATCAGGTGTCGGGCACGGTGAACGCCACGGCTCGGGTCACGCAGGCTAACCGCCGCAGCCAATACGATGTGCAGCTGGTGTGGAAGAACGCCAAGGCGGTCGGCGCGGACTGGAACTGGAGCGAGCCTTCCGTCACGGTAGCTTCGCTGGCTCGCTACGACAGCCAGCGCGACGCCGTGCAGATCGACCGGATCCAAGTCGATAGCCGTTCGTTGCGGCTGCAAGGACAAGGAACGGTCAGCGGCGTTACGCAACAGGCGATGCTCGAACTGACTGGCAGCGTCGATTACGACTACGAGTCGATGCTGCCGCTGCTGCGGACGTACCTGGGCGATGGTGTCAGGCTTGCTCTGGTGCGGCGTCCGCGGCCGTTCCAACTGGCCGGTCCGCTGCGGAACCTACCAGGACAAAATGTAACGCCCGCTCGTATGCCGGCCGACAAGCCGCTCTTGCAGTGGAGCGCCGCCACCACGCTCGATTGGACGGCGATCGAGGCCTACGGTTTCCGGGCCGGGGCGGGCGAGATCCAGGGCTACCTGTACCAGGGCACACTCGGCGCGAAGCCGTTTGACTTGGCGGTCAACAATGGCCGCGTAATGGCCGAGCCCAAGCTGCTGCTGACCGGCCCGCGTCCGGTGTTTGTCCTGGAGCCGGGCATGCTCTTCGAGCAGGTGGAAGTCACGGAAGAAATGTGCAACCGGGGGCTGAAGTACGTTGCCCCGCTGTTGGCCAATGCCACCAGGCCGCAGGGCCGGTTTTCGCTCGATACCGGCGGGTGTCGCATCCCGCTAGGCAACGTCAACGAAGCCGAAATTGCCGGCCGGATGTTTGTACACGATATCACGGTAACGCCTGGGCCACTTTTGCATCTGGTGGCCGGGTCGATCAACGCCGTGCGATTGGCCAGCGGCAAGACCGGCGGCATGACGCGGGTGGAAGTGGCCCGGCTCAAACGCGAGTCGGTCATCAATTACCGCCTGGTGGAGGGCCGCGTTTACCACCAGAACATGGTGCTTGAGTTCGACGACGTGACAGTCAGCACCCGCGGTTCCGTGGGCTTGGACCAGTCGCTCGCCATCGTCGCGCACGTGTACGCCCCCAAGTTGTTTGCGAAGGTTCCGGCACTGGCTGGCCTGCAACAACAAGGGCTGGAGATCCCAATTCACGGTACGCTCAGTAACCCGCGAATCGACAATAGCCGGTTGAGCTCGCAAGCTATCGCCAGCCTGCTGAGCGACGAGAACCTCAAGCGCGCCGGCGGTGACGCCGTGCAGAAACTGATCGACCGCGGCATGAAAGAGTTGAACGAGGAAATCAAGTCGGACAGCTTGTTCCAGGGGCTGGACCAAGGGCTCAAACGGCTTTTCGGCCCACGGTAAGGCGGCCGCATCGTAGATGGGATCGATCAAGACGGCCCGCACGAACAGCGGCCCCGATTCAATCGCTGGCAAAGCAAAACGGCCAATACGCGTTACGTATCAGTACAACGCGTGTTGGCCGTTCTAGTTTGATGAGACACGGATTACCCGAGGCGGAATCGATCCGTGCGGTGATCTTGCCGCTACTTTGCTCGGCGGGTGACGGCGTAACCGTACGGCGTGGGCCACGAGGGTTCCTCGCCCAGTTCGTGTTGGGTTTTGAGGGCCCAGTACGGTTCGCGCAGCAGTTCGCGGCCGATGAATACCAGGTCGGCATCACCCGCGGTGACGATCTCGTTGGCGTGCTGCGCCTCGGTGATCAGGCCCACCGCGCCGGTCATGATGCCGACCTCCTCGCGGATCGCCCGGGCAAACGGCACCTGGTAGCCCTTGCTGACCGGGATGCGCGCCCGGGGCACCAAGCCTCCGGACGACACGTCGATCAGGTCGACGCCAAGCTCTTTCAAGTGTTTAGCTAAGACGATCGATTGCTCCAGGTCCCAGCCGCCATCGGCCCAATCGGTGGCCGAAATGCGGACGAAGAGCGGCAACTCCGCCAGGATGCGCTGCCGCAAGCTCTTGACAACCCGCAGCAAGAGGCGCATCCGATTCTCGAGGCTGCCGCCATATTGGTCGGTTCGCTGATTGCTCAGCGGCGAGAGGAACTCGTGCAGCAGGTAGCCATGCGCGGCGTGAATCTCAATCACTTTGAACCCGGCCGCCACGGCACGGTCGGCGGCGGCTTCAAATGCGGCCACGATCCCGTCGATGCCGGCCTCGTCGAGTTCCACGGGCACCGGATCACCCTCGTTGAACGGGATGGGGCTGGGGCCAACGACCGTCCAGCCGCCTTCCTGGGGCGATTTCATGCTGTTGCCGCCTTTCCAGGGCGGCTCGCAACTGGCTTTGCGGCCGGCATGCGCCAACTGAATCCCGGCCACGGCACCCTGGCTGTGCAGGAAACGTGCGATGCGGGCGAGCGGTTCGACGTGTTGATCGCCCCAGATGCCGGTATCGCCGGGCGAGATGCGTCCTTCCGGCGTGACGGCGGTGGCTTCCACCATCACCAGCGCCACGCCGCCTACGGCGCGGCTGCCCAGGTGTACCAGGTGCCAGTCATTCACCAGGCCGTCGGTTGCCATGTATTGGCACATCGGTGACATCACGATCCGGTTGCGGAACGTGACTCCGCGGATCGTCAGTGGGCTGAGCAGGTCCACTTCCGGCACTTCGCGGTCATGGGCGGAGCCGGACGGGCAGCCGTGTGCCATCGCCGGAGGATTCTGGTCATCGGGACGTTGAGTTGTCTGGCTATCCATTGCTTCGGCCCCATGAACTCTTGGAAGGAGAAATAGCCTGTTACCGCATCATCGTACGGCGATGCCGTCAAATCGGCTACTGGACGCTGCTGCCGGGGCTGTCACCTGACTCCCACGCCGGGGGATTGCCCGCGGGCAGATGCGAACCGGCAGGACGGGCGCCCTGGTTATACTACATGCGCATAACACCAGGCACGGCGGGCTAACGACAACGCTGAAGACCGCTGGAAAGGAACGATTGAACGCCGCGCTTCAGAAAGAGATGCCGTCTGCGGCGAGGGGCTGCATAGCCGTGCCGACAACGCGGAATGCCAAACGGCACACAAGATGGGCTTGGCGATTGAGAGGCGAATCGCATGCGGCGATCGCTGCGACGAACTAACGCAGGCCGAGATGACGCGAACGGCACTCCTTGGCCGCAGAGCTGGACACTTTCCAGATGCTGCTCCGAGGCGATGGGCGTACAGCGGTGTGCGAGGCATGGAGCTTGATCCGTTCGTATGCGGTTGGGATGGCGAGCCAATGCACCAACTTCCGGCGCGCATGTACGCCCGACGGTGCTTAGGTGGCGGCCTGCCCAGGAAGGAGGCGTTAGGTCGCGGTCTTACTCGACGTTATCGCGGCCCAGCAAGCGTGCCCGAGAACGCAGCAGGTCCAACAGCTTGGCCCGAATCTGCTGGCGCGCCTGCTCCAGGGCGTGGCGATACAACTGTTCCTGGAACTCGCTGCCCTGAGCAAAGGTGCTCGGCAATGGGGCAAAACCAGCGGGAAGGCTCGTGGCAGGTTTTGACGGCGTAGCCTGGGTAGACTGCTCAAAATAGCTGCGGACGCGGTTGGTATACATGAGTGGTCCTTTCACAAGGTTGCAGGATTCTCTGAGTGGGGGATTTTTCAGGGTTGCGCTTGACGGTTGATGGCATTGACGTTTATGCTCTCGCCGTCGAATCGCACACTTTTCTCAATTGCCCACCCCAGGAAGGGGAGGCCATATCTTCTAAACAGCGAAGTTGCCGACTGGACGGGCCGGAGGCATCTACAAGCCCAAAGGAGTTGTTCTGATGTCCAGTGCTGTCATGATGGATCGTGGTGTGTTGTCGGGTAACGTTTCTGCTACCCCGGTTGGGGCCACTGGCGTAACGCCGGCTCAGAACTGGTGTGTCGTGCCCCGGTGCGACATCGAGTTCGAGAAGTGCGAAGGCGGCTTCAAGATCCACTGCCGTTGCGATGACGATGTCGCGTGCGCCACCCTCCAGAATCTTTGTAAGATGCTGGCCAACGGCATGTGCTCGTGCTGCTGCACGGTCAACGGGGTGGTGGTTTGCCAATGCAACCTCACCTGCGGCATTACCAAGTGCGAGTACACCAAGGACGGTTGCTGCATCACCTGTGTCAGCGGTGACGAAGCTTGCTGCCGTATCCTGCAGGCCTGCTGCGACGCCCTGGCCTGCTGCTGTCAGGAAGGCGGCTGCTGCTACGTGTGCTTCAACGGCACCCCGGTCTGCTGCGGCTGCTAGTTTCTCTGCAATCGACCAGCCAGCCAGATATCGACGCGGCACCATTGCCGAGCCCGCCAGCGAGCGGGGCGGTGTTGGTGCCGTGTTTTTTTGGCTGGCCGTCATCGTCTGACTCCTAGACCAGTCGCTTGCGTTCGGTGCGGTCGATCTGGACCACCTTGCCGTCGCGAACAATGGCCGTAACTTGCCCGTACCGTAACCCTTTGAGGGTTCGGCTGATCGCCTCCAGGATGGCGGGCGAAGTGTCGTCGTCTTGCTGCTCCGGTGGTTCATCGCGTTGCTGCGGCGGCTGAAGGCGGTCGGATTGCTCGCGGGCCATCGTGATCGGTTGGATTCGGATACGAAAAAAGGGTTGGAAGCCGGCGTGGCTTCCAACCCTTTGGGTTCATGTGCGGTTGATGGAGGGCCCATGCCCATCTAAATCAATGCACGCCTCCCCAGAGGACGGAAGCCGTCCCTCCGGCAACAACAGAGGCAGCGATTCGTGAAAGCAGGTTTCATGCTATCGTCTATTGGATGATGGGCACCGAGTCGTAAAGCAATCGTATCTTGCCCGATTCGCCTTTGCAAGCCGCGGTGCGGATCGATTCAACGCCGATGGAGGCGGCCGACGGATCATGCCGGGGCGTCTTGTTCCCGTGATGCTTTCCGTCGAACTGCGCCGGCGTGCCTCACATTAGAAGCATCGTCCTGGGGCGGGCGGACCCTTCAATCGGTTCACAAATCGCCGGCAACTCTCAGCGGCGATCTTGAGAAAGTGTTACGGTGCTGCGGAGCGAGATGGCCGCAAGGTTTACCTGATTGGCAGTGTGCCGTCGGTCTCAGCCCGGTGGCTGTTTCGGCGGATGCAGCGGCAGACACTCCCAGGGGCGGCAGCGTCTGCCGCTGCTCGCTTCTTCGGCGGCCGGCTAACCACCGGCCACCGCGCCGACCACCATGAAAGGCTCTTTTCCGGCTGCTACCGCCTCGGGCAACACGGTATCTGCCGGCTCGTGGCTGTAGTCCGTGGCGCAAGCGAAGAACCGCAAGAACGCACGGCGTTTGCCCGTACCGTGCTCACGGATGGTGCCGCGCAGTACCGGGTAGGCTGCTTCCAGCGCGTCGAGTACCGTCTGGATCGTAACCGGTGGAGGCACATCCAAGCGGACCTCGCCCTGGACTTTCGCCAGATTGCGAAGGTGAAACGGCAGCTCGACCCGAACTTGCGAAACCATTGCGCTCATGGCAGCGTTTGGACCTCCACGCTGACCACCGGCGGCAGGTCGCGGACGATGGGATACCAGTGGTCGCCCGAGTCTGGCGAGCAATACACCTGGCCGCCGGTCGTGCCGAAATACACCCCGCACGAATCGAGCCGATCGACCGACATCGCATCGCGCAAGATGTTTACGTAGCAATCGCTTTGCGGCAGACCATTGGTGAGCGCCTCCCAATTGTTGCCGCCGTTGCGGCTGCGGTACACGCGCAGCTTACCATCAGGCGGGAAGTGCTCCGAGTCGCTCTTGATCGGCACCACGTAGATGGTTTCGGGCTCGTGCGCGTGAACCTGAATGGGGAAGCCGAAGTCGGTGGGCAGGTTGCCGCTGACCTCGTACCAGGAGTCGCCGCCGTCATCGCTCCGCATCACGTCCCAGTGTTTCTGCATGAACAGCACGTTGGGACGCGAGGGATGCATGTCGATGCGGTGGACGCAGTGTCCGACCTCGGCCGTCGGGTTGGGCATGAATTCGGAACGCAGGCCGCGGTTGATCGGCTTCCAGATCTTGCCGCCATCGTCGGTGCGGAACGCCCCGGCTGCCGAGATGGCCACAAAGATCCGATCGGGATTGGTCGGATCGAGCACGATCGTATGCAGGCACATGCCGCCGGCACCGGGCATCCACTGCTCGCCGGAGCCGTGGCCGCGCAGGCCGGCCAGTTCGTGCCAGCTCTTGCCGCCATCGGTCGACCGGAACAGCGCCGCATCTTCGACGCCGGCGTAGACGACGTCGGGATCGGTCAGCGACGGCTCCAGGTGCCACACCCGTTTGAACTCCCACGGGTGCTGCGTACCGTCGTACCACTGGTGCGTGGTCAGGGGGGCGCCGGTTTCCGCCGAGGTGTCGTAGAGGAAGCGATTGCTGATCCCGGCGGGCGGGCCGTAGGGATCGGGCAGTTCTTCGCCACCAGGCGCGTACCAGGTCTTGCCGCCGTCGTCCGAACGCTGAATGATCTGCCCGAACCAACTGCTCGACTGCGATGCATAGATGCGGTTGGGATCAACCGGTGAACCTTTCATATGGTACACCTCCCAACCGCCGAACAGCGGACCGTCGATCTTCCAATCCTGCCGCTTTTCGTCCGAGGTGAGAATAAATGCGCCTTTGCGTGTGCCAACGAGAACACGAACCCCGCTCATGAACAGCCCTCAATGCTCTGGTGGGTAATCGAATGTTGATAAACGTACGAAGCGTCCCCTGCGGCGATTACTGACCCTGCTGCGGCAACGGGACATGCACCAACCACGAAACGCCAAACCGGTCGGTGACTGCGCCAAAGTGGCTGGCAAAGAAGGTCTCGCCAAGCGGTTGATCAACCTTGCCGCCATCGCTCAGGGCGTTAAAGATGCGCGTGGCTTCTTCGCCAGATTGCAGCGTGATGGATAGCGAAAAGCCCTGAAACTTGGGCTGGCCGTTGCCATAACAATCAGAAGCCAGGATGGTCGATTCGCCCACGCGGAAGCAGGCGTGCATCACTTGATTGGCCTGTTCGGGCCGTATGTCAAAATCCTTGGGGCCTTCGCTCATCCGCAGCAGCATTTCGATCTCGGCGCCGAGGGCCTGCTTATAGAAGTTCAAGGCCTCTTCGCAGCGGCCATCGAAATTCAAGTATGGTTGCACAATCATGGGAGCGATCCTTTGGTGGCAAAATGTAAACGGAGAAACATTGCCTATTGGTTTGCGGTAGCGCTGGTGAACTTGAGCCGGGGCCAGAACACGGCGCACCCGTAGCGCCGACGCCGGCACGACAGCCCGGATTCACCAAGCGATTCGACGTTTTTCAGGATGCTGCGGCGAAAACGAAGGCGAGTTGAATACTGCCCCTGGCGAGTGCTATGGGCGCCAGAACATCAGCGGCACGATCCGCGGATCGCGGAGTGCCAGGCCGCCCCAGACCAGGGCGCCCAACAAGACCGGAAACACAATAGAGAACGGTGGCCCGCCCATGCGGACGTGCATGGCCACTGCCCCGCCTAAATAACCTGTCAGCAGCACCGCGCCCAGGACCGTGGTGCGCGGAATCACATAGATGAGCACGCAGACCGCCAGCGTCACGCCGATGGCGGCATTGTATTCCACCGGCAGTCCTAGTTCTTTGCTGGCATCGACCACGGGCTGAATCAGCACGATTTTCACGATCGCGTCGGCAGCCAGGAACAAGCCCACCAGGCCTGAGAGAAGGCGGCCAGCCCAGGTTCGCGCCGGACTCGCTTGCGCGGTCGTCGCCGTCACGGCCGTGGTGTGTGGTCCGTTCATGGTGCCGTACTCCCCTTGCGAATCGTCCCCGAGCCGTGCTTGCGATCGAATTGTGTAGCGAACGATACAAAAATACGCCCCTTGTTGACGGCGGTCAAGAGATATAATGTATCGGCCGCTAAAAAAACGAGGAACGTGCCGTGGCCAGAGGACGCCCCAGAGAATTCGACGCAGATCAGGCGCTGGAAACCGCCCTGCTGCTGTTCTGGAGGCACGGCTATGAAGGCACGTCGTTATCGGCACTGACCAAGGCCATGGGCATTAACGTGCCCAGCCTGTATGCGGCGTTCGGCAACAAGGAATCGCTGTTTCGCCTGGCCGTAGAGCGGTATCTGAGTCGGCCTGCCTCGTATCTTCCCAAGGCGCTCGAGGCCCCCACTGCCCGTGAAGTCGTTTCCCGGCTGTTCCAGGGGGCCATCGACATGGTGATGAACCCTCGGCACCCCGATGGTTGCCTGTTGGTGCAAGGGGCCCTGGTATCTGGCCCATTGGCCGAGCCGATCAAAGAAGAACTGAAGAAGAAACGCCAAGGGGCGGAGATGCTGATTCGGCTTCGCTTTGAGAAGGCCAAGGCCGAAGGCGACCTCCCAGCCGATGTGAACCCCGAACACCTGGCACGCTACATCGCCACGGTGCTGTGGGGTATGTCGGTGCAGGCGGCCGGCGGTGCAACCCGGGAGCAACTGACCGAAGTGGCCGACATGGTGCTCCGCTGCTGGCCGGTCGCACTGGGCGGCGAATAACGGCGTTACGCGCGGGCTGCAAAGGCCCTGGCGCTGGTCACACCTCGAACTTGGCCGGGTCTTCCACGATCTCAAATGCCTGGGCAATTTCGGGCGGCACGCGGCATGGCAGGCCGTTGGCGAAGTTGACAAACGCCCAATCGGTGGCGGCTCGCGCCAACAGCACGCCGTCTTCGGCACGGACGATATCGTAACGCCGCAGCGAGGTCACGCGGCGAAATCGGCTGACCCAAGTGCGGATGATCAATTCCTCGTCGACCAGGGCCGAACGCAAGTACTCCACCCGATGAGCCCGAACGACGAAGCCGGCCCCGAGCTTGACGTAAGCTTCCGGCGGCCAGCCTTGCGCGGCCGAATGGGCCAGGGCCGCATCCTGCGTCCATTTGAGGTAACGCAGATTGTTCACGTGGCCCAGGGCGTCGATCTCGTCGGGTGTAACCCGGTGGTGATGCTCGTATATGGCAGGCATAAAAGGCTTCAATTTCGGAAAATGGTGAAGGTGGCCCAGCTAGGCTGCCCTCGCCTTTGCTTTTCTTGTTGGATTGGTCAGCCCTGTCCCAAGCTGGCTGTTTTCTGCAAACTCTCTGGTTTATCGGCCGTCGGGCTTGTTCTAAGGCGAAAAACCAGCCTGGTTCATAACGATCGGCCTAGTCCCAGCGGCGCAACGGTCGGTCCGGCAAGGTGTTGTCGCCGACGACTCTTGGGCTGGAGGTTCAAGTTCGGCTGTCGCCGCCGTTGATGCGCCGCCAGGCGGCACGCCTACCGCCGAGCGTAACCAATCGGCCCAAGTTGGCAATGTGTGGTGACGTCATGGTGTTACCGCCCCAGACGTTCGTGGATCCGCTTCACCAGGATTGTTGAGCGAGTGTCGCAACGATGCCAAACGCCGCTGACCGCCGTAAACGTGCTGGCTGTGTTGGACCGGTTTCCCGCCGCAGTTTCTTGCAATGGGGCGCATTGGGGTTGGGCGGCCTGAGCCTGGCCGACGTGCTGCGGCTGCGAGCGGCGGCAAGTAGCGGCCCCGAACGCCACCGCGACCTGGATACCTCGATCATCTTCATCTGGTTGCCTGGCGGTCCGCCGCACATGGAAACATATGACATGAAGCCGGATGCCCCGGAGGAATACCGGGGGCTATTCCGGCCGATTCGGACCAACGTGCCGGGCATCGACGTTTGCGAACTGCTGCCGCTGCACGCCAAGGTGGCCGACCGCTACACCTTGATTCGCTCGATCGCGCACACGTTTGCCGATCACGGTGGCGGGCACAAACGCTTCCTGACCGGGCACGATCCGGCCGAGCCCACCGGCTTTGTGAACGACCATCCGATGGTAGGCTCCGTGGTGGCCAAGGTGCGCGAACGGCGCAACGCCGGCGTGCCCAACTATATCGCCGGCACCAACCCTGGCCGGGCGGCGGTCGATACGTACAGCTTCGGCGCGGCCTACCTGGGTAGCGCCTATGTACCGTTCAACGTGCCGGGGGACCCCAGCGACCCGAAATTCGAGGTGAAGAACCTCGCCCTGGCTCCGCAGCTTTCGGACCGCTTGGATGACCGCGTCACGCTGCTCAAGGGCTTTGACCAGATGCGGCGCGAGATCGATGCCAGCGGCATGATGGACGCCATGGACGAGTTCAACCGCCGCGCGATCAACCTGCTGACCAGCCCCCAGGCGCGCGAGGCCTTCGATCTGTCGCGTGAGCCCGACGCGCTTCGCGACCGCTATGGCCGCCATGCTTGGGGACAGCGGGCCTTGCTGGCGCGACGCCTGGTCGAAGCCGGTGCGAGCTTTGTCACCATGGTGATGGAGAACCCGTACCAGTCGGGCGTGCCTCAGCTTCAACAGGGCGTGTACAACTGGGATTCGCACGCCGTGAACTGTCATCTCTTTGACGACGCCTACGTGCGGCTGCCGATCTACGACCAGGCCGTTACCGCCCTGATCGAGGATATGTACGATCGCGGCCTGGACAAGAAGGTGATGCTGGTGGTGACTGGCGAGTTTGGCCGTACGCCGCGGATCACGTACCAGGTGGGCTCGCGCACTGGAGTCCAGCAGCCGGGCCGCGACCATTGGCCCGCCGCGATGTCGGTGCTCGTAGCGGGCGGCGGCATGCGGACCGGCCAGGTGGTCGGCTCGACCACGGCCAAGGGCGAACGGCCCAAGGACCGGCCTCTTTCGCCCAACGATCTTTGGGCAACCGTCTACCGGCACCTGGGCATCGATTACAAGGCGACCTTCCCCGACCACAGTGGTCGGCCGGTGCCCATCCTGCCATACGGTGAGCCGATCAGCGAATTGCTGTAAATCGCTGCGGCAACCGATACAGCTCGGGCTGATCAACGGGCGACAGCGGGCGGTGACGGCTTACGCCGCTTCGTGATCGGCTTGCGCATCGTCGCGGATGGAGATCTCGCCGTCGTCGCTCACGTCCTCGAAGCGGACCGACACGCGCTTGCTCACGCCCGACTCTTGCATCGTCACGCCGTACAGGGTGTTGGCGCAGGTCATCGTCTTCTTAGAGTGCGTGATGACGATGAACTGCGTCTCGGCGGCGAACTCTTTCACCACTTCGATGAAGCGGCCGACGTTCGCTTCGTCGAGCGCGGCGTCCACTTCGTCCAGCATGCAGAACGGACTCGGCCGGCTGCGGAACAGCGCCAACAGCAGCGCCACGCACGTCAGCGTTTTTTCGCCACCGCTCAGCAGTGAGATGCTGCGCAGTTCTTTGCCAGGCGGCCGGGCATTGATGTCCACGCCCGCTTCCAGGATGTCCACGCCCGTATCGAGCACCAGGTCGGCCTGACCGCCGCCGAACAGTTTGCGGTACAAGGTCTGGAAGTGACCGCGGACGGTTTCAAAGGTTTCGACAAACAGCCGGCGGCTATCGGCATTGATCCGCTGAATGATCTGTTCCAGCGACTGCTTGGCCTGGGTGAGATCTTGCCACTGGGCGGAGAGGCGGGCAAACCGTTCCTCCAGCTCATCCAGTTCGTTGAGCGCCTCCATGTTGACGCTGCCCAACGTGGCCAGCTTATGGCGCAGGTCGGCAATTTCGCGATCGACTGCTTCGCGCTGCTGGATATCCTCGGACTCGCTGGCGGCTTCCAGGTCGGCAATCTCGATGCCGTAGTCTTCGCGCAGGCGCACGGCCAGCGTTTCGCGGTTCAGCCGGATTTCGCCGGCTTCCAGATCCTTGGCGTGGATGGCGTCTTCGACTCGCCGCAGTTCCGTGTTCAGCTTGTTGACCTGTTGGCTGGCCGCTGTCCGTTCGCGCCGCAGCCGCTCGCGCTCCACGGCCAGGCTCTGGACCTCGCGCTGGAGCCGTTCCTTGTTGAGGTACAGCAGGGCCAGCAGGCTTTCGGCGCGAAGGATGGCTCGCTCCGACTGTAACGCCCTGGCAGCGCAGTTGGCGAGCTCCTGTTCCAGTTCGGCGACGGCACGGTTGCGGTCTTGCTGGTCTTGTTCGAACTGAGCCAGGCGGCGCTGCAAGGCGCCCAGCCGTTCCTCGCACTTGGCCAGGTTGACCTTGGAGGCCGTCACCTGTTGCAGGGCGTCCTGCCGCTCCTGGTCCATGGCGATGATTTCGCGCGCGGTCTGGGCGATGGTGGCTTCCATCTCGTCCAGAGCCGACTCCGCCGCTTGCAGTTTATCGCGTGCTGCCTGGAGATCGGCTTCGACCGCCCGATAACGCGTTTCAGCCGCGGCCAATTCGGCGTCAAAAATTTCCCGCTGCTGCGAAAGCTGGTGCAGCCGCAGTTCCATCGCCTGGACCTTCTGGCGGTGCTCGCCCCAGGCTTCGGAGGCCGCCGTGTATTGGGTGGCCAGTTCTTCGACGCGGGCCTCCTCTTCTTCGATGCCGGCTGCCGTCTGGTCTCGCTGGATTTCAGCCTGAGCGATCTCGTGCTGGATGACCTGGAGTTGCTTCTCCAGCTCGGCCAGCGTGCTGCGCCGCGTGATCAGGCCGGTGGAAAAATGCATCTGCGAAGAGTGATCGGCCGCGGGCGCTGCCGGTCCAACGGTGACCGTGCCATCGGGCGCGACCAATTCGCCGGCCAACGTGACGAGCGATACCCCAGCATGACGCGACGGGCCGCCGTAGTACGGCGATAACCGCAGGGCATGCTCCAGGCTTTCGACCACCCAGGTGCGGCCAAGCAACGCCTCGGCCAGTGGCCGGAATCGCGGCGCCGTATCCACAAAGCGGTCGGCCCGGCCAATCACGCCCGGCTCGCCGTCCAGGTCGGGCAGCTTGGCGGCCGAGGGAGCAGGTAGCGGCAGAAAACTCACGCGGCCAGGCAACGTACCGCCGCTGTCGCGCACGTAGGCCCAAAACTCAGGCTGCGGATCGACAACCAGTCGCCCGACGGCTTCGCCTAGCGCCAATTCGATCAGGGGGGCCGTTTGGACGTGAACCTCGAACAGTTCGGCGACCACGCCCAGCACATGCTTCAGTGGACCGCTTTGTGTGGCGCGGCTTTCACGGAGCACCGCCTGCGTGCCGGCCTCAAGCCCTTCGAGCCGCTGCTCCAGTTCGTTGAGCAACGCGGCACGCTCGCGCAAGCCCGTACGTTGCTGTCCCAGGTCGGCCAGGTGTTCCTGGATGTTGGCCAATTGTTGACGCCGTTCGGCCAGCCGAGCCTGGGCTACCGCCAACGCATCGCGGCAGTTCTCGGTATGTTCGCGGATGCGCAGCCCTTGGGCTTTGATCTGAGCGAGTTCGTCTTCAAGCTGGGCTTGCCGCTGCTCGGCTTCGGCGATGCGGTTTTCTGCCCGTTGCCGTCCGGCAACGACCGCGCCCAACTGCCCTTCGGCCACGCTGATCTCTTTGCCCAACGCCGAACAGGCACGCATCCGTTCGACGTAATTAGCACGCCGCTGTTCGTTGGTTTCACGGAGGGCCGACAGTCGCTGGTTCACCTCGGCCAGGGCTGCTTCGTCGGCTGCCAGTTGTTGTTCGAGGGCCAGACGCTCTTCTTCGATGGCGGCCGCGGCAGCCAGGGTTTCTCGCCACTGCGCGTGCAAATCGCCGGCCCGCAGGTTGGTGGCGGCCAGTTGATTGCGGAGCCTTGCAATCTGGTCCTCGAGTTCGCGGATGCGGGCTCGTTCGTGTTCGGTGGCGCTTTCGTGCGCGGCGATGCGTTCGCGGTCCTGGGCAGCTTCGCTTTCGCGCTGACGGATGGCTTCTTCGACGGCCGTCAACTGCTTTTCTTGGGCCGCGTGCTGGGCTTCAAGTTGCGCGATAGTTTGTTGGAGTTCGTCGCGCCGCGCGCGGAGCGTTTCCAACTCTGCCTCCAGAGTGGCCAATTGGTCGCTGAGCTTGCGCCAATCGGCCTGGCCGGCCTGGGTGCGCAGGGCCTGGAGCCGCTCGGTGAACTCGCGGAAACGCTTTGCCTTGGAGGCCTGGTTGCGGACCGCCTTGAGGCGGTTCTCGACCTCGTCGACGATGTCCTTGAGCCGGACGAGGTTTTGCTCCACGCGTTCCAGCCGCCGCTGGGTTTCGACCTTCTTGGCGCGGAATCGGGCAATACCGGCCGCCTCTTCAAAGATCAGGCGACGATCGCGCGGCGAGGCTTGCAGCAGGCTATCGACTTTGCCCTGTTCGATGATGCTGTAGGCCCCGCCGCCAATGCCCGTACCCGCCATCAGGTCGCGGATATCGCGCAAGCGGCACGCCTGGCGGTTGATGAGATACTCGCCTTCGCCGCTGCGGTACACGCGACGGGTGATGTGCACCTCGTCGGTGTCGATATCGAAGAACCGGTTCCGGTTATCGAGCGTGAGCGTGACTTCGGCGGAGTTCATCGGCGGGCGCCCCGCCGAGCCATTGAAGATGACGTCGGTCATCTCCTTGCCGCGCATGCTGCGCGGACTTTGATCGCCGAGCACCCATTTGACGCCATCGACCACGTTGGATTTGCCCGAACCGTTCGGGCCAACGACCACGGTCACGCCACCATCGAACTCGAACCGCGTCTTGTCGGCGAAGCTCTTGAAGCCGGCGAGTTCCAGCGATTTGAGCATCGTTTGCAGGCAGACCGTTGAACGTGGGGGAGCGAGCGGGCATCCTGCCGGCTAAAGAGGCACGTGCAATGATGCTGGCCAATGGCAATTGCGCCGCCTGATCGAGCGATCAGGGCGGCGCAAGCACTGCAAATATAGCAACTTGATGTGGATTGGCCACCGCAGTCGTGCGTTGCTCCCTGACCCGGCACGCGGCAGGTCTGTCTCAGAACAGCCGCGATTGATGGGCTCGCTGGCTGGGCCGCCTGGTTGCAGTCAGGCGGCCGTTTGTCCTCGCGAGAGATGGAGCCTTAGCCGTCGGATCCCATTTTACGGAAGATCGATCCCAGGAAGTTGCGTTTTTTCTCCGTGGGGGCGTTGCGATAGCGCGGGCCAGAGTCGGACTCCTTGCTGCGCTTCAGGGTGGGGAACAGGTCAGGCAGCGGATTGGAGACTGTAAAGTCTGCCTCGTCTTCCGAGATTGCCTCGTTTTCGTCATCGGCATTGCTGCTACCCGACGAACGCTTCAGGCTGCGGCCTGCCTGAGGGATGGCATCGACCTCAAGCCGGCAGTTGCCAAGCGCCTTGCTGCGAGCGGCCTGCTGGAGCATCTGCACCACATCGGGATAGTTGGCTCCCAGTTCGACGCAGGCGCGGATCACGTCGTCCACGCGCGGGGGCACTTGCCGCTTCTGGTCGGGTTCACCCACCGCGAAGCGGCTCACCGTAACAGGACCACCCGCCGGGGCCGTGATCATGATGCGTTTGCCGGCCTCCAGCAGCAGCGGCGTCTGAAGCTGCAAGTCGTGGCCAAAGACGACGATCTCCGGCCGGAAGTTCGCCGTGACATGAATCATCGGCGGCCCGCTGGTATGCAAAATGTGGTAGCTGAACTGGTTGTCTCGGCCCAGCATCTCGCCGCGGATCAGCGGATCGTTCTTATTCATCGCCCACAGGGCCCGGAACGCACCGTACCGAGTTTCGGCACTGGGCACGTGCAGCAGTTGCATCAACTGCTGGTGGGCTTCAAAGTCGGACATCGCCGACAGCGCCGTCAGAGCGAATACACGCAAGGCCGATTCCTGGCGAGCGGCTTGTGCCAGGTGTTGAGCCGCCTTGCCCGACTCTTCGTGGTTCAGGTAGGCCAGCGCTTCGGCGGAGTAGAAGCGAACTTCCAGCGAATCGGATTCCAGGCCTTTGAGCAGCACCGGCACGGCTTCGTTGCCGATGGCTTCCAGCCGCAGCGCGGCCCGGGCCGAAGTGAGCGGATCGAGCAGTTGCCGTTCGAGCGTTTCCAGACGTGCCAACCGGTCGGTCGCCGTTTCGTTCAGCGGCAAGGCGCGCACCACACGCAAGTAACGCGCGATGTTATGGCGGTACTGTGGGTGAACGGCCAGTTCGATAAACTCGTTGTTCTTGGGCGTGGCGACGTTTTCTTTGCTGCCACCCTGGTAGGTGTGGAAGCGGCGATTGACCGCCTGGCCCACCTGATACGAGTATCGCACCGCTTGGTAGTCGGGCCGCAGCAGCAAGCCCAGCTTGTGATCGTGCAGCGTGCGGCCACCACCCAGCACGCGGCCACGAGTGGCATTCACGCGGTCTTCCTTCTCGTCGGCGCCAGGGTCGACCAGCACGGGGCCTTCGCCTACAGCCAACAGGTTGCCTTCCTTGATGTCGCCGGCAATCACACGCTTTTCGGTCAACCGGACCTGCATCAGGTAACCGCCGCGCAGGCTTTTGGTCTCGCTGTTGTTGGGCACGCGCACTTCGAGGTCGAAGGTGTCGCCCTTTTGCGAGCCGGGTTTGATGTAGCCTCGCACCAGCACCAGAGCCGTGTCGTTGCGCGCCAGAATCTGCTTGATGTTCTCCACATTGCGGCGACGCATGTCGTCTTCGAGCATCGCCCGGAAGATGTCAGGCTCCGGATCGCTGCCGGTGCCAGGCAATCCGACCACCAGGCCGATACCTTCGACCGCGATGGCGCCAGGTCCGTAGCTGGTAGCCACGTCGCCCACCAGGAGCGTCGAATCGACTGGCTCCGATTCCGATTCAGGACTTTGGGCGCGATTGCTGAGGAAGGGGCTGCAGCCTGCAATGGCCAGGATCAGGACGAACGCCCCAGTTTGTATTGCCTTCATGCCGACGTGGCTCCCGCTTGTCCCTGCAGCAGGCAATGACGGTTGCCCGGGGTGGCGGCTCACACCTTGGTACCCGGCTTGGGACGCCAAGCACCTGCCGTGGCCGCCCGCCTGTTACGACCTGGAACCTCGCGGGACAACAAGCGCGGAACCGCGCCTGCCGACCGGGGCCACGCCGTCCATGGCGGACCGGGACCGCTCCGACTGCCGAGGCAGCGTTTTGTAGCGAATCCATGCAAGAAAGGTAGGCAGAGGGCGGGAAGATAGATAGCGACTGAAATGCCGTCAAGTCCGGATTCTATCGCATGAAAAGGGGGCAACCTGCGGTGGCTGGTGCCCATGTGCGCGGCAAGCCCGGCCCGGCGTGCGCACTCGGCGTGCCGGCGGCGGAAGCGACACCTGGCCGACCGTGTCCTGGGACTTGTCCCAAGAATGCTCCCGGTGGCCTGTAAAGTAGATTAGAATGTCGCGGCTTGGCTGCCGTAACCGATTGCGCAGTCAATGCAATCTCTCCTTGGCCGGCCGCTCCCGGTGGGCCGCGAGAACCTGCCCTGCCACCTTCCGCTATCGGAACCGCATTCCATGACGACTTCTCCCGCCGCCGCACTGGCTGCTGTTTTGGCCGTTTTGACGTTTTGGGGGCCCGGTTCCGCGGTTGCGGCCACGCCTCAAACAGGCACCCAGGTTACCTATAAAGGCACGGTAGCCCCGCTGACCGAACTGCGAACGGTCGGCACGCCTGGCAAGTCGTTCGATCTGGTGCTGGTGTTTGGCGAAGTCGCCGAGAACGCAGCCCGGGTCTACTGGTACGTCGAAGAGAGCGGCAGCGGCCGCTGGCCCTGGAGCGAGCGGTTCGGCGTGTGGACGGCCGATGGCCAGTGGAACTTCACGGGCACCGGCCCGGCGCTGCTGTACGATCGCGGCGAAGGCATGTCGATCATCCCGCTGGCTTCGCCCGTGGTGCCAGCCAAGCAGCCGTTGCAGGCACAGCAGGAATGGAAGGACGACCGCTATAGCTACCTGGTGCAGCGACAAACCAAGCTCGACGGCAATGCCGTCTGGGAGATCGAAGCCAGCAACAGCTATGGCTGGCAACGCATCTATTGGCGCGACGATTCTTCGCCGCTGGCATTGCAAGTGCGGCAACGGGTATTCATGGGCATGGGGCAGGAATACCGCCTGGAAATGAAACTGGCCGACGTCAAGCAGCTTGGCAGCGAAGAGCTGGAAACGGTGGTTCGAGGTTACCAAGCGCTGCTGGACCTGCGCGGCAAGCTCGATCGCCCCACGCGTAAGGATGATCCCACGTTCACCGCCAAGCAGCTTGTCCTGCTGAGCAAGGAACTGCCCGGACTGACCGACAAGGTGACCGCCGGGCCGCCGGCCAAGGTGCTGGCGGCGGCCAAACGCGACCTGGAGGAGCAAACCAGCCGGGCTTCGGCCGTGGAACGGTTGGCCAGCGAGCAGGTAGGCAAGAAGTCGCCCGAGTTCGCTCTGGAAAGTACGTCGCGCGAAACCCTGCGAAGCGACCAGCTCGAAGGCCAGGTGACCGTGTTGCACTTCTGGGAGTATCGAGATGCTCCGTTGAAGGAGCCGTATGGCCAGGTGGGCTATCTCGATTTTCTGTACCAGAAGCGCAAGGGCGACGGCGTGAAGGTGTACGGCGTGGCGGTCGATCGCGGTCTGGCCGATCCGTCGACCCGCGGCCAGGTGGTACGTAGCGTCAAGAAGCTCGTCACGTTCATGAATCTCGATTACCCGGTGCTGCTGGACGATGGCCGCGTGCTGTCGCGGTTTGGCGATCCGCAGACGCTCGGCGCTTCGTTGCCGCTGTTCGTGGTCGTCGATCGCAGCGGCAAGATTGTCCACTATCATGTGGGCCACTACGAGGTGGACCGCAACGCCGGTCTCAAGCGGCTGGACGAGATCGTCACCGCCACCCTCAACGGCACAGCCGGCGGCGAATAGCCGGCGACAATGCTTGGCGGCGAAGTACAACACTGAATGTGCATCTGGGATGAAGCAGCCATGCAGAATCGTGTTGCCCTGGTGACCGGCGCCGGCCGGGGGATCGGCCGCGCATCGGCCAAGGCGCTTGCCGCGCAGGGAGCCCGCGTTGCGGTGACTGCCCGCAGCCAGGATGAGCTATCAAGCCTGGTCGACGAGATTCAAGCCGCCGGCGGCACGGCTCTGGCGATGGTGGCCGATCTGGCCGACCGATCGGCTCCGGCAGCCGTACTCCAACAAGTGCGTGACGCCTGGGGGCCGGTCGAAATCCTGGTTAACAACGCCGGAATCGGCAGCAGCGCCAATCCCAAGCCGTTGGTCGACTTCGACGACGATTTCTGGGATCTCACCTTCGCGATCAACGTGACCGCGCCGTACCTGCTGACCAAGCTGGCGCTGCCGGAGATGATCCGCCGGGGCTGGGGCCGGATCATCAATATCGCCTCGATCAACGCCAAGGTGCCGAGCGTACATGGTGCCGCGTACACGGCAAGCAAGCATGCGCTGGCCGGCTTGACCAAGGCCGCGGCCATTGAAGTGGCCGATACCGGTGTGACTGTTAATGCCGTATGCCCTGGCGTGACGCGTTCGTTGATGAACGACAAACGCCTGGAGTACGATGCTCAGCGCACCGGCGTCTCGTTTGAAGAACTGGAACGCCAGGCATCGCCGCTGGGACGCCGCCTGGAGCCGGAAGAAATTGCCGCAGCCGTTGCGTTCCTGGCCAGTGACGCAGCCCGAGCGATCAACGGCCAGACGATCAACGTCTGCGGCGGGCGCGTGATGGTGTAACCGCTCGTCGGTTACTGCCTCCGCCGAGGTTCGTGGGGGCGGTACGGGCCGCCCAGTTGATCACGCAGTTCGTCACACCGGGCACGCATCTGCGCGAGCACCTCGGCGTAGGCCGGATCGGTTGCCAGGTTCTTCAGCTCCTGGGGATCATCTTGCAGATCGTGCAAGAACTCGCCCTCGGGCAGGTGCTCAAAGTATCGCGCGTACTTGTACCGGCTGCCGCGGACGCCCTCCCACTTGGGGATCCGTTCGTGGTCCATCAGGTGTTCGCATAAGAAGTCGGTACGCCAGTCGGTTGGTTTCTGTCCTTTCACGAGCGGCCGCAGGCTGCGCCCCTGGTAACTGGCCGGCGGCTCAACGCCTGCGAAGGCGAGAATGGTGGGGGCGATATCGACGTTCAGTACCGTCTCGCGTGCCACGCGGACGCGCTTGGGTAGTGGCTCCCGCGGATCGTAGATGACCAGCGGCACCCGCAGCGATTCTTCAAAGTGGCTCCACTTGCCGGCAAAGCCCCGGTTGCCTTTGTAATAGCCGTTGTCGCCGGCGAAGATGATTACGGTGTTCTCGGCCAGACCAGCCTGCTCGAGGGCTTCCACCACGCGACCAATGTTGCGATCCAGCCCGGTGATTAGCCGGTAATATGCTTTGACATTGCGCTGGTACTTTTCAGGCGTGTCCCAGCGCCAGAACCAGCGCACGCGGTGCTCCGAGTTGTGGAAGAACTCCGGCAACTGCTTCCAGTACTCGGTATCGACTTCCGGCGGTGGAATCACGGCGTCTTCGTAAAGGCCGTTTTCGCTTTCGGCCCAGGGGTAGTGGTTCTCCTTGTCGTTATCTTCGGCGTGGGCGGCGTTGAAACTTACCGAAAGGCAGAACGGTTGTTCCTTGGTGCAACTTTGGATGAACTCGATTGCCGCGTCGCCTTCCAGGTCGGTCACGTGCCGCAGGCTGCCGTCGGGCTGCTGTTTGAAATACGGGTTGCGGTTAAGCGGCCGGAAGAAGTCGAACATCTGCTGCTGGGCGCCGCGCGGCACGCCAACGCCAAACTTGCCGACAAAGCCGGTGCGGTAGCCGGCTTGGCGGAGTAGCACCGGGTAGCTGTGGTCGACCAGTGGCTGCCGCAGCTGCGGCGTACGGAACGTGTAGCGGTGCTTCCGTTCCCACAGCCCCGTGAAGATAGTTGCTCGGCTGGCCGCGCAGATCGAAGTCGTAACAAAGGCGTTCTCGAACCGGACACCATAGGCTGCCAGGCGATCGATTGCGGGCGTCTTGAGAATGGGGTGACCGGCGCAGCCTAAGAAGTCGGCCCGGTGGTCGTCGGAAAGAAAGAACACGATGTTGGGCCGCTCGTCGGCCAATGCCGCGGCATCGGTCAACCAGCAGCACGCCAACACCAACAGCAGCAGGCAGGAAGTACGCGGCACCATGGAGCGACCTTTTCTGGGTAGGGACGCGGCAGCGAATAGCCAGTCGCCCGCGGCAACCAGGGCCGCGGCGGCCCGGTCATGGTAGTGAACGGCTGGTGGTTTGGGAAGTTTCCGCCCCCAGCCACAGGGGGCGGGCATGCGCCAAAATCGCCTGCAAACTCTGGCAAATCAATCAATCTTGGCCGATGATAACGGCACGGCCGCTGGCAGCGCGCCGGCCGTACCAGGTTGTCAGGTAATACGCTTTCCTCGTTCAGCCGAACATCGATTCCATGGAACAAGAACGTTTTCCCCGCCGCCAGTTTCTCTCGCAATCTGCTCGCGGTTTGGCCGCGGCCGGCGTTGTGACCGGCTTGGCTCAGGGCCTGACCGGGGCCGTCGCGCAGGCGTTTGCCCAGGGCTCGGGCGACGGACAACGCCGGTATAAGAAGGCCGTCAAGATTGGCATGGTGCGCGACGGCAAAGACCTCCGCGAGAAGTTCGCGATCGTAAAGGAGCTGGGGTTCGACGGTATTGAACTGAACAGCCCCGGCCTCAACCGCGATGAAGCCATCCGGGCACGCGACGAAGTTGGTCTGCCCATTCACGGCGTGGTCGACTCGGTGCACTGGCGTGACACGCTCAGCGATCCCGACCCGGAAGTGCGGGCCCGCGGCCTCGAAGGGCTCAAGACCGCTCTTCGCGATGCCCAGGCCATCGGTGCCGACTCGGTGTTGCTGGTGCCGGCGGTGGTGAATAAGAACGTTTCGTATGCGGACGCTTACAAGCGGTCGCAGGCCGAGATTCGCAAGGCCCTGCCCGTAGCCGAGGAAACCGGCGTCAAAATTCTGCTCGAAAACGTTTGGAACAACTTTCTGCTTAGCCCGCTGGAACTGGCCCGGTACATCGACGAGCTGGAGTCGCCGATGGTGGGCTCGTATTTCGACGTAGGCAACGTGGTCCGCTACGGCTGGCCGGAGCAATGGATCCGCACAATCGGCAAGCGGATCGTCAAGCTCGACATCAAGGAGTACAGCCGCCAGATCGAGATGACCCAGGGCACTCGCAAGGGCTTTGGCGTCGAGCTGCTCGAAGGCGATTGCGATTGGCCGGCCGTGATGGAGGCGCTCCGCGAGATCAATTTTTCGGGTTGGGGTACCGCCGAAGTGCCCGGCGGCGACCGCGAGCGGCTGAAGGTCATCGCCGAGCGGATGGACCGGATCTTCGCGCTGTAAATGCGAAACTTACGAAAGCCTGTTCAGAAAACATCGCGAGCCGCGGCGCTGGGTGCACCGCGGCTCGCTTTCTTGTTGGTTATCCGCGCGAACCCGTCTGTGTCTGAGACACTACAAGGTTGTCGGCCGGCCCGAGCCGAATCTGGATGAACGGCCACGGGGACAGTAATATTGATGTTTTGACCCCGTGCGGTAGCTTCATTCCCCCCTGAACAGGCGTTGACGCTTTGGAAGCATCGTCAGGCATTTTGCAGCAGCTCTCGGCCGTAATTGCCCAGCGGCAGCAGAACCCTTCGGAGCGTTCGTACACCACACAGCTTCTGCAAGGGGGGGTGCCCAAGATCGGCGCCAAGATCACTGAGGAGGCCGCCGAGGTGGTGGAAGCGGCGGCCGAGCCCGGCGAGGAAGGACAGGCCCACCTGGTCCGCGAGGCGGCCGACCTCATTTATCACCTGTTGGTGATGCTGGCCTGCCGCGGAACGTCGCTGGAGGCGGTCGAAGCCGAATTGGCGCGGCGTTTTGGGATTTCGGGCCTGGACGAGAAAGCCTCCCGCGCCCATTCTGGCGAAAAAGGGAAATAATTCCCGCGTTCGCGGCCTGATTACGGCGTCACGCCCCTACCGCGTTGATTGCAGCGGCCGTGGTGGCTTGGTTTGCGGTAGCGGTGTTTTCACGCCGCACCAGCGCCGGCGATTTGCGGGTAACGGCCAATCGCCCCCCCTGCCCTTCCGGTATTGTGTGCTTTGCCAGTTGAGAATGACCCATGGACAATCTGCGGATCGGTGTTCCCAGCAAGGGGCGTCTGGCCGACCTCGCCAGTGAGCTGTTGAAGGACGCCGGCCTGAGCTTCCGCCGCCAGGAGCGGAGCCTGTTCGCGCTATGCCGCGAGATGCCCGTTGAAATCACCTTCCTCCGCGCCGACGATATTCCGGTGCTGTGTGCGGAGGGCGCCATCGACATGGGCATCACCGGCAGCGACCTGGTCCAGGAAAGTGGTGTCGATGTGCAGCAGCGGCTGGCCTTGGGCATTGGTGCCTGCCGCCTGGCGCTGTGCGTGCCCGACGACGGCCAGATCGAACGCGTCGAGCAGCTCGACGGCCGGCGGATCGCGACCAGCTTTCCGCGGACCACCCAGAACTTCCTGGCACAGCACGGCGTGCAGGCCCACCTGGTGACGATCTCCGGTTCGGTGGAGATCATGGTTTCGCTGGGCGTAGCCGACGGCATTGTCGACCTGGTGGAAACCGGCAGCACGCTGGCCGCGAACCGGCTGAAGATCCTTACCGAAGTCGGCCGGTACGAAACCGTGCTCATCCAGAACCACCAGGGCCGGCACAACGGCTTGGCCGACCGCATCGTGCGGCGGATCGAGGGGGTGGTCATCGCCCGCAGTTACTCGCTGCTGGAATACAACATTCGCCGCGACCGGCTGCCCGAGGCGGAAAAGGTCACGCCCGGCTTCAACTCGCCCACGGTCAGCGCCTTGGAAGACCCCCAGTGGTGTGCCGTGCGGGTCATGGTTCGTCAGGCCGACGTCATCCGGATCATGGAAGAGCTGGAGGCCCTGGGAGCCTCGGCCATTTTGCAAACGCAAATCGCCAATTGCCGGCTGTAGCCGGCGGGGTAGGCGTTTGTTTTGCCCGGCATAAGGGTAGAATACCTCAGCGGTGTGGCAGTATTGCCGGGCCGCAACCGCGCAGGCGTTGCCTGCGCCCCTCCCCACCCACCACGGACACATCCACCTAGACCCATGCGGATCATCGAGTACCCTCACCCTACCCTGCGGCACGTTTCACGCCCGCTGAAGCGGGTTGACGCCGAACTGCGGCGGATGGTCGCCGAAATGTTCGACCTGATGTACGAGGCCAAGGGGATTGGCCTGGCCGCGAACCAGGTGGACCTGCCCTACCGGCTGTTCGTCGTCAACCTGGAAGGCGACCCGGCGGCCAAGGATCAGGAGATGGTGTTCATCAACCCGGTGCTCAGCAAGCCCAAGGGGCAGGCCGAGCAGGAGGAAGGCTGCCTGAGCCTGCCGGGGCTGTACGCGCCGGTGGTCCGGCCGGAAACGGTCACCGTTCAGGCATATAACCTGGCCGGTGAACTGTATCACCAGGAAGTCTCGGGCATGCTTGCCCGGTGCATCCAGCACGAGACCGACCACCTGGATGGCATCCTGTTCATCGATCGCCTCTCAGATTCGCACCTGGCGGAGATCCGCGGCGAACTGGAGGAGTTCGAAGAGCGTTTCAAGGGGATGGTATCGCGGGGCGAAATCGACGATGAATCAAAGTTGGCTTCGCGGCTGACCGAGCTGGAAAAGGCCCGCTGCTGAGCCACGGCGGCAAACGGAGAGTACGCCGCGCTGCCATCAAGCGGCAGCGCGGCATGATGAGCGGCCAAGTGGCCGCTTTTTCTTTTGGCACACGCGGCTAGCCCTGGCCCTGTAGCGCCGCCAAGCGCCGCTGCAATTCGTCGGGCGGCACGTCTTCCACGTGCGTGGAGATCAGCCAGATTTGGCCGAACGGGTCTCTGATCGAGCCCATGCGATCGCCGTAGAACTTGCTTTCCACCGGCGAGATCAGTTCGGCTCCGGCTTCCACCGCTTTGGCAACCGTGGCATCGACGTCCGGCGTATAGACCAGCAAGCTCACAGGCGTGCCGCCGTACGCGGTGGGATCTTGGTACTGCCCGTCCGGACATGCGTCGGCTAGCATCACGATACTGTCGCCGATCTTGATTTCGGCATGGCCAATCGTGCCGTTGGGACCATCGAGGCGCATGATCTCCTGGCCCCCGAACACTTTCTGATAGAAATCCAGCGCGGCGCTGGCGCCTTTTACGACCAGGTAAGGGGTTACACCGCCATAACCAGCGGGGATCGGGTTAACGGCCACTGCGATTGCCCTCCAGGTGAGAACTTGGATTGCGGCGCATACGGCGCCCGGGAATCCAAACCGCCGCACACGTTGCCTGTACAAATGTTCCAAAAGAATATGCCAGTTGAGGGATTCTCACAAGCCAAAACCAGCAGGAAATGCGCGAAGTTCGAAAGCCTCGTTGCGATAGGAGCTTAGGAACGCTTGTGGGCGGCGTACCGCTTGATTGTAACCATGGACGATGGCGCGAGATTCACGGCAGCCAAATTGTGAATACGAGCAGACGTCGTAGTCCCGCGGTCGCCAGCCGAAAACTGCCGAGCTTGGCAGAGGTAATGAGCACCAGCGCGACGAACAGGTTCCAGGCTTTCCACCGTCGGCTGCCAATGCGCTACCTGGGCGCTTGGAATGCCAGGTTGCCCATTCCCTGCGTCCTTCTCGTTGCGGCTATGAAAGCTGCCAGGTGCGGCTGCGTTTCATGTTCCGGTTCCGCTGCGCTGGCACTGCCCTGGTGATGTGATAGATGCTGCGCGTGATGCGGCCAGCGACGAGGTTTGCGAAGTGCTTGCTGTTCAGTAGGTAGCTGGCCGGTGATTTCCGGCAAGTTCTGGTAGGCAAAACCAGGTAGACGCACCGCTTAGCCATGCATTCCGCCCCGGCAATTGGCAAGAGAGTTGCTTATGAAGCCGGCGGGGAAATAACGCCGCAACTTACGCGGCGACTTTGTTGCCGGAGCGCCAAGCCACGTGAATCAAGCCGCATCGACGCCGCAGCGGATCCGCTTTAGTACGCAGTCGCTACTCTGGGCCGTACTTTTGATAGCGCTCATTCTGGCCGTGGCCGATCTGCTGGTGGTAACCGTAAGCATTATGCTGTTGGTGTTTGCCGGCGTGCTCTTTGGCATCTTTCTTAACGCCGTGTCCAACTGGCTGAGCCACAAGACGGGGTTACGCTACCTTTGCGCGTTTACCATTGTCGTGGTGACGCTGACGGCCATGACACTCGCCGGCTTCGTCTATATGCACGTGCAAATCGCGGCCCAGGCTGCCGAGCTATGGGAGCAGTTGCAGGAGTCGGGCCAGAAGGTGTACCAACAGGTGCGCCACTCGCAGTGGTTCGAGCGATTCATGCCCGAGGTGAAGGCCGAAAACCTGGTGCCCAGCTCCACCAAGGTGTTGCCGGCCGTCACGTCGTGGCTGCAATGGCTGATGTGGGGCGTAACCGGCGCGTTTGTGATCGTGGTCGTCGGCCTATATGTGGCGTTCGACTCCAAGCTCTACGAAGAAGGCTTCATCAAGCTGGTGCCGCCGCAGCGGCGGGATCGGGCCCGCGAGGTCATGCACACGCTGCGCGTCGCGATGGGCAAGTGGATCGCCGGCCGACTGATCTCGATGGCCGTGGAGGGCGTGCTGACGACTATCGGGCTTTGGATTTTGGGGGTGCCGATGGCGGTAACGCTCGGCGTGGTTACGGCCCTGCTCTCGTTCATACCGAACGTCGGCCCCATCGTGGCGTTGGTGCCTCAGGTGTTGCTGGCACTTCAAGTGGGGCCCAGTACCGCGCTGTACGTGGTGCTGCTCAACATCGTCGTGCAAACGCTCGAAGGCTACGTGCTCACGCCGATCGTGCAGCAGTATGAGGTTTCGCTGCCGCCGGCCATGACCATCATCACGCAGCTTCTGTTGGGCGTGCTGTTTGGCGTAATGGGGGTGATGATGGCCGCGCCGCTGACCGTCGCGATCATCGTGATCGTGCAGATGCTGTACATCCAGGATCACCTGGGCGACAGTGCGGCTAAAACCCTGGTCGACGAATGAGGGCCGGCGGTGCACTGCGCCGCTACTTCTTCTTGGGCCGGAACGCCTGGATCTTGCTCTCGTCGGTGGTCAGGTACGGCCCTTCGAGCAGATCGATGCAGTAGGGAATGGCCGGAAATACGGCGTCCAGGCATTCGCGGATCGCCTTGGGCTGGCCGGGCAGATTCACAATCAGGGCCTTGCCGCAGATGCCGGCCGTTTGCCGCGAGAGAATCGCCGTGGGCACCTTGGTCAGCGAGACCGCCCGCATCAGCTCACCAAAGCCGGGCATCATCTTATCGCACACGGCTTCGGTGGCTTCGGGCGTGATATCGCGGACCGCCGGCCCCGTCCCGCCCGTGGTGATTACCAGGCAGCAGCCTTCGTCGTGGCACAAGCTGCGGAGCGTTTCTTCGACCAGTGGCCGCTCGTCGGGGATCACGCGCGCGATGGCCTCAAATGGCGAAGTCAGAATCTCTTCCAGGTATTCCCGAATGGCCGGTCCGCCGCGGTCTTCGTATTCACCACGGCTGGCGCGGTCGGAGACGGTCACGATACCGATTCGGGCCACATCGGTCATAGCTGCAAGGGTCCTTGCCGGCGGAATGTTTGGGGCGTGTTAGCGATCGGGGAACGAGGCGGGGCTGACGCCCAGATCGATGATGCTGCAAGCGGTAATCGGTTCCAGTCCCAGGAAATGGGCCTTTTCAATCACGGCCTCGCTTTCGCTGCCGGGATTGAGCCACAGTTCGCGGCAGCCGACCTCGGCTACTTCGTCCAGAATGTCGACGCCGATTTCCGGCGGCACGTAGAAGCTGATCCGATCCAGCGGCTTCACCGGCACCTCGGAGAGCGACCGGTAAACGGGCAGCCCTTCGATCTCGCCGCCGCGGGGGTTGATCGGGAACACGCGGTAGCCCAACTGGAGATGGGCGCGAACCGATTTGTTTCCGTACTTGCTGCGGTCGGAACTAGCGCCGACGATTGCGACGGTGGGCTGGTTCATGGCAATACATTCACGCGCAATGTGGGGAGTAGAAAGACCTTCGGCGTTTACGGCGCGGCTCCATCCGCCGAAGGTTCAGTCTACAAAGCGCGTGGGTAACCCGGCTAGGGGCGCGGCGCTAGTGCCTATTGCGGTAGCAACTTGCGCCGATTGGCCCGTTATTGAACCGGGTAAGCCGGCGTGCCCGGCACCGCGGCAGCCTGTGGTGCCGTAGTGGTCTGAGGATAAGCAGGCACAGGTATCGTTTGAGGATGGGCCTGGCCCGGCACCGTCTGGGGATACATCGGCGTGGTCGAGGTTTGCGGGTAGGCTATCGGCGCCGTTTGAGGATACGCAGTCTGAGGCACCGCGGTGGTTTGCGGGTACGTCGCCGGATAAGGCTGGACCGAAGCCGTCTGCGGATAGTCAACCGGATAGCCCTGGCTCGTTGCCGGATACGGCGGGTTCACCGCGGCGGTCATGCTTGGCATCGTCGCAGCCGGCATGGGCTGCCCAGGCATGGCAGCGCCAGGCATGTTCATTCCCGGCGTGGTAGCAGCCGGCGGCATGGGCAACGGCAAGGCCGGACCGGCGTCTTGATGCCGGTAGCTGCTGGGTTCAGGCAGCGGATAGGTCATGCCCGGCAGCGGCTGTACGGTAGATGGCATCGTGGCCGGGGCGCCGTTGACGGGCGGCAACGAGGTAGGCGCATCCGTTGGATTGCCGGCGCCACGCGGCGGGCGGCCGTTGCGCTGATTGGGCGGGTTCATCGCCGCCAGGATCTCAGGCACCTTGGCCGGGTCGACATGCTTGCCCTTGGCAATGAGCCGCTGGGCAAGCGTATCGAGGCGCTCGCTGCGCACCCAAGGTGTCGTGCGGTGGTGACCGTCGATCACGGTGGTCAGCGTCACGCCGGGCTGCGATTTGTTTTGGCCTTCGAAGTAGCCTTCGCGAGCCAGGTCGCGGAGCACCACGTCGACGTCGTGACGCTTAAGCGTCAGCATCAGGATCTCGTTGGCATTGCGGCGTGCGAATCCGCCAGCCCCCTGCACCGACGACGAATCGACGCTGCCCTTGATGTGCAGAATCGCCAGGGCCTTGTCGCTATCGGCCGGGTACGGGTACACCAGGTCGAGCGTGCGGACGTACTGCTTATCTGGATCGGAGCTCGGCTGGACCACCATTGCCGGTGGCTCGCCAGCTACTGCGGGCTGAACGGGGGCAGGCTGCGGTTTCTGGTCCACCAGGTTGCCCTGGATGTGATAGCGAATCTGGGCCTGCTTGTAGTTGGGCGAGTTTGTCATCCAACGGCCCATGGCGCAGCCTGGCGCCGAGATCACCAGTGCCAGCAGGATAAGCCGATACGCCCAAGTCGTTCTCACCGATAGTCCTCGCGAATCGGATAAAACACGTCGAGTGCCCTGACGGGCCGCTCGCCGGCGATCACCTTGTGTTTGACGCCGCCGGGGATGCGCCACATTTCGCCAGCCCGAACAATGCGGCTTTGGCCGTCGATGATGAACTCGGCCTCGCCTTCGAGCATCATCCCAAGCTGTTCGTGGGGATGGCTGTGCTCCTCCACCACCGCATGCGGCTGCATCTCGACGAGCGATAGCATCGCGTGCTCGCCGTGCGTCGTGTAGATATCGACACCCGGAAAGATGGTGTAATGCGAACAATCGTTTTTATCGACGATGTAGGAGTGCATCTTGACCCTTCGCGGTTGGGAAAATGGAAGAAAAAACTCAAGTGCGACCGAACCGGCGTCCTCTGAGGGTGCGCATGCGGGGACTAGGGCCTCAATGGTGATGGCACTGCTGGCGGCGATCGATCACTGGGCACGGAGTGATTCATCGCGGATGCGGGCCGCTATCACGGGCCGGGTATAAGCTGTCGGCGGTAACTGAAAGAACGCCTACGAGAAATGCCGGCCGAAGTGAGGCCGTGGCTCATGGGGCCGCAATGCGTGCCTG
This sequence comes from uncultured Planctomycetales bacterium, assembly GCA_937927735.1. GTDB lineage: Bacteria > Planctomycetota > Planctomycetia > Pirellulales > S012-138 > CALBRZ01. The sequence goes on from CALBRZ010000087.1 coordinate 42,665, forward strand.
TCCGGAGCCATCCCACAGCACACGGGGGGCGACATCGAACACGTCCTCGCGGGCGGCCACTTCAATATCGCGCGCCAATCCTAGCCGTTCCAGGTTCCGCCCGCCGCGACTGCGCTGTAGCACATGCAGCGCATCGCTGGAAGACTGAGCAAGTGCGAGCGCGAGCACGGCCTGGTCGTTCAGTTCGATCTCGCCCGATTGATCCATCAGCAACGTGGCAACCCGACCAGCAGCAAAGGCGTCTTCGGCGGTCACCTCGCCTTCGGTGCCGGCGCACAGCAGATGTACTCGCTCGGCCTCGCGAACCGCGGCCGCAACGGCGCTCACGTTGGCCAGTGAGCCCAGGTACACCTGATCGGCACTGCGGGCGGCGGCCATCGCCCGGGTACCATTGGTGGTGGTGAAGACGAGCCGTTTGCCTTGGCATCGCTGGGCGGTGTATTCCTCGGGCGAGTTGCCAAAGTCAAAGCCGTCGATCCGCACGCCGCCGCGTTCGCCACCCAGGACGGCCTCACCAGCCGGGAAGGACGCGGCCAAGTCGCGCGCTTCCTGCACATCGACGCACGGCAGCACTTCCCGCACGCCGGCCGCCAGCGCATAGCAGATGGTGGTGGTCGCCCGCAGCACGTCGAACACCACAACGGCCGAGCCGGGCAGCACATCCGCAGGCATCAATGACGGCAGCAAGTAAACGGAAACGGCGCGGGGCATCAGTTCGTTCCTGGCAGTACGCGGAAAACCAAGCCGAGGATTGCCGGCCTAGATCACATTGGATGGCGGGTGGGGGGGCGTGTGGATGGCACGCTAGGCCTCGCCTTCTGGCTTGGCGAGCGTGCAGGCGAACTCCAGCCGGGCAGCCAGGCGGCCTTCGCACGTTACTTTGGCGGTGAGGAAGTACGCACCGCTCAGCGTCTCATCGAGGTGGATTTCCAGCTCAACCGTATCGCCCGGCCGCACCATGTGTTTGAAACGCACGTTGTTGAGCCGCGTAGCGACCGGCACGCCGCCCCCATCGGCCAGGCCGCGTCGAGCGATTAACAGGGCGCCGGCTTGCATGGCGGCTTCGCACAGGATCACGCCCGGCACGATGGGAAACTCGGGAAAGTGGCCGGCGAAGAAGGATTCGTTTGCATCGAACCGTTTTCGGCAGACGATCTCGTTCTCGCTCTCGCGCACGATGTCGTCAATGAACAGAAACGGCGGTCGATGCGGGATCGCGGAATAGATTTCCTGGTTCATGTCCTGGTGCCAGCCGGAAGGCCGGCGTCGAAGGGGCAGTTCAAGCGGAGATACGGTCGCGGTCGGTTCAGTCCAACAAGCGGCCACAGCGCGGCCGCCGGCCAACGAGGGCCGGTCACGATCTGCTGCACCAGCCGTCGGCGGGACGGGCGCTGACGCTGGCCGTTCAACGGGCGGTTGGGCAGCAGGATGAGCTGTGCCACCAGCAAGCCGCTCATCGTACCCCAGAAACGCGGTTACATGAACGGCCCAGGGCTACAGGGGGGGGCTCGCAGTCTGACCCTTGGTATCCGGACGCCCAGATCCGTCGGAGCCGGCCGATTTGGGATAAATTCTTAGGGGCAAAAGAGTGCTTCGCCGGCAGGTTCGGTTTATCTTACAATCATCCCCACGCCTTGGCGGTACGGTTGTCCACCGCCGCGGCGCCTCCCCGAACGACATTCCATGCAGGCCTCGGGCCGCTGGTGCTGTTATTTGGCGAAGCCGCCGGTATCATCTTGCTCCAGTGGCTCGCCCCCCGTTGCAGCTTTGTGCAGGCAAACTAAGGAGCAATTATGGGCATGCGAAAGCACTCGCTCGCCGCAGTTGCATGGTCATTGGTGATGGCCGCCATGTGGTCGCCCGCTCTGGCCCAGGATTGGACGCGGTTCCGTGGCCCCAACGGCCAGGGCGTCAGCGAGGCCACGACCATCCCGGTGCAGTTCACCGAGGCCGATTTCAACTGGAAAGTGAAGCTGCCTGCCGGCGGGCATTCGTCGCCCGTGCTGTGGGGGAAGAAGATCTTCCTGACCTGCGCCGACGATAAGGAATCGGCTCGGCGGATCGTGGTTTGCCTGCATGCCGACGACGGCCGGATCCTGTGGACCAAGGAATACCAGTCGGAGTTCCATCACAAGCACCAGTTCAACAGCTTTGCGTCGTCGACACCGGCCGTCGATGAAGAACGCGTCTACGTGTGCTGGAGTACGCCGCAGGAGTTTACGCTGTTGGCGTTGGATCACGACGGCAACGAAGTCTGGCGGCGCAACCTGGGCCCCTTTCCCAGCCAGCATAGCTCGGGCACGTCGCCCATCGTGTATGAAGACATGGTCATCGTGAGCAATGAGCACGATGCCAGTGATCCCCGCAACCCTGAGATCAAAGGCCACAGCTTCTTGATCGCGGTGGATCGCAAGACGGGCAAGGACCGTTGGATCACCGAACGCGACAGCCTGGTGGTGACGTACTCCACCCCGTGCGTCTACCAGCCTGAGGACGGCGAGCCGCAGTTGATCTTCAACAGCCAGCCTCACGGCATTACCAGCGTCAATCCCAAGGACGGCAGCATCATCTGGGAGATCGACAAGGCCGGCACCAAGCCGCTGCTTTCCAAGCGGAGTGTGTCCTCGCCGGTGCTGGTTTCCGGCATGATCACCGCAAGCTGCGGTTCGGGCGGCGGCGGCAACTACCTGGTGCTGGTGCGTCCCGGTACCAAGGACCAGCCGCCGGAACTTGTGCGCCGCATCGAGCAAAAGGACGGCGCGCCGTACGTGCCGACGCCGGTGGCTTACGGCAATCTACTGTTCCTGTGGAACGACCGCGGGATTGCGTCATGCGTCGACGCGGTGACCGGCGAGGTACATTGGATCAAGCGCGTGGGCCAGAACTACTTTGGTTCGCCGATCCGAGTCCGCGACAAGATCTACTGCATCTCGACCGAAGGCGACGTGGTGGTGCTCAAGGCCAGCACCGACTTCGAGATTCTGGCCACCAACCCATTGGGCGAAGATTCGCACAGCACGCCTGCGGTTTCCAACGGGGTGATGTACCTCCGCACGTACACCCACCTGATCTCGGTCGGCGGCAAGTAATCGCCGCAGGCTCAATTAGGCATGCACGGGGCTGCGGGCTCTCTGCGCGCTGGATTGTATCGCGACCGCCCCTTGCACGGGGTAAAGGATTCGTTTAATCGTTTGAATGTCTGGGCGGCTGCGGCTTTGCTGGGGGCAACGAACGGACAAAGCTGCCTCGCCGCAGGGGGCTGACGCTACAAACTTCTTTGAGTGACCACACCGCATGGCTCTGCGCCCGTTACCCATTTGCTGTTTCGCCGAGTTCTTTGGAACGTTCTTGTTGGTCCTGCTGGGCTGTGGCTCCGTGAATGTGGCCGTGTTGACCGGCGATTTGACCGGCTTATGGCAGGTTGGCATCGTCTGGGGCATTGCCATCATGGACGCCATCTATGGTGTGGGGGCCGTAAGCGGTGCCCACATCAATCCGGCGATTACCGTCGGTATGGCGGCCTGGCGGATGTTCCCGGCTGGCCGGGTGATTCCGTACATCATCGCCCAGGTGGCAGGCGCCTTCGCGGCCGCTGCCGTGTTGTACGCCCTGTTCGCGCCGTATCTGGCTGCGACCGAGGCCGCCAAGGGCGTGAAACGCGGCGAGCCCGGTAGCGAAATCACGGCCATGTGCTATTGCGAGTATTTTCCCAATCCTGGGGCGGTGGCCAGCGGTCCCGGCCCGGTCACGTCCGAGGCAATCGCTGCCCGGTATCCCCTTGTGTCGGAGTTTACAGCATGCCTGGCCGAGTTCATCGGCACGCTGGTGCTGGGCTTTGTAGTGGCCGCGGTTACCAATGATGCCAGTTTGCTTGGTCCCAAGCGGATGGCGCCGCTGTTCATCGGGCTGACGGTTGCCGCGTTAATCTGCGTAATTGCTCCGCTGACGCAGGCCTGCTTTAACCCTGCCCGAGACTTTGGACCGCGACTGTTTGCCGCCTTGGCCGGATGGGGCGACGTGGCTCTGCCGGGGCTGCGATCGTCGACGGGCTTTTTCACCGTCTACATCCTTTCGCCGCTGGCCGGTGGTGTGACGGGGATTGGCATGTACCAGACCCTGCGGCAGCACTCGATTGCCCACGACGGCGCGGCGGCCGACTAAGCCACACCGGGCATTGCACACCCGAACTGGCAGAACCCCTTAGGGACTTCGGGCAAATCGCGGCGACGGAGCGCCCGCGGGCAGGCTCCGCGCCAGGGTATGGTCGTTTTTGCGAGCCGCACTATGAAACGTTGCATCGTTTGCGGACTGGTGGTCGGCATCTGGATGGGGGCCGTGGTCTGCCTGATGCAGCCCGGTCGGGCGGAGCCGAACGCAGCGGCCAACTCGGGCAATCAAACGCCGGCCGTTAAGCAGCAGTCGCAAGCCATTGCGATGCTGTCGCCCACGCAACCCTACCAGGCGGCGCTCTCGCATCAGGCAACGTGCGAGGTGGATCTCGCCGCAGTGGTCACGCCGCCATACGGCTGCAAGGTGCTGAAGGTGTGGCTGCCGCTGCCACCTTCGGATAACGTGCAGCAAATCCGGGGCTCGCGGCTCAGTACCTTTCCCATGCGTGTCGAGCCGCAGATCGCCACCGAAAATGTCTACGGCAATCGCTTCGCCTATTTTGAGTTTCACGAGCCCAAGGGGGCGCAGATCATCCGGCACCGCTTCCAGGCGACGGTCGCCGACCTGAACTGGAATGTCGACCTGGCGAAGGTAGCTGACATTGCCGCCTGGCCTGATGTGTTCAAGCCGTATCTGCAATCGCCTCAACTCCGTCAGCAGCAGGCACTGGAGCAGGCTTTAGCGGAGATCACGCAGCAGCCCAAGCATGGGCCGGAGAGCCTGCTCGCCGCCATGAGGTGGGTGAACGCGAATTTGGAATACGATCACGTTAAGGCGTCGTTGCGGGCGGACGCCGACCACGCCCTGGCGTTTCGCCGCGGCCACTGCAGCGACTACCACGGCCTGTGTGCGACATTGGGCCGCAACCTCGGCTATCCCACGCGGGTAACGTACGGCTTGTCGCTGTTCCCTAAGAACTCGCCCTCGCATTGCAAGCTGGAGGCGTACCTGCCGCCTTATGGCTGGGTGAGCTTCGATGTGTCGGAAACCCAGCAACTGGTGAAGAAGATTCAGACTTCGGAGTCTTTGACCGAGGCTGAAAAGAAATGGCTGATCGATGCTGCTTGGTGTCGGCTTCAGCGCGGGTATCGCGAGAACGGTTGGCTGCTGGTTACACGCGGCACCAATTATGAGCTGGCTCCCAAGGCGTCGCGGCCGGTCGCCGTGGTACGGACCATCTACGCCGAAGCCGACGGCGAGCCGCTGCCGGAACCGGATCCGGCCAACCGGCAGCAGCGAGAGTTCGGCTGGATGACCGTCCACCACTACGTGGCCGATCGGCCGCTACGGCGGTACAGCGACCTGGAACTGCTGCGGCAAACCGCGGAATAGTTGCCGGCGTGATACGATGCTCCCTCACGCGGGTGGGGGCTGTGGTTGGGCGTCATTTTCGCAGTTTGGCTGGCCTTTCATTCTTTAGGCATTAGGGGGGCGCATCTCGCCTAGCCTCCCAGGGCGCCACCCGGTAAACTAGCCGCTAAAGCTACGGACGCTTGCCGACTCGCCAGGGAGAGGGAGATGCTTGGAGCCAGTTTGACGATCGACGCCTACATTCGCCGGCTGCAGGAAGAACTGGAGCGGGTTGACCAGGGCGAAATTCAACAGCTTGCCGACCTGCTGTTCGAGGCCTGGGAGAACGACCGGTTCGTGTACATCTTCGGCAACGGCGGCTCCGGCACTACCGCGACCCACATGAGCGAGGACCTGGGCAAAAGCTCGCTCAAACAGGATGATCTGAACGACGAGAACCGCCGGCGGCTCAAGGTGATGAGCCTGACCGACAATCTGGGCTGGATCCTCGCCGTGGGCAACGACTGCGGCTACGATCAGATTTTTGTCCAGCAGCTCATGAACTACGGCCGTCCCGGCGACTTCGCGATCGGCATTAGCGGCTCGGGCAACAGCCCCAACGTACTTAAGGCCATCGACTGGGCCAACCGCAACGGGCTCAAGACCTTCGGCATGACCGGCTACGACGGCGGCAAGCTCCGCACCCTGGCTTCGGCTGGTCTGCACGTGCCCCTGCACGACATGGGCATGGTCGAAAGCATCCACTTGGCCCTGTTCCACTGGGTGCTCAACGACGTGTTTGCCCGGATCAACGGCGAGGGCCGTTACCAGTCGCAAGGGCTGCACGCCGCCGCCCTGCTCCGGCAGGCGGGCTAACGAGCGGCTGCGGCTGATGCGGCTGATTCGGTTGCCGCTTGCGTTTTCATCCACGGCTTTCCTGGTACGGCATCTGCTGTATGTTCCTGGCCATCGAAATCGGCGGAACGAAGCTCCAACTAGCTGTGGGCGAAGCGCCGGGATCGCCGCTGGTCGAGTTGCAGCGGTTTGACGTTCAGCCTGCCGAGGGCGCAGTCGGCATCTTGCGCACCATCGAAAACGTTGCGCCCGTGCTGTGCCAGCGGCACGGTGTGCAGGTGGTGGGCGTGGGCTTTGGAGGCCCGGTCGATCTGACCGAGCAACGCGTCATTTGCAGTCACCAGATCGATGGCTGGGACAACTTTTCCCTGGGCCAGTGGTTCCAGCGTCTCTTGGGCCTGCCGGTAACGATTGCCAACGATGCCGATACCGCGGCCCTGGCCGAGGCGACCTGCGGCGCAGGCCGCGGTGCTGACCCGGTCTTTTATGTTACGGTAGGTTCCGGGGTGGGCGGCGGCCTGGTCCAGCGCGGCCAGCTCTACCACGGTTTTGGGCAGGCCGCGGCCGAGATTGGGCATCTGCGGCCCGGCTTGAATGCCGATCAGCCAGATCACACCGTGGAGATGTTGGCCAGCGGCTGGGGCATCGCCATGGCGGCCCAGGAACGCCTAACCGAGCCGGTTGCCCATCGGCTGAGTCCGTGGTTTGGCGAACCGCGTCCCAGCGATCCCGAGGTGATCCGGCAAAAGCTGATCGAGGTCGAGGAAGCCGCCGAGGAGCACGCCGCCGATTTGCTGGAACGCTGCGACGGCGTGGTCGATCAGTTGTCGGCCAAAATGGTCGCCCAGGCGGCCGCGGAAGGAAACGAAATCGCCCTGAGCGTGCTCAATCGCGCCACCACGGCACTCGGCTGGGCGATCGCCCAGGTGATCACGCTGCTTTCGCCCGAGGTGGTCGTGGTGGGCGGCGGCGTTTCGCTGGCGGGCGAGACGCTGTTCTTTGGACCCCTTCGCCAGGCCGTGGCACGCTACGTCTTCCCGCCGCTGGCCGACAGCTACCGTATTGTGCCGGCGGCCCTGGGCGAAGAAGTCGTTCTGCACGGTGCCTTGGCGCTGGCGGCAAGGGCCGTGGAACGCTGACGCTTCACGCGGTGCGGACCACTCACGCACTGCCGGCTTTCAACACCGCCCGGCACGCCCGTTAGTGATTGTGCCCATCGTGGCCATGGTGATGGCCATGCCCATGGCCGTGCCCATCGTGGTGATGGCAGTAGATGTCCTCACGGGGCCAGAGGGTATCGTCGGGCTCTTCTTCATCGAGGCCGGCCATGGGGGCCTTGGTCGCCAGGATGCGTTGCACCAATGCCGCTTTCATGGCGTTGGCTTGTTCCTGTGCCGCTTGAGCCTCCTGGCGATCGAAGTACTTGCGGCCGTCGATCCAGGTTTGCTCGCACACCGAGAGCGGCGAGAGCGGCGGACCGCTCCACACCACTAGGTCGGCGTGTTTGCCCTGCTCCAGCGAGCCTACCCACTGGTCGATGCGGAGCTGGCGGGCCGGGTTAAGCGTAACAAACTTGAGGGCTTCCTGGGGCGGCACATCGCCGTACTTGACGGCCTTGGCGGCCTCGCCGTTGAGCCGCCGGGCCAGTTCCGAGTCGTCCGAATTGAACGACACCACCACGCCCTGCTGGTGCATCAGCGCGCCGTTGTACGGAATGGCGTCCCACACCTCGAACTTGTAGGCCCACCAGTCGGAGAATGACGAGGCGCCGGCTCCGTGCCGGGCAATCTGATCGGCCAGCTTGTAGCCTTCCAGGATGTGTTGCAGGGTGCCGATCCGCACGTTGTAGGCTTCGCAGGTGCGCAGTAGCGCCAGAATCTCATCCTGGCGATAGCTGTGGCAATGGATCAGCCGCTTGCCTTCGAGAATCTGAACCAGGGCTTCCAGCTCCAGGTCGCGGCGAGGCGGCAATCCCTGCGGCTTGGTTTCCCAGGTCTGCCACTGCCGGCGGTACTCGAGCGCAGCCTCGAAGGCGTCGCGCACCAACTGCTCAACGCCCATTCGCGTCTGCGGGTAGCGGGTGGTGTAGCGCTCGCCCCAGTTGCTTTGCTTGACGTTCTCGCCCAGGGCGAACTTGATGCCTGCCGGGGCCTCGACGAATTTCATCTCCTCCGGCAGGCTGCCCCAGCGGAGCTTGATCACCTGGTTCTGACCGCCGATGGTGTTGGCCGAACCGTGCAGGACGTTTGCCGTGGTCAGGCCGCCGGCCAGTTGGCGATAGATGTTGATGTCGTCCGGGTCGATGAAATCGCCGATGCGGACCTCGGCCGTGATGGATTGCGTGGCTTCGTTGATGCCGCCGTCGGTTGCCGTGTGCGAGTGGCAGTCGATCAGGCCGGGCGTGAGATGCTTGCCGCGGCAATCGATCAGCAGGGCGTCCTTAGGCACCTCGACGTCGCCGGCTTTGCCCACCGCGTGGATGCGCCCGCGGTGCACGACCAATACACCGTCCTCAATGACTCCTTGCGGGCCGCTGGTCCAGATCGTGCCGCCCTGGAAAACGACCCACTCAGGCGATTCCGGTGGCGACGTCCGGCCGTATGCGCCCAGCGGATAGTTCACGGCAAACAGTGCCCGCGTGGCCTTGGCCGGCTCCTGGGAGACCGGCGGAGCTTCCACCGGCTCGTCATCCGCCGGGGCGGGCGGCTTGGTGGCCACGGCCTGGTCGGCCTTGCGTTGTGCGGCGGCCTGGAGGCGGCTGCCGTCGGCCAAAAAGATGGCGGCGACCCAGGTGAGTTGTTCGCCGCTTTCCGCCACGGCGCCGGTGAGCTGCGCCTGGCCCTTGTTGCCGAACAGCTTGCCGGGTAGCCGGGCAGAGAGGATCAGGTTTTCGAGCTTTACGTCGGTCAGGTCGGTCGGCTCGTTACCGATCTTGAGCTTGCCTTTGAGCTGGGTGATGGTGCCTTCAAGCCGGAGCGTGGCCTCGTGCGTTTTGCCGGTTGCGTCGGTCCAGGCGAACTTCCAGGTGCCGCGCACGTCCAACTCCGGGCTGGTCTGCACGGTATAAGGTTCGCCATCGACCCAGGTTTCCAGCACCTTGGTTTTCTGGGCGAACACGTCGCCATCGGTCACAACCAGGTGCGCGGCCTTGCCCGGCTCGATGGTGCCCAGTTCGCGTTCCACGCCGAACAGCCTGGCCGCGTTGACGGTGAGTGCCGCCAGGGCGGCCTTGGGCGGCAGGCCACGGCCGACCGCCATTCGCACGCGATCGAGGAACCTGGCGTCCGACGGCAGGTTATGCCCGGTGAAGGCGATGGTCACGCCAGCAGCCGCCAGTCGGGCCGGATTCTCCGGCGCGTGATCCCAGTGCATGAGCCGTTCGAGCGAGGCCGCCATGGCTGCCTCGGGCGTTTTGACGTACGGCGCCTTGGGGAAGTTCAGCGGCACAATCACGGGCCAGCCGGTGGCGGCGATCGCGTCCAGCCGGCGGTACTCGTTGCCGGAGCCGCGGAGGGCAATTTTCAGTTGAAACTCTTGCGCGACGGCATCGGCACGCAGCGCGTACAGCTCGTCCTGAGCTTCGAAGATCGTCAGTTCACGGCCGCCCGCGTAAGGCTCCAGCGCCGTGAGCGCCGCACTGCGCTCGGGCCGGGCAACCGGTTCTTCGCTCGATTCGTAGGCTTGCCACGCGCGGTGATGCCAGTCGGCGTCGATCAAAGCCTGCCGGACCAGGGCCATCGCCCCCATGGGCGAGCCCGGATACTGATCGCGACCACGCCGGGCAGGAATCAGCGTAACGTGCAGGGCCGCCTGATCGCGGACGATCGGGTTGTTCTTGCCGGTGGTGACCAGGGCACTGGTGCCGCGGATGATGCCATCTTTGGGAGCGACCAGCCGCACGGTAACGCCCTGGCGGCGGTACGCGGCATTGACGCTTTCCGCGGGAGAGTAGGCGGCCGCCGCCGAAGCATGCGGACGCACTTCGGGGTTCCAATAGCCCCCGCCCTTGGGCTGCGGGACTTCGATCTCGCTGTAGGCGTCGATGAAGCCGGCGTAGAGTGTCTTGCCGGTGTAGTCTCGCATCACGGCATCGGGCGGAATCGCGATGTCTTCACCCACGGCGACGATCACGCCGTCGCGAATCACCACTGTGCCGCGAGCCAGTTCCTTCTCCGGCGAAATCACCACGCGCGCACCTTGCAAGGCATAGACGCGCGGCGTGCCATCGTGCAGACCCTTGCTGGGTGCCAAACCGTCTTGGGCCAAGCCCGGCCCTGCCATCAACAACCAGCCGAAGGCGGCTCCCAACAACCACGACTTCCACAAGCAGGCGACAGTCTGCATCGCGGCGTGACTCACTGGCGGTGCGAGGAAGCAAGAAACGACGTCGTACAAAGTTTAACGACTCAACCGGCCCCCTGCGCGCGGGTTGCGACAAGTTGCCGCAAAATCCGGATGTGCCGGCGCTGTAAGCGTGGGTTCCGCCTGCCCTGCCCGGTGCAAACGGTACGATTGGAACGCTCTGCCAACGAAAACGGGGCAGCCCTTAACGGTAAGGACCGCCCTGTGGAGTGAATGTTGGGAGTGTTGTGCAATGCCGGCCAGCGCGCCGCGGCCGCCTGGCGGCTTACGCGGTTTGCGGTTCGTCCGGCGCCGGGGGAGGCTCAAACTTGGGAGCCACGGCTTCGTCGCGCTCTTCGTACCGGGCGCTGGGGCTGCTGTAGGTACGCGTGGGCGCCGAAACGGCCGAGTTGATCTCGTCTTCGATCCCCCGGATACCCTTCTTGAACTCAGTGAGGCCCCGGCCCAGCGAACGGCCGACTTCCGGCAAACGCTTGCCGAACAGCAGCACGGCGATGATGCCGACGATCATCATCTCCATGGGGCCGACGCCGCCGATAAAGCCAACAAGAGGAGTAACTTCCGTCATCACGAAATGACCTCCTGGTTTTTCGGGTCGTCCGCGTCTTTCAAGCCTTCGCGAAACTCTCGCGCGCCGCGCCCGAGATTATGCATGACCGACGGCAGCCGATGGCCAAACAGCAGCACGGCAATGATTCCGACAACCATCATTTCCATGGGGCCAATGCCCCCGATGAACCCATACAGGGGAGCAACGGCGGTCATCACGAGATGGCCTCCTGCTGCTTGGGATCGTCGGTATCCTTCAGGCCTTCGCGGAATTCCTTAGCGCCGCGGCCGAGGTTGCGCATCACCGACGGCAACCGATTGCCAAACAGCAATAGCATCACGAGCGCCACGATGGCCAATTCCCACGGCCCGAGGCCGAAGATGGCCAAAAGCGGGAGACTCTGCATGGTCGGCGGTCCTTTCAAGGGATTGAAAGAAACCGGCCCGGGGTGCGGACTGGGGCCAACCTGGGTAGGTGGGGTGCTGGATTGCGCCGGTGCTTCCCGGTTACAGGAAAAACCAGCGTTGGACGATCAGAACGCGTCGAAACCGACCGCGCACAACAAACCGCGCGATGTCAGGTCGTCGTGTTCTGATGATCCCCCTTTACGGCTTGCTCACGTGACGGTTCCGCCGGTGCTTCGTCTTCGATGCCCGAGACGCCCTTCTTGAATTCGACCACGCCCTTACCCAAGGAACGCATGACGCTGGGCAGGCGGTTGCCGAACAGGAGCAGGACGACGAAGGCAAAGATCATCAGCTCCCAAGGGCCAAGGCCAAAAACAGCGAACAGGGTGGGCATCGGACGCCTCGAAAGCGAAGATCAAACGCATTTGCCACTTGGCGTACTCGGCGGGGAAGAAACAGCGTCTCTCCGCGGCCAACATGGCAAGAGCACAGGGTGGGACCGAGCAGGCGGGCGCTACCGCTGAGGTGGTTGGCAGGGCCTCGTAGGGGATCAACCCGCCCACTGAAGCGCGTACACGTTCGCGCTCCTCAAACACTGTTATTCTAGCCACCCCCCTCGACCTGTCAAACAGTTTTCAAACCGCGGCTCGCGAACCAAATTCCTGCCGCGACAAGATATACGGCTTGCGAAAGCCCCCCGGGGACACTGTTGTGGCGGCGTTTACAAGCGGCAATGCATGCAATTAGCGACGAGCAAGTTCCGCCGACCGCTTAACCGCCGGCGCGTTTGCCGGCCGCCTTGGCTGCCGGGGTAACCGGGATCGGTTTGCCGTGCTCGTACTGGATTTGCACGGCCATGCCGGGTGAGCCTGCGGCGTCGGCGATCGGCTTCCAGATGGTCCACGTGCCGTGCCGCTGGCCATCGACGTACTCGCCGCGACTGGCGAGCGCACCGTCCGCCGTCCACTCTGTCCACAGGCCGTGCCGTTTGCCGTTGCGAAATTCGCCGCGCTCCCATGGCTGGCCGTTGGGGTGCCAGGTCATCGACAGACCGTGCTCCACGTCGTCGACAAACGTCACCTGCCGTTGCCGTCCGCCGCCGGGATAGTACTTCTCCCAAACGCCTTGCCGTTTGCCGTTGCGATACCGGCCGGCGGAGTACTTCCAGCCGTCGGGGTGATAGATCCGCCAGTAACCTTCGTAGTTTTCGTTCCGCATGTTGCCTTCCATGCGGAGGTTGTTGTCGTCCCAGGCGGTGGCCGGGCCGTCTACCACGCCGTCGCGCAGTGTGACGATCGAGCTGAGCGTCGTGCCGTCGGGCCGGTACACCAGCCATCGGCCTTGCGGCAATAACGTTGCCCAGTCCACCCAGCCTTCGCGCGAACGCGTGCCGTCGGGACGGAACATCTGGGTGAAGGCCATTCGCTGCGCGCCTTGGAACTCGCCGGAGGCGATGTCGTATTCGCCGACCTTCAGGATGTTGCGGGCACGATCAGCGTCGGGCTCTAACGGGTTGGGAGCCTGCGCCAGCATGCGATAGATGCGCACGGTCTTAGGCTCGACGGAGGACCATTTGTTCTGCAGCTGGCGAGCCACGTATTGGAGCAGCAGCCGGGCGACAATCTCCGACTCGGGCGAGGTGTAGCTGCCCTCCACGTACAGCCCGTGCTTGAGGTACTCGCCCATCACGGTGTCAAACGGCCGCTCGTAGATGGTGGGCTGTCGGTACGTGACAGGCTGGCGGGGATTGAACGCGTTGAGTCGTTTGCCGTCCGCCGTTTCGACCTCAACCACCCACCACAGGTCATAGGCACTGGCGTCGGGCGAGAACATGTTCCAGCGCTGGAGCGTGCCCGCCAGGCGATAGGGCGCCGTGATGAACCGGGCCAGCGTCGGGTCCTTGCGAGGATCGGTGAGCGCCGGCTTGGTGTCGGCAATCCAGGTGAAGTACACGCAGTCGACCAGCATGCCCACCAGCAGGACCGCGGCCACGGCCGTTTGAAACCGGCTCGGCGGACGCAGGCCGAGTTCGCCTTGGGCGCCAGCTCCCTGGCCCGTGGAGGGCTTACCCGAAGCAGCCGCATCCGGCCGCAGCTGCAGCGGCACGCCGCAAGCGGTCATGCCCAGCAGTTGCGATACGCGATGCCGATTGCGGGCAAAGGCGTCGTACGCGGCATTGCCGATGATGCGGAAACCAGGCCACCCGATCCAGCACCACAGCCGGAAGGGCAGCGGCAAGCCGCGGAACGCGGCCGCGGCAGCCTGCGCTTTGATGTATTGCCTGCCCGTCCGGTCGTCGACCACCACCACGGTTTTTTCCGTGAGGCCTTCGGGGATGTTGTGGCGGTAATTGGTGAGGTCACTGTTGCCGATGAACGACAACTTGCCGAAGCGGTCGCCGATTGCCAGAAGCTGGCAGCAGCGGTGGCAGATGCCGCAGCTATCGTCGTAATAGATGGTTGCTGGCCGCGAGAGCGGCGCCAGCCACCGCCGCAGCAGTTCCCAGTCGGGAGCCCGCAGCAGCAGGGCGTACGAGGCAATCATCGTGTGCGAGAACAATCCAACATCGAGCACCAATGCGATGCCGATGTGCAGGCCGATCAGCCCCAGGAGGCACAGCCGTCGCAACAGCGGCTGGCACACCGGGATGAGCAGCAAGGGCAAGGCGGCGAATTCGATCGCCAACGTGCCCCAGGTCAGCCATTGCAGCACTTCGATCGGCCACTGGCGAACCCAGAGGGCCGGAGTGAAGATCGACTGTTCCAGGTACAGCGCGTAATACACGGCCGTACCGTCGCGCCACCAGGTTGGACCCTGCTTGAGCCAAGCCGTGCAGAAGTACACCAGGCCGATCTGAAGCACGACGGCAAGCGCCGGCAGCATCCTGGGAGAAGTCTCCGGAGCGGCCAGCCGCGGCATGCCACTATCATCGCTGGCGGCCGAGGGAAGCGTTACTCCCTGCCGCATCCGGCGGATGATGGCATCGAGCGAGAACCGGGCTTCCAGCGGCAAGAGCAGCGACCACAGCAGCAGCGACCCCAGCACGTAGTCGGCACCGATCATCAGATGCCGATTGCGGTGCGATATCCAGGCGAAGAACATCAGCGACAGCAGCGTCGCCAGCCGCGTGCGGTAGCCGATCAACAGCATCACGTAGCTGGCGGCCGTGGCGACAAAGCAGAGCCTGATCGCCCAGGGCCAGGGATCCAGCCAGATCAGCGGATTGGCGTACCAGGTAAACAGTTCCACCAGTTGGACGAGCCAGTCGCCGCCCCGCAGCAGCTGGTCGGCCGGCAGCACGCCGTTGTGCGTGTAGAGTATGTCGATCCATGGCCAGCGCTGAATCAGGTGCCACAATAGCACCACCGAGATCAGAATCCGAAACAGCCCCAGCGAGCGGAGATCGATTCGGAACCAGAAATCGAGCCAGCGGTTAGCGAGATTCGCTGGCGTTAATGGCAAGTCGTGCATGCGACGTAGGGAGTTCATGCCGTATGGCCAGGCGAAGCCGTGCGAACAGAACGGATCACGCAGGCCAAACCGGCGGCCTGCTCTCCATTCTAACCGATTGGCCGCAGCCGACTGTAACCGCGGCAACGGCAGATTGGCGATTCTCCCGACATATGGCCTGTGGCAGCCGCACGAACGCTACAGACGGCGCAACCGGATGGACTCCCCGGCATTTCCAAGAGGTTACAAATTCGTGAAGCCGGGCTACGCAGACTGCTGGGGCTTCCCTGCAAACTGACGTCGCCCGGCTGCAAGCGTTGGGGTAGATTAGTCGGCCGAAGCGATTAGTCAATGCCTCTTGCCAGACTGCCTTTCCATGCTTCCAGCTAGCGGTCCAATGCCATCTGCCCCGCGGCATGAACCGCCGCCCTGCTACGCCAATTTCTGCCGCCTGGTCAGCACGCCGGAAGAAGTGCTGCTGGATTTTGCGGCGGTGCCTGAGAACCCAGCCGTGGTACCGATCTTTGCCCGGTTGGCACTGTCGTACCCCGCGGCCAAGCGGCTGGCCCAATCGCTGGAGGCTGTCATCGAGCGGCACGAGCGCCTGTTCGGCTACCTGGAACCGGAGCCTGCCAAGCGACTCGTGCCCGGATTGCATCCGCCTGCCGACGATTGGTTCGCGGAATAGGCCGCTCCGCGTCGCAGTTTGCGGCGCACGGCCTGGTGATCAATGGCCCTTGCTGGGGTTGGCCGACTGGGCTGCCTTCTTAGGGAGCCATTGCACGGCGTCGGCCACCACGTAGCCGGTAGCGCCTTCGTTGCTGATGGTCACCACCGCCGGGCGATCGGGGCTGAATGTAAACGTACCCAGCGAGGTGAACAGGCCATCGCCTTCGGGCCTCTTGCGCTGGTCGATGGTGATCGTGGTCGCGCCATCGGCATGTTCAACCACCACGGCGACCTTGGGGGCGCGGTTCTCGTGCGGAGGATAGGCCAGGCGCACTTCGTACTGGCCGGCCTCCGGCAACTTGGCCTCGAACCGCAGCGACGTCGGTTCCTTGGTCCTGTTGTTGTGGACGTAGCCACTGCCCACGTACTTGCCTACGGCCGAACTGAGCAGCCAATTGCCCTTGCGCTGGGCCTGACTGTCGTCGACGACGATACCTGCTAGCTGCTTGGGGGCGATCCCGCCACGACCACTGGCGGAGCCGGCGTATTCGAGCACCTGCCCATCTTGCAGCAGCCGCTCGCGCAACACGTCGTACGGCACCTTCTGCACCGGCTCCTGCCGATCGATGGCCAATGCCGCCACCGTAGCGGCCGACTGCCCCAAGATCATGAACACCGGCTCCATGCGGATCGAGCCGAACGCAATGTGCGAACTGGAAACGCACACCGGCACCAGCAGGTTCTCGCACTGCTCTTCCTTGGGCAGGATCGAACCCAGCGCGATGGAGTACGGGCCGCCGGTCGAGACGCCAATATCTCCTTCGTTCTGGACGTAACCTTCCGGTGTGACGTACCGCTGCACGTTATGCGAGTCGATGGTGTAGGAGCCCATGCCGATCGGCTCGGGCGTTGGCCGCCGCTTGAGCAGTTCGTGCTCGGTCATCACGTACTTGCCGATCATGCGGCGGGCTTCGCGCACGTAAATCTGGTGGGGCCAGTTGCCGTTATCGGTGAACTCGTCGCGCGCCAGGCCCCACTGGCTCATTTTGCGGCGCACATCTTCAGGTACACGCGGATCGTTGGCCATGAAGTACATCAGGCCGAGCTGGTACGTGCGGTGCTCCTCGATGATCTCGCGACGGCGTTCGTACGAAGCCTCGGGGTAATCGTAGTTGTAGCCGATGTTATCGGTGCTGAACGGGCCGTGGTTGTTGGTGTCGGTCTTATTGTTGGGAATGGGATCGAACTTGGCGAACATCTCACGCCAGCCGGCATCGAAGATGCGCAGCAGCAGTTCGTATTGCTTGGGATCGTAGCCCTCGGGCTTGGGAAACGGCACCCGGTTTTCCGGCACGTTGGTCAGGCACATCCGGAAACAGTAGGCCTGAATCCGACGGTCGGCGCTGCCGTACTCGCCGGGCGGCTCGGCGCTGATTCGCGGCAGCAGGCCGCTTGTCGGATCGCCGGGGATCACGTACGGATCGATCTTCTTGCTGAGCACGCCAAAGTGGTGACGGTGGTGCAGCACGCCGGTTTGCACGCCGTTCCACTGCTCGCCGTACGTGGCATTGGATTCGCGACCGTAGGTGTAATCGACGCCCGCGGTGGCCATCAAATCGCCTTCGTAGGTGGCGTCGATGAACATCTTGCCGCGATAGGTTTCGCCACTGAGCGTGGTAATGGCCTGGATGCGGCCGGCTTCTTTGGCGACACCGTTCTTGCGGTCGAGCCAGCGGTCGCGATGCACGGGGATCTGGTATTCGGCCACCAGGTCCTCGAACACCTTCTCGGCCACGTGCGGCTCAAAGATCCACATCGTGCGCTGCTCGCCGTCGATGGCCGGCGTGCCCTGCCCTCGGTTGCCGTATTCCTCGCGTTTCTGCCAGCGCCAGGCTTCCGGCTGCTGGTAGTGTTTCCAGATGCGGTGGTAGAACTCGCGCGCCAGGCCGCCAATCACGGCTTTGTTGCCGGTGTCGGTAAAGCCCAGGCCGCCGGATGAGAGCCCGCCCAGGTGCTTGTCGGGGCAGACAATGACGGCTGTCTTGCCCATCTTGCGGGCTTGCACGGCCGCAATCACGCCGGCGGAAGTGCCGCCGTAGACCACGACGTCGTAGGTTTGTTCTTCACCTGGCTTATCGGCTGCCGGCGAAGTGGCGGTGTTCGTCAACGACACCAGAGCCGACAAGCACAAGATCGATAGCACTCGCATCCGGCGCATGAGATACCTCGCGTGTGACGCGTACCACTTGCGTGAACCCCCAAAAGCCGGCCGATGAATCATCGGGCCGGCGCTCCAGGCTGCGGCCGAAGGCAGCCCGGGCATTGCCAATTGTGAGCAAGTAAAACGCGAGGTTCTATACCTGCGGGGGAAGATTACCGGAGAATCGATGGGCTCGGCCGGAGGTAGCAGCGGCCGTTGATGAGTTTCGGCGAGACGCTAGGGCAGCCGGGCGACGACGCACGCATCGTGCCGGCCGTCCTCCAACCAGCCTTCTTCGTAATGGATGATGTTCAGGCCTGCGGCTGTGACCAGGTTGGGCATTTCGCCATCTTCCAGCAGAAACCCGGCGGGCGGTTTCTCGTGCCGGGTGAGATTGGTCCGTGTCGGCTGGAGATAGACCAGTGTGCCTTGGGGATCCAGGACGGCGGCCGCGCGCTTGAACAGCGTGCGGTCGAGAATCATGGTGCAGAGGATCAGATCCCAAGGTCCGGGCGGCAGCGGCGTTTCGTCCAGATCGAGCTGGATGGTTTCGATCTGCACGCCATGCTGTGAGGCGCGGTCGCGGGCGATGCGCAGCCCTGCCTCGGCAATGTCGATCAGGGTGACACGGTAGCCGAGCTCGGCTAGCCAGATCGCGTGACGGCCCGGCCCACCGGCAACGTCCAGTGCGCGCGGGCGTTGCGCGGGATCCGTGCCCTCAATCGGCGGAAAGAACGGCTGCAACCGCCGCAGAACCAGCGAAGGCGGCGCGACTTCAAAGCCGACGACGCTATACCGCTGTTCCCACTTGAGGCGATCCTCGGCACTCATGCGGTCTTAGGTTCCGCTAGAGACCGATACGTTGCTGGTGACTTCAGCGGAGACCAGCTCAGGAGCCGGCCGGCTTTCTTGCCGTTCCAGCACGGTATCAACCAGATAGTAGAACAGCCGGCGGAGTTCCTCGGGCTGAATCTCGTCGGCAACGGCTTCGGCGCGATCCTGGTACTTGTCGACCAGACGGGCTGCCTTCTCGAAGACGCCGGCCTTTTCGTACAACGCCCGAACCCGATGCACGATCGATGCATGGCTAAGGTGCGTCGCGTGCCCGTTGCCGTTGCTGGCCCCATTGCCATTGGTTTCCGCCGACGCGGCAACCGGAGTGTTGGCAAGTTGGCGCGAACGTTCGGCCAGGCTGAGCAGTTCGGCCCGATCGGTTTCGTTGAGCCCTTCGAGCGCCAGGGCCCACAGCACGGTAGGCCGGCCGCCCAGCACGTCGCCGCCGGCGGTGAGCTTATTGTCGTTATCGCCCTGCCAGTCCTTGAGATCGTTGAGGATCTGGAAGGCCACGCCCAGGTGTCGGGCAAACTGCCCGAACGGCTCCCGGTATGCATCCGCGGGGCCTGCCAGGCGGGCGCCGGTATACAGGGCCGCCTCGAACGCCGGAGCCGTTTTCAGGGCGTAAATCTTCAGGGCATCAATCGGCTGCAATTGCTTATTGAGCGAGTCGCGCCACAGCAACTCGGCCCCCTGCCCTTCGCTCAACTTCATGTGGGCATCGGCCAGCTTATCCAACACGTCGGCGGCCACGTCGGGCCCCAGCGTAGCGGCGTCGCGACTGATCAGCCGGTATCCCAGTCCGATCAGGTAGTCGCCCACGTTGATGCCGGTGGGGATGCCGTACTTGCGATGCAGCGTGTCGTCGCCGTAGCGGAACTGGTCGTCGTCCTCAATGTCGTCGTGAACGAGCGATGCCTTGTGGAACACCTCGATCGACATGGCCGCGCGGCGGACCGCGTCGGAAAGCTGCTGCGAGTATTGAGCGCCTTCGCCCGAGGTGCACTTGCCCCCCGTAAGCGCGTCGTACACGGCCAGGGTAATGAACGGCCGCGAGTGCTTGCCGCCGCGGGTCAGGAAGTCGTAGGCCAGGTTCTCGGTGCCGGCGATGGGATCGGCAACCAGGCTGGGGGCCGCGGCGCCGTTGTTGGCATCGGCGGCTTCGCCATCGGTAACCGAGGCGGTCTTGCCGCGCAGCCGCGGGGCCAGGCGATCCAGCTCGGCCGGCTCGAACAGGCTCCGCGCCATGCGGAGCAGGTGCACGTACGAACGCGTCTGCACCTGGGGCTGCTTGTGTTCGAGCTGGATCATCTTCATGACCCAGTCGGTATCCACCGCGGTGTTGCGGCAATCGCTGGAGAGCAGTGGCACAGCCATGCACGGGATGCCGGCCAGCAGAATCTTGTCGATGGCCTTTTCGAGCACGTTCAGGCAGGCCACGCCGACGATGGCATCGACATACCCGCTGACGATGATCTTGAGCACGATCGGCGAACCTTCGGCCACCAGCACCTTGTAGCCGAGCTTCTCGGCGATGCCGCGGAAGTCGGCGATGCTGCACGCGCCACAGCTCTTGCAATCGAGGCCGTAGTCGTCGTAATCGGCCGGGCAGCCTTCGGCGTGTTTCAGACAGTGAGGCAGCAGGAACAGCCGCCGTTCGTAGGGGACGGCAGCCACTTGGTCTTTCCAGAACGAGCTGGCCAGGGCCACCATGGTCCAGCCGAGGTAGCCTTCGGGCTGGCCCATTTCTTCGAGCGTTGCCCGGGCGACGGCTTCCATTTCGTCCTTGGAGAGCGGACGTTCTTTATCGAGCCTCGCAGCGATTTCCTCGCAGCGCGCCAGAATCTGTTCCCGCAGCTCCTTGGTTTCGGGGACGAGCTTCAGGTGACTGGTGCTGCGTCGTCGCTTGCGGGGACGCTCTTGGCCGCCCTGTTCTGCGTCGATGGAAGCAGTAGCCAACGGGGTACCTCGATTTCGTTAGACGTTCACCGGGTGGGCCTGCTGCGGACTCGGGCCGGGCCAGGTGGGGAGGCGGCGGATCGCTTCGCCCAACGCCGAAGCCGCGAAGATCAGCGGATACAGCTCTTCATAGTACCACAGCTTAGCGAAGTACAAACCGATGGGCGAGCAATCCCGATAACGATTGTTTGCCACGGCGGCCATCAGCCATTGCAGCCCCCGCTCCGAGGCTGCGCGACTGGTTTCATCGTCAGGGTCGGCAGCCAGTAGGGCTTCGACGGCCAAGGCCGTTTCCTCCACGCTGGAGATTATCGGCAGCTTTTGCTTGCTGCCAGTACTGCGTTGCTTGGGCAGCGTCTCCGCCTGCTGGGCCTGCTGCTGCCAGTAGGCCTCCAGCGGTGGCCCGCCCCCCCAGCCGCCGTCGGGGTTGATCGACTCGCGCAGCCATCGCAAACCGGCCTGGGCCGTCGGCGTGTCCAGCCGGCGGTAATCGCGGTACGCCAGCAGCACCCGCGCGGTGCCGTAAACTGGATTCTCTTCGCGCGGGTGGAACTGGTTACCAAACCACAGCGGCGTCCATGCCCCCTGCTCGGATTGCGTACTTTCCAGAAAGCGGAAACCGGCTGCGGCTGCTTGTTCCATTTGTGCCGATAGTGCGGGCAGCCGGCCCGTAACCAGCCACGCCCGAATTGCCCGCAGCGCATGGGCCGTCAAATCGGTGGAGCTGCGGTCAAAGGGCATGGTGCCCCAGCCGCGGCAGAAGGTCGGCCAGCCACCGTCGTTGTTTTGCACGCTGAGCAGCCACGTGAGGCCTGCGGCGGCCGCCTGCTCGATCCGCTGCTTGGACGCTTGCGACACGTGGCGGTAGAGCTTGGCCAGCGCCAGCAAGGCGCCGGAAGTATCGTCCACATCGGGCACGCCGCCCGAGAGATCGGTCCAGGCCCAACCGCCAGGCTCGGCGCCTGTGTACGGGTGGACTTCCCGGTGCTGGCAGTTCAGAACCCAATCGAGCAGCCGTTCGTCGGCCGAGAACGCGGCCGTCGATTCTTCATCGCTGAGGGCATTGATCGACAGCGTGGTGTTCCACGTGGCCAGGTTGGTGTCGATTGGCCACGAGCCGTCGGAGCGGACGCTGTCGTGCAGGAACTGCAGGCCACGCTGACAAATGGGGCTGTCGGCCTTGCCGATGCTGGCCAGGCTCATCACCACAAAGCTGGTCAGCGGCGCCGCTTCCAAGAAGCCGCCACTAGCGGGCTGCATTTTCTCCACCAGCTTGAGCGAACGTTCGATGGCCGCCTGGCGGATCAGCCGTGTAATGGGGTTCCACGGCTTGTGATGGAAGAACTTGGCCTGGCCAATCGCCACCAGGGCCGGAATCGCGTAGCTCACCACCGGCAGCCGCAAGAAGCGAAACCAGCTTTGCGGCATGCATGCCAGCTCAAACGGCAACGACGGGACCTTGCTCCAGGGCACCATGCCGGCCAGAGCGCAGTTGGTGAGGATCGGCACGACGAACGTTTTGTCTTTGCCATAGCGCCGCCGCAGGCCGACGATGCCGCCCTGCCGCTCGACGTAGGCCTTGGCCCGATCGAGCAGATCACCGTACACCACCGGCACGCCGGTCAGGTGGAACGCCGCCTGGACCAGCATCGTAGTAGCGATGTTGGACAGGCTGCGGTCGGTATCGCCCCAGCCGCCGTCAGGGTTCTGCCGTTCGGCCAGCCAGTGCAAACCGCGAATGATCAGCGAGCTGTCGCGCGCGAGGATCGATTCGTGGGCGCAGTAACCTTCCTCGTTGGCCGGCAGTTGCCGCTCCATGACGGCCAGGGCGCTGACCGCCGTGGCGGTTGACAGGGCCGACGACGCTAGCCGGCCGGTCCAGTGGCCTGCTTCGCGGTATTGCTCGAGCAGGGCTTGCTGGACCGTACTGTAGGCGGCCTGCAATTGGCTGCGTTCCAGGGACATCGTGCGTGCGCTTGTGAATTAGGTTCCGGTTGAAAATCAGCTCGGCCCCAGAACGCCCCCGCGCTGCGCTTTGCTCGACCTGCCAGGTGCCAGTAGGGAGAAAGGTGGGGAGGGAGCGGGCTGATCACCCGATCGATTCCGCCGCTGGTGCCGGCGCCGCCGCGGACGCCTGGCGCGGCCAGGAACACTCGTTGGAACAGAAGCCTTTTACATGGGAGACTCGCGGTCTACAGGGGTGTAACCGCAACGTTCACGCCCGCGCAACGGGATTCAAGGGGGGAAGGTCACCCTGGTAACTGCCCCAAAACGTTGAAGCTGTAACCGCCTAGTGTACGCACCGCCGATGTGCCTGTCGAGTTGCTGACAGGTTGCCATCATTCTTGCGGGGGGATGTTCCGCCGAGGTACACCGCGACGAACTTGCGTACCCGACGCGACGCTTTGGCGGGTGGCGATGCTTCAGGCTGCGTTTGTATGCCCCCCAGCTGGCCGCTAAACGGGTAGCCGCTTCGGCCACGGGGGCGAACTTCGAAATTGCCTGCTGCAGGCAGAACTGGCTTGATGCCCACGCCTCGTTACTGCTGGTTACGACCGCTGTTCCAGCGGGACGAAGTGCCGCAGGGGCGGGCCGGTGTAAACCTGCCGAGGCCGGGCGATGCGTTTGTGGGGCGAACGGTGCATTTCCAGCCAGTGCGCGATCCAGCCGGGCAGCCGGCCCATCGCGAACAGCACCGTAAACATCTGCACGGGGATGCCAATCGCCCGATAGATGACGCCCGAGTAGAAATCGACGTTGGGGTACAGCTTGCGCTCGATGAAGTACGGATCGTTCAGCGCGACTTCTTCGAGCTCTTGCGCGATATCGAAGATCGGGTCGTTGATTTGCCGCTTGCTGAGCAGCTTCTTGCAGGTGGCCTTGATGATGGTCGCCCGCGGATCGTGGTTCTTGTAGACGCGGTGGCCGAAGCCCATCAGGCGGACATTGCTCTTTTTGTCTTTGACCAGATCGACGTACTTGCGGACGTTGCCGCCGTCATCGCGGATCCGTTCGAGCATTTCGACGCAGGCCTGGTTGGCACCGCCGTGCAGCGGGCCCCACAGGGCGCAGATGCCGGCCGAAATCGCGGCGAACAGGTTGGCGTCGCTGGAGCCCACCATCCGCACGGTCGAGGTCGAGCAGTTCTGCTCGTGATCGGCGTGCACGATCAGCAGCAGGTTGAGCGCGTCGACAAAGTCCTGATCGACTTCGTACGGCTCACAGGGCACCGCGAACATCATCTGCAGGAAGTTCGCGCAGTAGCTCTGGTCGTTCTGCGGGTAGATGAACGGCTGGCCGATCGACTTCTTGTAGCTGAAGGCCGCGATCGTGGGCAGCTTGGCCATCAACCGGTGGATCGAGATGTTGACCTCGTCCGGATCACGCGGATCGAGCGAATCCTGGTAGAAGGTCGAGAGGGCTCCCACCACCGAGCTGAGGATCGCCATGGGGTGGGCGTCGCGGGGGAAGCCGTTGTAGAACGTCCGCATATCCTCGTGCAGCATCGTGTGCCGCCGGAGCGAATTGCGGAACTGCTCCAACTGCGAGGCGGTGGGCAACTCACCGTAGATCAGCAGGTAGCTGACCTCGACAAAGCTGCAATTCTCGCACAGCTCTTCGATGGGGTAGCCGCGGTAGCGGAGGATCCCCTTCTCGCCGTCGATGAAGGTGATGTCGCTGGCGGTCGAGCCGGTGTTGACGTAGCCCTCGTCCAACGTGATGTAGCCGGTGCGACTGCGGAGGGTGGAGATATCCACTGCCCGCTCGCCTTCGGTCCCGACGATGACGGGCAATTCAACTTCTTGCCCTTCGACCTGCAGCTTGGCCACCTCGCTCATCAACGCCTTCCTTTCTCTTGCGCCGCCTGCGTGCTGCGTGTTTTCTCCAGCGCGGAGCCGTCAGGTTGGAGTGGAATCAGCCGACGGTCCCGCCGCTGCCCCCGGCAGCGGTCAGAACCCGGCGCCAACCCCGTGGGGAGGGAGGCGCGAACCGTCGGACGGGTTGTCGTGTCAATGCAACGATTTGCCCCGCATCATGGGGGCGATTTCCGCGCTTCGGCCGCGAAGCGAGCTAGCAGTGTATCCGGTCGCGCTGCCGCTTACAATTCATCGGCTGTCTAGCTCGAAACTTGCGTCGATAAGGCAGCGGTGCAATCCGATTATCGCGCGCAATTGGTTCCAGCGGTAGGCGCCGGAATCTGGGTTTGCTGTGCTGTGAGCGATAGTAGCCAACGCCGCTGCCGTCTCAATTCCCCCGCACGCGGGGTTAAATTGGTGTCGCCAGCGGAAGTTTGCCGATAAGGTAGACTAGAGCCAGGGGATTGCAACTCGGCTCTGCGCCTGAAATCGGCCAGACGCGCGCAGCAGCCGGCAACTCGGGAGTCGCGTGCGATGAACATCGGCCCCGTAATCGGACTGGCGGCCAGTCTGGCAGGCCAGCCTCTGGCTGAACGGCAAAGCGCCGAGGGCGAACAGGCTCTGCGCAATGGTGGCGCCGAACGCGTGGCGTCCAATGAACTCAAGGCCGAAGCGGCCGCCGGCGTGGGCGCCATGGATTCTGAGGACAAGCAGGCCCACGAACGCGACGCCGACGGCCGCCAGGTGCTGAGCTGGGGGGGCGGCGATCCCCAGGATGATCCATCGGGCCAGCAGCACGGCTGGCAGAAACGATCCGCCGATCCCGACGGAGAACGCGGCAGCGAACTGGATCTGCTGGCCTAGTCGTTCGCATAGGCCGACTGCCAGTTTCGTCGCGCGGTACCACGAGCCGCTTGGCACGCGGGCGCTAACGCTTCTCTGTATTGCTCATGCCTTGCCGCAGCGTACCGCTCACATTCCAGCATTGAATCGCCTCTGGACTACCACTTGCTCCACCCGCTCTGGTGGAGGGAAAGCAAAAGTGGCGAAATGCTTTTGTGTAAAATCATCCTCCATGATCTCTAGCTGGGGGAAGATCAATAGCCAATGCCGGGCTGCTTGGCGTGATGCCGAAAGACTTCTACAATGGTGGCCGATTTTACTCGAAATCTCGTGTGAGAAGCGGCATTCAGGCGGCTGAGTCCGCCGCCGGTTGGCGGTGCTGCCAAGGAAAATGATCCGCCGCAGCGGTCTGGTAGCCTGGTCGCGGGAGCTGCCTGCCCCGGGCCGGCAGCCTGTCCAGCGCGGCTGCAGCATTCCGGAGCCACCTGCGGGGCGCACCCAAGGCAACAGCCCCAACTCGGCACGGAAGCCCGCCGGGCATCAGCACGCTCAACCCGCCAAGCCGAACGAAACACCAAGCAGCAACCCAAGCCTGGGAGGTACGCCCCGTGTCGACGATGTCCCCTCCGCAACACGTTCAGACCAACATTCGCCGCGTGGCCATTTTGTTCGCCGGCGGCCCGGCCCCCGCGGCCAATGCGGTGATCTCTACCGCCGCGGGTTCGTTCCTTAAGGCGGGCATCCAGGTGCTGGGAATCCAGAATGGTTATTCGAACCTGGTCGAGTTCGGCCCTGAGCGGGCAATGGTCGAGGGCGAAGACTACGTCGTGCTCGACGCGCAGCGGCTCAAGCGCACCCGCAATACCCAGGGCGTGATGATCGGCACCGCCCGCACCAACCCCGGCAAGTACATCTCGCACCCGGACCACTTCAAGGACGAGGAACGGGTGAAGCCGCTCAAGCGCGTGTACGATGCGCTGTGCTCGCTGGAGGTCGACGCGCTGGTTTCGATCGGCGGCGACGACACGCTGAAGACGGCCAACAAGTTCAAGATGTTCCAGGACTACTTGCCGGCCGGCTCCAAGAAGATCCCGGTGGTCCACCTGCCCAAGACGATCGACAACGATTACATGGGCATCGACTTCACGTTCGGCTACTTCACGGCTGCCGACGTGCTGGCTACGGAGATCCGCAACCTGTTGGCCGACGCCGAAGCCAACAACACCTACTTCCTGGCGGAAACGATGGGCCGTTCGGCGGGCTGGCTCGCCTACGGTGCGGCCATTGCCGGCGAAGCGAGCTTTGTGTGCAGCGTCGAAGACATCACCGGCAAGTACCGCACGGAGGAAACGGTCACCGACGAGAACGGCAACACGATCACCCGGCCGGTCATGGTGGTCGAGCAGGTGGTCAAGCGTGCCGTGGCCACCATGCGGACCCGTGAGGAGAAGGAAGGCAAGAAGTTCGGCGTGTTCGTCATGGCCGAAGGGCTGGCCGAACTGCTGCCCAGCAAGTACATCCGCGACGTCAGCCGCGACGAGCACGGGCACCTGGCCGTGGGCAGCATCAACCTGGCCAAGCTGCTCTCCAAGCTGATCGCCGAAGAGTACGAACGGCAGACCGGCAAGAAAAAGAAGATCACGGGCCTGCAATTGGGTTACGAGGTCCGCTGCGCCAAGCCGCACGCCTTCGACGTGATGCTCGGCAGTCAGTTGGGCGTGGGCGCCTACCGGGCCCTGGTCGAGAAGGGCCACAATGGCGTCATGGTTTCCGTCTCCGGCCAGTTGGAGCTCAACTACGTGCCGTTTGAAAAACTGGTCGATCCCAAGACGCTGGTGACGGTGGTCCGCTACGTGGAGCCGGATTCCGACTTCCACAAGCTGGCCCGGTTCCTCGAAACCTGGGTGAACGACTAACCGCATATCCGGCCGCAGGCAGCAAGGCACCCTGTTGCCTGCGGCGCCCCCTTTGCGGTTTACTGGGAGACTCGTGGCAGGTGCCGCGCCGCAGCATCCCGCGGCGCGGTACCTGCCATGGCCGTGCGCTCCCGCGATCATGCCTGCCCGTCGGTTTCCGGTCGGCAGGCGGCGCCAGGCGCATCATCCCACCGCAGCCTGGCGGCAGGCTGCCATGCTTGTAGGTTCGCCTAGCGACAATGCCGATCGACAAATCCAACCAACGCGTGCAGCGCATGTTCGGCGAGATCGCCGGACGATACGACTTTCTGAACCATCTGCTGTCGTTCAATGTCGACCGGTATTGGCGGTGGCGCACCGTCCGCACGGCGCCGGCTTCGCAATCGGGCCCGGTGCTCGATCTGTGCACCGGGACGGGCGACCTGGCGATTGCTTATGCCCGGCGTGTCGGGCCGCAGGTCCAGGTGATTGGCTCGGACTTTTGCCATGAGATGGTGGTCCGGGGCGAAGCCAAGCGTCAGGCGGCCCAACTCGACAATCTGCGATTTCTCGAAGCCGATTCGCAGCAGCTCCCCTTCCCCGACGACACCTTTCAGTTGGTGAGCGTGGCATTTGGTCTGCGCAACATTGCCGACACGGATCGCGGGCTGCGAGAGATGGTGCGCGTCTGCCAACCCGGCGGCCGCGTGGTAGTGCTGGAGTTCTCGCTGCCGCGTTGGCAGCCGTTCCGTTTGATCTACGGCTGGTACTTTCGCAAGGTGCTGCCGCGGCTGGGGCAATGGTTGGCCCGAAACCGGTTCGACGCCTACAACTACCTGCCGGCCACGGTAAGCGAGTTTCCCGAGCGCGAAGCGCTCTGCGAGCGGATGGTAGCCGCCGGCCTGGAGGATGTCAGCTATCACTCGCTGACGATGGGCATCGCCACGCTCTATGTAGGTTCTAAACCCCTTTCTGCACAAGTAAATGCGTTCACCGAGGCCGGACAACGTTGCGCTAGCGAACCAGCCGGCGTGACGGCCTCGTAACCGGCGGCAACGGCGGCCCCCTCTTGCGCGAAAATAAAGCCAGTTGCCTGTGGAAAAATGTTGCTGGCACCCCTCGTTGTGGGTATAACGGTGCTGGCGAACAGTGAAGCGGGCGCTGTCTGAAATCACATCTCTTCCCAATCGCACCAGGTTCGCCTCTCGCGTTGCCTTCTCGTCGCATGCTGGTGCGCCCAGGTTTCATCGCTGCACCTATCTCAAGGAGCGATTCTTATGAAACCGCGCCGCGCAATAACGTTGACAGAAATTCTTGTGGTGATCGCCATCATTGCCGTGCTGATCGCGCTGCTGCTGCCGTCGATTCAGGCTGCGCGCGAATCGGCACGCCGCATCTATTGCGGCAATAATGCCGCGCAACTGGTTAAAGCG
>CALBRZ010000088.1 GCA_937927735.1 uncultured Planctomycetales bacterium
CGCTCTTACCCCATTGGCCTTGGCGGTAGCCGCGCGTTGGGCAGATGTAGACATCGCCACGGAAGGCTTGCGAGATCTCGGAGTTGCTCAGCCCGTTGGGGGCCAGGCCTTGGGCGGCTCCGTAGGTTGGCGCACAAATTTCGTTGGGCAGATCCTCCCGCCAGAACCGGTAGCTGGAGTAATCGGCTTCGCGCTCCATCACCGGCAGTAGGTGGTAAAGCCAGCTATAGCCGCCCCACGATGCCGACGGCGGAACCTGGTCGCTGTTACGCTCGGCATACGTGTTGATGGCCAATGCGATCTGCCTCAAATTGTTCGAGCATTGGGCGCGGCGGGCCGATTCGCGCGCCGCCTGGATCGCCGGCAGAAGCATGGCGACCAGAATACCGATAATGGCGATCACCACCAGCAGCTCCACCAAGGTGAAGCCAGAACGTGTGCGGGTGCGCATGCAAACCCCCTCCAAAAAAGAAAAGAGAACACGACAAGATGCCGCCTGCGCAGGCGGTTGCTCCGCCGGAAATGGATAAATGAAGCAACAGGAAATGCCCTACCGATGGCGACTGCGCGCCGATCGGCCGCTGGCCTTTGCCGCGTTAGAACAAGAGAAGCCTGACAAGAGGTGCGATCGCGCGGCAAACCGAGGCCGGCGTGAATCGCCTCTTAGATGGCGACATTTGCCTCGGTTGAAAGGCCCATCACTGGGCCAGCTGCGATATTGATGTGCCTGACAGGGCACATATCAGAATATGCGCAAGCGCGCGAAATCCTGCTATATAGAAAATTTGTGCCATGGCAGGCAATTGCGCAATGCAACGTATCGCGACGCCTGCCGCGATCATGGCCGCATCTCGGCAGAAATATAAGTGATACTTAATGAGACAAGTGATGTAGTGATCGCGTAGCTAAACCGAAGATTGGGCCATAGTTACGGGAACAAACGGCCAAGAAGTGGCCAAGAGCACCTGGTTCCCGTGTGCGAGCAATATACACGTGCCATCGTACGTGATTCAAGAGTGTTGTGCCTGAATGCCAAAAAGTGCCACAAATCGTGCCTGATATTGATCTTATATAACAAGTGACAAAAAGTGGGGATGGCATTGTGCAACAAGAAACACCTCGGCAGGCAGTCATGCCCGCCGAGGTGCTTGAGTTTAAGCAGGAGCGCGCGTGTGTGTTACGGCAAGTTGTAGGGGTTACCGTCGCTGCGATGGCCGGCGTGCTGAAGCGTCAGCGGTTCCACGTAGTTCTTGATGGCGACCACGCGGGCGTCGCCATAGACGAACTGCGTCACGCCCGGATGCCAACTGCCGAACATCAGGTACTTGTCGGGGAGCGAGTCGCCGCCTGCGTTGGGAATGTTGCCGGCCGGCAACGGATTGTCGAAGTTGTAAGCCGGATCGTCCGGACGCGGCGGCAAGCCCAACCCGATGATCTTATTGCAGTGCCAGTCCGGCCACGAGTGCAGAATCGAGGCACTGTAGGGGTAGTCCGCGTGGCTGTTTCCTAAGAAGCCCGACGGCACATGCTTTTCGCCGGCCACGACGGTGTAGCTCATACCATCGGTCACGCCGCCGATGGTGACCGCGGACGTAAAGCTGTACGTCACCACGCTACCGTTGTTGTACACCGTGGTGCGGCGAGGGCCGACGATCGGGCCCATGAGGTACGGCCTGTTGGGGTTCTCGTTGTACAAGTATTGCGGCGAGTTGCTGATCCAGTCCGATGCGCGGTACACCAGGCCGACCGGAAAGTAATCGCCGGCCTGGCCGAAGACGGTACCTTCTTCCGGCCTGCCGGAGTTGGCGCCGGCGACACCCCAAGACGTGGTGCGGAAGCCCCGGGTAGGGCAAATCAGCGCGTCGGAACGGAATCGCGAATGGACGTAACCTTGCGTCACGCCATCCTTATTGAGCTGAGTCGCCGTATTGTCGCCTGCCCAGTACTGAAACTGGAGCTGCGCGTAGAGTGGCGCGTTGTCCATGACGGGCCACATCAGTGCGATCCAACCGTGGTGGTTGTAAGCGCTGGGCGGCAGTTGCTCGGAGTTGCGGTCGGCGTACGTGTTGATGGCGATCGCCAACTGCCGCAGGTTACTGGCGCAGTTGGCGCGGCGGGCCGACTCCCGGGCGGCCTGAATGGCTGGCAGCAGCATCGCGATCAAGATGCCGATGATGGCAATCACCACCAGCAGCTCCACCAAGGTAAAGCCAGAATGTTTGCGGGTGCGCATAGTAGACCCTCCAAGAAAGGAATGGGACAAGACACCGCCTGCGCAGGCGGTTGATCCGCAGGAAATGACTGAACGAAGCAGAGGGAAGTGCCCCAACCAGCGGCGACTGCGCACAACTGCGCCGCTGGTACCCCAACGCGCTGGAACAAGAGAAGGCCCAAAAGAGAGAGCGAGCTTGCAGCAACCTAAAGTCGACGTGGCTGGCCTTTCAGATGGCGTGCCGACTTCAGATTGAAAGGCCTATTGCTGAGCCAGATGCGATAACGCCGCGCATGGTAGAGCGCATATCATAAGGTGCGCGATCGCACGAAATCCCATCAGGGAATACGCAATAGTTATGCTATGACAGGCGAATGCGCCGCGCATGGCGCAACGATGCGCCTGCCGGGATCATGGCCAAAGCTCAGCGAAATATGGGAGTATATGAAATATGACAGACGATGCAGTGATTGCGTGGCGGAATGGAAGAAAGTGCCACGGCCACGGGAACGAACGGCCAAGAGGTGGCCAAGACCCATGAGTTCCCCCGTGCGGATAATATATACATGTCATCCATCTAAATTCAAGTGTTTTGTGTCTGAATGCAAGAAGTGCCACAACCCGTGTGTGAGGCGGACGTTATATGGCAAGCGAGCGGGTGATGTGGCTGGAGTGGCGCAATAAAAAACACCTCGGCAGGCTGTCATGCCCACCGAGGTGCTGGGGTGTAAGCAGGATTGCGCGTCGGAGTTACGGCAGGTTGTAGGGGTTGCCGTCGCTGCGGTGGCCTGCGTGCTGGAGCGTCAAGGGCTCAACGTAGTTCTTGATGGCGACCACGCGGGAATCGCCGTACACGAACTGCGTCACGCCGGGGTGCCAGCTTCCGAACATCAGGTATTGGTTCGGGAAGGAATCGCCCTTGTCGTCCAGGCGAGAGCTCGGCAAGGGATTGTCGAAATCGTACGCCGGATCATCCGGACGAGGCGGCAAGCCGAGCCCGATGATCTTGTTGGAGTGCCAGTCGTAGTAGTTGTGGAACGTCGCGGCCCCCCAGGGGTAGTCGCCCACGCCGTTCCCCAAAAAGCCCGAGGGCACATGCTTCTCGCCGGCGATGACGGTGTAGGTCATGCCGTCGGTTACGCCGCCGATCGTCACCGACGAGGTGACGATGCGCTTTTGCTCTCCATTCACGGTGACGGTTTGCGTCCGCCGCGGCCCGAGCAGGGCACCCATGAGGTAGGGGCGGTTGGGGTTTTCGGACCCTGCCCATTGGGGCGAGTTGCTGATCCAGTCCGATGCCCGATAGATCAGCGATACCGGCAGGTAATCCACAGCCTGGGCGTATCCGACGCCTTCGGTGGCATGGGTATAAGACCACGCCGTGGTGCGGAAACCGCGGGTGGGGCAGATCAGCACATCGGAGCGGTAACGCGTGTGCGTGTACGCGTTCGGGGCGCCGCTGGCATTGGGGTAGGCCGCGTCGTTATCGGTAGCGCCGCGATCCAGGCGAATGACGTCGAACAGGGCCGCGTTGTCCATCACCGGCCACATGAAGGCGATCCAACTGTGGTTGTTGTAGTTGTTGGGGGGCAACTGCTCCGCATTGCGCTCGGCATAAGTGTTGGCGCCGATGGCCAACTGGCGGAGGTTGCTGGCGCAGTTGGCCCGGCGGGCCGACTCGCGCGCTGCCTGGATCGCCGGCAGGAGCATGGCGATGAGAATGCCGATGATCGCGATGACCACCAGCAGCTCCACGAGGGTAAAACCTGATCGATAACGGGTGCGCATCATGACCCTCCGAAAAAGGAAAAGAATAAGACACAACGCCGCCCGGGATGGGCGGTTGAATCCACGAACGAATGCGAGTGTCCGACGGATGCGCGGCTAGCGGCGATGATGGTGGGGAGCTGCCCCCGCCCTGCGCGCAAAGGACAAGACCTGGCCCGATGAATGGGAGGCGGTACTGCGGCACATCATGACACCTCAGGCCGCAGACGGTGCGGCCCGCGTACCGCGGTCACAATGGCCTATGGATCGGCCAGAAGCAGCAGAGCCGCGCGTGGCGGCACCCTGCTGGGGCAGAAATGCAAGGAACGATCAGCAAGAATGGGCGAATTTGTGTGCCCTTTGGCGACGCAGTGCCGCCGGAAAACGCCTGCTATCGCGTTCTGGGATGCGGTTATTCAGCAAACTGCAGTTGCAAACTATAAATTCCAAGAAATGCCTGACAGCAGGCAAAGTCAGAATCACGGAGCAAACGGCCCAGAGATGGCCAAGAGACACTGGCTCCAGTGGCCGCTAACATACTTAAACACACGATTTTTTCAAGTCTTTTTCTCAGAGATGCCGGAATGCCGGATGTGAGTTTCATTGCCATGACGCGATCAGGCAGCTAGCGATCCATGTGGCGATCCGGCAAAACAGAAACCCCGGTGGGCGCTAGCGCACCCGCCGGGGCGCTGGATGGTGGCGTGATATTGGCCGGTTCGCTTAGGGCAAGTTGTAGGGATTGCCGTCGCTGCGGTGCCCGGCGTATTGAAGTGTCAGCGCCTCGGCGTAGTTCTTGATGGCCACCACACGCCCATCGCCGTACACAAACTGCGTCACGCCCGGGTGCCAACTGCCGAACATGGTGTACTTGGAGTCAAACGAATCGCCGATGGTGGACAGCGATTCGGCGGGAAGAGGATTGTCGAAGTCGTACGCCGGATCATCGGGTCGCGATGGCAACCCAACGCCGATGATCTTGTTGCAGTGCCAGGCGGCGCTTTGATAGTAGAGCGTCGCAGCCCCGGGCGGATAGTCGGCGTAACTGTTGCCCAAGAACGACGGCGGGATGTGCTTTTCGCCGGCGATGACGGTGTAGGTCATGCCGTCGGTGACGCCGCCAATCGTGACCGAGGATGTCACAATCCGCTTCTCGTTGGGGGTACCCTGGTTCACCACCGTGACCCGGCGTGGGCCGACGATCGCGCCCATCAGGTAGGGGCGATCCGGATTGTCGTGTCCCGCGTACTTGGGGGAGTTGTTGATCCAGTCCGAGGCTCGATAGACAACGGCCACGGGCAGGTAGTCCACCGCCTGACCATAGACCGTCCCTTCGTTTGGCAGCCCCGAGTTCGTGCCATTGATGCCCCACTGGGTTGTGCGGAATCCACGCGTCGGGCAGATCAGCACGTCCGAGCGATAGCGGGTATGGACGTACGCGTTGGTTTGGCCCTGCTTGTTCAACTGGGTTGCCGTGTTATCCGTGGCGTAGTACCGCAGTTCGATGTTGTCGAACTGGGCGGTGTTGTCCATCACCGGCCAGAGAAAGGCGATCCAGCCGTGGTGAAGATACGAGCTGGGCGGCAACTGCTCAGAATTGCGCTCGGCGTACGTGTTCACGCCGATGGCCAACTGCCGCAGGTTGCTGGCGCAGTTGGCACGCCGGGCTGACTCGCGCGCTGCCTGAATGGCGGGCAGGAGCATCGCGATCAGGATGCCAATGATGGCAATCACGACCAACAACTCGACCAGTGTAAAACCGGAACGATAACGGGAGCGCATGGTAAGCTCCTCCAAGAAAAGGAAAAACAAAAGGCCGTCCGATCGGACGGATAACCGCGCGGGATGATTAAGCGGTGCCTGGCGATCATGTCTTTCTGGCGGTGGCAACGATGCACATCACGGGGGGCTGGGCCGCGTCACAATCGGGCACACAGCCGACGGCAGGCAATCAACCATCGGGGCTTAAGGGCGTGCTCAGCGGAGCGTCGCGCATACCTCAAGCGGGAAGCCCGTACCGCGGCTAAGCGCAACGAGGCTGCGGTAAGCAGGCTTGACAGCAGTGGGGTTCCAAGAAACGGAGCGCTTCGGGCTGCCAGCGATAGACAGATGGCCATCACGAAAGCACCGCAACCGTCGGGTGCTCATCACGTGGCCGCGTCAACGCCGGTAGCGCCGGGCAAGCAAGGGGTCGGTCGACAAAAGAGGACCTAAGACAAACGTCCATGCCTATCGTTGGCATGACTGTTTTCGCAGGAGCGAAGGGCCGAGAGATGGCCAACAGACAAGGGGCTCCTGGCATCTCAACATATAATCGCCATCTGATATTGCAAGACGAATATGACCAGATTGTTGAAATACCTGCTGCCTTAAGCCCTTGTTGATGATTTCCGGCACGGTCAGCGACCAGCGGGGCAAGAGGATAGCGCAAAGCGAACGCCCCGGCGGAGCTTCTCGCGTCCACCGGGGCGTTCTGGTGTCAGGCGACTTTACGTTGGCCTGTTACGGCAGGTTGTAGGGATTGCCGTCGCTGCGGTGGCCCGCGTGCTGGAGCGTCAACGGCTCAACATAGTTCTTGATGGCCACCACGCGCCCATCGCCGTACACGAACTGCGTGACGCCGGGATGCCAGCTCCCGAACATGACATACTTGTTGTCGAAGGAGTCGCCCAAATTCGAGAGGTGACGGTCGGGCAGCGGGTTGTCAAAGTTGTACGCCGGATCGTCAGGACGAGAAGGCAGGCCGACGCCGATGACCTTGTTGGTGTGCCACTCCGCGTTGTTGTAGCAGATCGCGGCTCCCGGCGGATAATCGGCGTACGAGTTGCCCAAGAAGCCGGCTGGGATGTGCTTTTCGCCCGCGATCACGGTGTACGTCATACCGTCGGTGACGCCACCGATGGTTACCGCCGAGGTGACGATCCGTTTGGTCTGACTTCCGACGGTGAGCGTCTGCGTGCGGCGCGGCCCGACAATTGCGCCCATCAGGTAGGGACGGCTCGGGTTCTCGGAGCCGGCCCACTGCGGCGAGTTGCTGACCCAATCCGACGCCCGATACACCACCGATACCGGCAGGTAGTCGACGGCCTGGCCGGCTTGGGAAGCGCCCGAGCCTCCCGAGTTGGTATCGGAAATGCTCCAGGCGGTCGTGCGGAAGCCGCGGGTGGGGCAAATCAGTACGTCGGAACGGTAACGCGTGTGGATATAGGCGTTGGTTTGGCCGTTCTGGTTGATGTTGGCCGCGTTGTCGTCGGTGGCACCGTTCTGCAGCCGCAGGCCATCGTACTGGGCGCCATTGTCCATCACGGGCCACATGAACGCGATCCAGCCGTGGTGGTTGTGGTTATGAGGCGGCAACTGTTCCGCGTTGCGTTCGGCGTACGTGTTGGCGGCGATCGCCAATTGCCGCAGGTTGCTGGCGCAGTTGGCCCGGCGAGCTGATTCGCGAGCCGCCTGAATGGCCGGAAGAAGCATTGCGATCAGAATGCCAATGATGGCGATCACGACCAGCAGCTCCACCAAGGTGAAGCCAGAGCGGTAGCGGGTGCGCATGGCAAACCCTCCAATGAGAAGAAGAGAAAATGACATGGCCCGAACGGGCGAAAAACGCACGGTATTGATAAAAACAAAACGTCAATAACATCGAACCAGCGCGCAACATGATCCCGACTTGCCGCGGCCAGATGTGGGCGAACGTCAATGGTGCGAAAGCGGCAAGATCAAATGAAAGGTGTTAATGCGCGGGCACGAAATGATCCTGGGCCCGTAACTTCAATCGTTGAACAAGAAGTGTTGATGAATCACACCGGTGCGTGATAAGCGCCCGGCACAGCGTATTCGCCGTTCATTGCGCTGCGTGTCCCGTGATTGGCGCGCGTGGTTCAGTAAGGGAGAAGTGACGCACGCTCAGGTACCCGCTGGAAACGCACGCAGAAACGCGCATTTCCCAGCGTGGGGACAAGCAAACGCCTTGAGCGAATGGCCGTTGCGTTGGCCTGGCGGGAAAGCCGATCAGAACGAGCCAGTTAGCGGCTTGAGTGGATCTTGCAGAATGGCCTGGTGCGGCCGACGATCCAGTGAGCATCATGCATCATAACAACGCGGCTGTTTCTTGCAAGCGCATTTGTTGAAAAAGCGGAATGATGCCGGAGTGGTGGACAGGTTGATGCGACGCTTCACGGCGGCACAACAATGCCGTGCGGCAACGTGTCGTGTGCGCATCAAAAAAACCCGGCAGATGATGGGGCCATCTGCCGGGGCCTGAAGGTGTCAAGTGGTACTGCCGGTAAGATTACGGCAGGTTGTACGGCTGGCCGTCAGCCCGTCCACCCATGCGGACGAGGGTATCCTGATCCGCGAAGGTTTTTGCCTGGACAACGCGCGTATCGCCAAAGACGAACTGGACGATGCCGGGGTGCCAGCTTCCGTAATAGTAATTGTTGGCTGCTTCGGAATTCACGGAGAGCTGCCACTCGGTCGTGGTCATGGCGGGGACATCGGGCCGCTGGGCAAGTCCGGCAACCTCGCCGCCCAGGCATCGCAGACCGCCGTAAAAGGTGTAGTGGGTCACCGTGGGCGGCGGAAAGTCGTACGTGTTCTGACCGATGCGCTGCGGTGTGATGTGCTTCTCGCCGACAAAGGCCGTGTACGTGAGGCCGTCCGTGATACCGCCGAGCGTCACACGCGAACGAACCTGACCATTGGTCGCCAGCCCCAGCGGGTTGTCGGCGATCCCGATCGGATTGCCTGACCGCGAAAGAAGGTAGCTGGCGTTCCACGCGTTGGGGCGGCCATGGCTGGTGCCGCCGGCGTAACTGCTCGGCAGAACGACCATGCCCACCACCGCATAGTCCATGGCTTGAGCCTGGCCGCTCAAGCTCTCCCACACCACGGTACGAAAGCCCCGCGTGGGGCACGTGGCGACTTCGGATCGGAATGCCGCGTGGGCCGGCTCGTGCGTGTTGTCGTGGGCATTCAGAGCCAGGTTAATCTGGCTGTACGTTGTCTGGTGTTCCATGACCGGCAGCAAGAGCGTAAACCAGCCGTTGGAGTAGCTGCCGGTATCCGTCGCACCCCAGACCAAACGGTGGAACTTGTTCGGCGTTGCGGTCGGCGTAGACCTGAAACCCGGTCGCAATCTGCTTGAGATTGCTGGCACAGTTCGCCCGGCGTGCCGATTCACGGGCGGCCTGGATGGCCGGCAACAGCATCGCGATCAAGATGCCGATAATGGCGATCACCACCAGCAGCTCCACTAAG
>CALBRZ010000089.1 GCA_937927735.1 uncultured Planctomycetales bacterium
CAGTTGCCGCCCTCGGCCGTGCACCGCGGGTCAAACCACGGGGTGTCGTGGATCGGGGTGTTGTGGCCGGTGATGGAGAAGGGAACGCAGTACGCCAAGATCAACTTCCGGCAAGGGCCCGACGTCGCGCCCAATACCGAGGTGAATCAGGACCAGTCCGACCTGTACTTTTGCCCGACCCGCGGTTACCGTCGGCATAGCAACACGGGCGCCGCGTACGGACAGTGCGTCGATTACGTGCCGGTGGGGATCACGGCGACGTCGCTCACGTCCACGCTGACCGGCTCGAACGTGAACGGCGGCCTGGGCGGCTGGAACCAGGCCGTGGCCGATGCCGGTTATTACGGTGGGCCGCTGATTCCTTCGTTTCCGCTTCCCGCGGGCACTGACCCGCAGCCGCCGATCCGGTCGCGCGTGACGATTGGTGCCGTGACCGACGGCATGACCTACACGGCCATGACCGGCGAAAAGCACATTAACCCCAACCGCTTGGGCGAACAGGGCTACGACAATCCGTATAACCCGCTGCACTCGGTCTCGGGCCAGGCAGGCATGGTGAAGGTGGCCGGAATCGGGTTGGCCAAGTCTCCCCACGACGTGGTTACGCTGACTGTTGCGACCGGCAATGGCTCGGATGACGAGAATTTTTACCGCTTCGGGAGCTGGCACCCGGGCATCAGCCAGTTTGCTTTTGGCGACGCGCGGGTGGTTCAGGTCAAGAACCACGCCGACCCCGTGGCGTTGAACCACATGGCCGGGCGGGCTGACGGGCAGCCGTACAACTTGCCGTAACCGGCTGTGGCCCCCTGCTGCATATCCGGGGGGCGTGCAACATCGTGAACAACACGCGAGGCGGGGCCGCATGGCCCTGCCTCTTTTTTGTGCGCTCATCGGGGACCCCCATCCCCTTCGGTGAAATGACGTTTGATTAAGTTGTTGTAATTTTGGTTTTTTGCTTACTTTGGCGTTGGTATACTCGCGGTAGCCGCTGGCGGGCTGCCCAATGGCCCGCTCGCCGTGCGGCGGCGCTGGTAACTTCCCCGTCCGCTCTGGACGCACGCCCACTATCTACCAGCAGGAGAGGAAGGCTGCGCCCGTTCGAGAACGTTTCTGGTTTCATCGGTGCTCATGGACAAGGGGTAATGCATGCTCTTGGAACGCACTCTGGGACACCGTCGGCGCAGGCGGCAGGGCTTCACACTGGTGGAGCTGCTGGTGGTGATCGCGATCATCGGCATTCTGATCGCGATGCTGTTGCCGGCCATTCAGGCTGCCCGCGAGTCGGCTCGCCGGGCCAACTGCTCCAGCAACCTGAAGCAGTACGCAACGGCCATGCTGTTGTATGCCGATCGCAATAGCGAGCAGCTGCCGCCCTCGGTGACCAGGAACAACGGCATCAACTGGGTCGGCATGCTGTGGCCGATGATGGAGAAGGAAACCAGCTTCGCGCAGCTCAACCTCGGCCTCGAGCAGTCCGATCAGAGCACGCCGAAGCCGGGCTCTACCTCCGGCCTGACCAACGCCCAGATCGTCGGCCAGGATCGCTCCGACCTTTATTACTGCCCCACCCGCGGCTTTCGGGTGAGCCCCCGAACCGAGGTCTGGGCCGGCCAGGCGATCGATTACGTGTGCGTGGGCATCACCTACACGGGCACTACCATTCCCAGTACGTTGTATTCGAACAATGGTGGGTTGGCGTTGTACGTGTCGTCGATCGACACGGCAGGCTACTACGGCGGCGCGATCATTCCGGCGGCGAGCCTCACCGATACGGGCAACGGCTGGTTAATCCGGTCGCGCGTAACCATCGGCGGTGTGACCGATGGCATGACGTACACGGCCCTGGTGGGCGAGAAACACCTCAATCCCAACCGGCTGGGCCAGCAAGGGTTCGACAACCCGTACAATCCGCTGCACATTGGCGGTGGTACCTCGGGGCATGGCGGTGGTACCAAGATTGCCGGGCTAGGTTTGGCGCAATCGCCTACCGAAACGGTGGTCACGCTCTCGAGCACCACCGGCCATCAGTCGCAGGATGTGAATTACTACCGTTTCGGTAGCTGGCACCCGGGCATTGCCCAGTTCGCCTTTGGCGATGCCCGCGTGGTATCCGTCAAGAACCACGCCGATCCCCAGACGCTGTACTACATGAGCCACCGCGGCGACGGTCAGCCGTACAACCTGCCATAAGGTGCCAGACGCAGCGCGAAAGCCGATAACCTGCAACGACTTATCTATTTTGAGGCGGGGTCCAAACGGACCCCGCCTTTTTTTGTTTCATTCATCAATGTTTGTTGATGAAGTAAAGCGAGTTTGCAAAAAAAGCCATAAAATTTAGTGTCTGATTTACATCGTTATGGTATACTGCCGCCAACCGTGCCGCTCAATCACTTGCGGCTACGCACGTACCCAGACCGTGCGAATCCTGTCGCCGACCATCACTTCTCCACGAGCGCGTCAACTTTTCCGGCAGCGTTGGCGCAGGGTTCTCGGTTCTCACATCGTTGCTTCTGTTCTTGTCTTGCTGTTCTGGGGGAATGTCCATGCTTGCTTGTCGACCGTCGGAAGAACGCGCGCGGTGGCGTTCGGGCTTCACATTGGTAGAGCTACTCGTGGTGATCGCCATCATTGGCATCTTGATCGCCATGCTGTTGCCGGCCATTCAGGCGGCTCGTGAGTCGGCTCGCCGGTCCAACTGTGCGAATAACCTGAAACAACTGGGAACGGCGATTCTGCTGTACGCCGATCGCAAGAGCGAACAGATCGTTCCGCACGGCGTGGGCGTATCGGGCGAGACCATGAATAGCTGGGTCTGCCTGCTATGGCCCATGATGGAACAACAGAACTCGTACGATGGATTGCGGTTGTGGATCTCGTCGGACGATGGCGATACGGGCCCCAACCGAACGATCCACGTCCAGATGCGGTCGCCTGCCTACATTTGCCCGACCCGCGGTTTCCGCACCACGCCGGGCTGGGGCGCCCAGGCAATCGATTACGTTTCGGTGGCCATGACCACGATGCCGAGCGGCTCGTGGCCCACCTTGGCCAACCAGACCGGCAACTACGGCAATGTTCACCACGGCGGTCCGATCATCAGCCCCGCCGGCAATCCGATCAACCGCAGCCAGCCCGATGGTAGCGGCGGCTATTCGCCTCCGTACCAGGTCGAGATCCGTTCGCGCGTAACCGTCGGCGCAGTGACCGACGGCATGGCGTACACGGCCTTCGTCGGCGAGAAACACCTCAACCCGACCAAGGTCGGCCAGAACACCTACGACTGGCCCCAGGCGCCCGGCGCCAGCGGCAGTTGGTTCTACAACGGGACGCGGATCGCCGAACGCGGTTTGGCTTCCGGGCCGCACTCGCCCGAAATGGTCACCCCCGAGCGCGATCCCAGCGTCGATCCCAACGCGGTGCACAACTACCACTATGGCAGTTGGCATCCGGGCGTGAGTCAGTTCGTGTTCGGCGACACTCGGGTCGTCGCGGTGAAGAACCACGTAACGCCCGCAACGCTGGTGGCCATGTGCACCCGAGCCGACGGCCAGCCGTATTCGCTGCCGTAGTTGTCTCGGGTGGTGGCGTAAGGTTTTTCTGCGCAATAGCTTGCAGTGCACGGGCGGAGCCTTGCCAAGTTCCGCCTGTGCGGTTGCGTTAACCAACGCTCGCACAGACGTGTCAACGCATGTTCACGAATTAGCAGTAATTTCTGGTAAACCTTTTTTCATGCGGCGGTATACTAGCGGCTGTCGCTACCGCTCTCCGAAGCGGCCGCGCACGTCCCCCGACCAGAGCTGTTCCTGCCGCCTACCGCCCACGGCGTCTCCAGCACGTGACGCCAGCCGGACCGTGATGGCACCGGATGCTCGGTTTTCTGTATTCATCTCGTTCTTCATCTTCTGGGAGTACGTTCATGCGGACTGGTGTTCGTAAGCAAGGACGCCTCACCACGTGTCGTTCAGGTTTTACGTTGGTGGAGCTGCTAGTGGTGGTCGCCATCATCGGCATCTTGATCGCCATGCTGTTGCCGGCCATTCAGGCGGCTCGCGAGTCGGCCCGCCGGGCAAACTGCGCCAGCAACCTGAAGCAGCTTGCCACCGGTGTGTTGCTGTACGCCGACCGCAACAGCCAGCAGATTGTGCCGCATGGCGTGGGCGTGTCGGGCGAAACCTTCAATAGCTGGGTCAGCCTGCTCTGGCCGATGATGGAGCAGCAGAACGCATACAGCGGGTTGCGGCTGTGGATCTCTGCCGACGACGGTGCAAACGGCCCCAATCGTACGATCCATTCCCAGTTGCGCTCGAATTTGTACATCTGTCCGACTCACGGTTTCCGCACCACGCCGGGCTGGGGCGCTCAGGCGATTGACTACGTGTCGGTGGGCATGACAACCATTCCGACGTCGGGCGAGTGGCCGTCGCAAACGAACCAGACAGGCAACTACTCGAGCGTGCATTTGGGGGGCCCGATCACCAGCCCCGCCGGCAACCCGATCAACCGCAGCCAGCCTGACGGTAGCGGCGGTTACCAGGCACCGTACCAGGTCGAGATCCGGTCACGCGTGACGATTGGTGCCGTGACCGACGGCATGTCGTACACGGCCTTTATCGGCGAGAAACACGCGAACCCGACCAAGATCGGGCAGGACACCTTCGATTGGCCGCAGGCTCCGGGCGCGAGCGGCAGTTGGTTCTACAACGGTACCCGGATCGCCGAACGCGGTTTGGCGCCCTCGCCGCACTCGCCGCTGATGACTTCCACGGAGAAGAATCCGCTCGAAGATCCTACCTCGTTGAACAATTATCATTACGGCAGTTGGCATCCGGGCGTGAGCCAGTTTGTGTTCGGCGATACCCGTGTGGTTGCCGTCCAGAACCACGTGTCGACGGCCACGTTGGTGGCGATGTGCCGCCGTGCCGATGGCCAGCCGTACAGCCTGCCGTAGGCGCCCCGGGCGTCCTTCCCAACCGGTAAACCTTAAATCACTTAGCAAACGCGGGCGGAGTCCATTGGGCTTCGCCTTTTCTTTTTGCGCTAGCAGCTGGCCGATACGTGTAAATGTATAACAAGAAAAATCACATAAAATTTTTGCGTCATTTACGACAGTATCGGTATACTAACCGCCAGAAGTACCGCTTGGGGGTAGGGACTTCGCTCCTTTACTGACTGCGAAAGTCCTTGTTTCTGTTGGATTATCAAGGGCAGCACTTCGGCAATCCTTGCCAAGCAGACGGCGGAAATTTCCGATTGCTTTTCGTTTTCCTGTCTTTGCCATTTCACATCTTGGGGGACCGCTCATGTCGACACGTAGTACGACGCGGGCTCGCGCGCGGGGGCGCTTGGGCTTCACGCTGGTGGAGCTGTTGGTCGTCATCGCCATCATCGGCATCCTGATCGCAATGCTCCTGCCGGCAATCCAGGCTGCCCGGGAGTCGGCACGCCGGGCAAACTGCTCGAGCAACTTGAA
Source organism: uncultured Planctomycetales bacterium (assembly GCA_937927735.1). GTDB lineage: Bacteria > Planctomycetota > Planctomycetia > Pirellulales > S012-138 > CALBRZ01. The sequence continues at coordinate 5,471 of CALBRZ010000089.1, forward strand.
GCAATGGGCGACGGCGATGCTGCTCTATGCGGACCAGAACGCTGAGCAGTTGCCACCATCCGCCGCTCCTCGCGCTGTCGGGATTGCCTGGCCCGTGCTCCTGTGGCCGATGATGGAGAAGGGCGCAAGCTATGCCGGGCTGAACCTTGCGGCCCAAGTGGACGACGCCACCGTCAACTCCACCGGGCACTCGAACATCGAGATCCTGTCCGGCGATCGTGCCGACATTTACAACTGCCCCACGCGGGGATTCCGGCTCAACGGCAACACGTCGAACTGGGCGGGACAGTGCATTGATTACGTGTGCGTGGGGCTCACGTACCAGGGGAGCTCGGTTCCCGGAGACATTGCCAATAACAACGGCGGCCTCCTGACCTGGGTGACGGCGATCAACAACCTGGGCGGCTATGGCGGGGCGATCATTCCCGCCTCGTCGTTTGTCGGAACCGCTCCCAATGTGACGTTGCGTTCGCGGGTCAGCATCGGCAGCGTGACCGATGGCATGACCTACACGGCGCTGGTCGGCGAGAAGCACCTGAATCCCAGCCGCCTGGGCCAGGCCGGTTACGACAACCCCTATAACCCCGGCCATATGCACTCCGGGCACGGCGGCGGCGCCAAGATCGCCGGCTTGGGCTTGGCTGCCTCGCCCACGGATGCGGTGGTGGATCTGTCCGATGTCGGCAGCACCGCCAACAAGACGACGGACACGAACTACTATCGTTTTGGTAGCTGGCACCCGGGCATTACGCAGTTCGCCTTCGGCGATGCGCGAGTGGTGTCGGTCAAGAACCATGCCGACCCGGCCGTGCTGAACTACATGGCCGGCCGCGGCGATGGCCAGCCGTACAACCTGCCGTAAGGTGGCGGGCGGTCTTGGCCGAAAACGGCTAGAAGATTCAACGAGATGGCGTGGAGGCGGGGTCCAAGGGGCCCCGCCTTTTTTGCTGCGACGGCACGGCTGCTAACAGGCAGTCAAATCCGTTCCGGAA
>CALBRZ010000090.1 GCA_937927735.1 uncultured Planctomycetales bacterium
ATCCTTGGGGAATGCTTGCTACTTGGTGCTTGCGTCTATACCGGTCGACAATCAGCCGTCAATGGGAAACCAGACTCAAGCTGGTGGGATTGGCCGCGCAGGCCTGTTCGATGAGCGAGCTTTACTCTCCGTCCTGGTTGGTTTGCCGCGGCAACAGCCGAGCATCGCCCGGCTCAAAGCCTGTCGGCTGCGGCGTGTCGGCGGTGATCAGCTTCCACGAAGCGCCGTTCTCGCGGAATGCGCTGAAGTCTTTCGCCTGATAACTGAACTCCAGGTACGGCGTCGGCCAAGGCTTGCCGCCGGCTGAGTGCGATTTGATGGCGGCTTCCAACGCCCCGCTGACGAGCAAGGTCCGCTCAACCGGATACGGCGGCTCGCCCGTGATGAACAGGTGCTGGATCGAGTGCGACAGGGCTTTGAACAGGCAGCGGTTTCCCCAAGGACCGTTGTAGATCGCGGTCGCCAACGGTGCCTGGCGGCCCTCGATCCGCAGGGCTGCGTTCCAACGATCCGACGAACTGCCGTGTTTGACGACCGCGGCCTTTAGGCCGTCGCGATACGTTACCAGCACCACGTGGTTGCCGGGATTGGCGGAATCGGAGATCGGCAGTGGCTTGCCGTTTACTCGGGGCCGCGTCTGCCGCCGCACGTTCATGTTCTGTTCCGCGGCCAGCGCGGCTTCCAGCAGCTCGCGTGAAAAGAGGCCTTCGCGGTAGGCTTTTACGTAAGCCTCGCCAGCAAGTAATTGCACCTGGCTGATGCCGGTTTCGCCGCCGGCTCGCCCTTCCACGAGCGATTGCAGCACTTCCAGGCCGTGGAAGTCGTACGACTCGAGCCCTCCCCCGTGAACGACCACGGCTTCGGTGATCTTGCTGCCCGGCGGTACTTCGATCATGGGCCGCCGTTCGGCCAGTGGAACCGAACTGCCGGCCAGCAGCGGCACCTTCAGTTCCTGGGCCGTGTCGTACATCTGCTTGGCCCAATCCCAGCGGTACGACAGGTGCTTGTCGTTGAAAACCGGCACGCCGCGGCCCGCCCTCCGCATCGGCGCCACGATCTGGTCGAAGAACTCCTTGCGGGGATACATTTTCTGGCCCAGCTCGTTGGTTGGGTAATCGCCGTGCTCGCCGATCAAGAGCACGCCATCGACGGCCAGGCTGCTGCCGCCCCGGCAGACCGCGCCTTCGATCGTGTCGTACAGCGGAATGCCCAGTTGCCGCGAGACGTCGCGGGCCATGTCGTTGTCGGGGAACTGGTCGGCGTAGAACGCCACCACGTCGCAGCCCGGATCGACCAGCTCGCCGCGGAACAGATACGGCTGAAAGAAGTTTTCGAGGATGTTGTAGGCGTGCGAGCGGAACCGCAGCTCGGTAAAGACGGCGGCAATCTTCGGACGCCGTGCGGCACGCCGTTTCACCTCGGCGGCACCGAGTGAGCCGGGGAGCCACGAACCAGCGAGCGTCGCGGCGGTAGCCGCGCCCAGGAACGTACGGCGCGGAATGGGCACGCCGTTCCGCGGTTGCGCGAACCCATGAGCGGGATCTGGCATGGCGTTCTCTCCAAATGGGGGGCTGGCCAGTATAAGCGGTCCCGCTGAGGCAAATCCAATGTTCAGGGATGCGGCCGATGGGCAGATGGTGCGGCCTGCGCGCAACAGGCCGATTTCAACGGGCGAAACGAGGCAAGGCCGTTCCTGGGCGGTCGCCTCGGCCCAACTGTCGTATTCCCGCTATCCGGGCATTGGGATAGGATGGAAAGCATGAACGGTCGATCCCAGAGCTGGCGATTCCACGGCCGCCGCGGCGTTTCGCCGCGCGGTTGTGGTCGATCCCAAGACCGCCATCTGGGCCACTACAACGTGGCCGCCGTCGGCAATTGGCTGCGCGATGGTGGAGCCGCATGTTTCCACCCTGGGAAACGGATTCTGTGTCTGCGACGTCGTCACGAGAACCGATCGGCCCTTCCCTGGAGGCCTACCTCCTCGGCCGCTTGGAGTACGACGTCGCCTTGGCGTTGCAGAACCGCCTGGTCTACGAGGCCTCGGGCCGCGACGATGGGCAAATCGCCCTGCTGATGTGCGAACATCCCAGCACATTGGTCGTCGGCCGCCGGGGTTCCCGGGCCCACATCGAACTGACACCGCGCGAGCTGACCAGCCGCAAATTGCCGGTTCGCTGGGTCAATCACGGTGGCGGATGCCTGGTGCATACGCCGGGACAATTGGCCATTTATCCGATCGTCCCCCTGGCGTGGCATAAACTTACGTTAGGCGATTACTTGCACCGGCTGCACGCGGTCGTGCGGAACGTCCTGATCGAGCTCAAGATCAAGGCCCAGGACCATCCTGTAAACGGCCTGAACGGCTGTAACGGTGGTAGTGCCCCGGCCGAGGCCGCCCAAAACGGGCACAGCAACGGCCACCACCCTGAAACAGCCCCGGTGTTTTCCGTGTCTGCGGCCCCGGTCGCCACCCCGCAGCCTGGTGTCTGGGGCCGTACCGGCCAATTGGCCGCGTTGTCCGTGGCGGTCAAGCACGGCATTACGTATCACGGAGCGTTTATCAACGTGGCCCCCGCGTTGGAGGAGTTTCGCGGTGTGGTCAGCGATCCGGTGCAGGGAAGCCCGATGAGTTCCCTGGTCGCGGAGCGACAGCAACCTGTTAGAATGACCACGGTCCGCGAAGCCGTGGTCCGCCACATGTGTCAGGCTTTTGAGTGCCAGCGGTTCCACGTACATACCGGGCACCCCTTGCTTCCGCAGATTGCTCTCACCGTCCGAGAATCCGCCCGTGTTGGATAGCCTCCCGATCATCAACGCCGATTCGCCTGGCTGCTCGAGTCACCCCGCAGGCGACGGCCGTCTGCCCCGCTGGCTCAAGCGCAACGTTCCTAAGGGAAACGCCAACCACTTTACGGCGAACCTGTTGGAGGAACTGCGGCTGGAGACCGTGTGCGACAACGCCCGGTGTCCCAACCGCATGGAGTGCTATTCGCAAAAGACGGCCACGTTCATGATCCTGGGCAACGTCTGCACCCGGCCCTGCGGTTTCTGCGCCGTGGCCAAGGGCAAGACGCAGGCCTTGGAAGCCGACGAGCCCGAGCGGGTCGCCGAAGCCGCGCGGCGGCTGGGCCTCAAGCACGTGGTGATCACGTCGGTTACGCGCGACGATCTGCCCGACGGCGGCGCCGAGCACTACTACCGCACCATCATCGCGGTTCGCGAAGCAACCGGCGCGACGATCGAAGTACTCACGCCCGACTTCCTTCACTGCCCCGAAGCCTTGGAACGTGTGGTCGAGGCGGCTCCCGAAGTATTCAATCACAACACGGAAACGGTGCCACGGTTGTATCGCAAGGTGCGGGGCCGCAAGTCGAACTATCGCTGGACTCTGGAGCTGCTGCGCCGCGTGCGCGAGTTGAATCCTGCGATCCGCACCAAGAGCGGCTTGATGCTCGGTCTGGGCGAGACGCGCGAAGAGCTGCTCGACACGCTGGCCGATCTGCTGGAAGTCGGTTGCGAGATGCTCACGCTGGGCCAGTACCTCCAGCCCTCGCCGGAGCATCTGCCGGTCGAACGCTACGTAACGCCGCAGGAATTTGAAGAACTGGGGCAAGCCGCCAAGGCGATGGGGTTTGCCCAAGTGGCCAGCGGCCCCTTTGTCCGCTCCAGCTACCACGCCCGCGACATGGCCGAGGCGTTCATCAGCTAGAAGATTGGCTCCAGCTAGCGATTGTTGCGGCGGTGCCGCTTGGCGGCCGCTATCTCAGCGTCCCGCTATAATGGGCTGCGGAGGTTGCTGCCTTTCCGGGCCAAGGTCTTGCCGCCGCGTTGTGTGGCTGCCGTGTCGCGGTGTCGCCTACCTTTACTGCTTGCTCGCAGGTGACCATGTCTCCCAAGCCAAATCGGGGGGCTGCTTCGCGGCGGCCCGAGTCCCAAACATCTGCCGAGGAACAAGAAAACGGTTCCCCCCGGCCAGGGCCAGCGCCAACACGGCGCACGGCTCCTGGCCGCACTTCGCACCCAAGCAACGGACGGGGCACCCCGGGCAAAGCAATTGCCAAGCCGCTGCGGCAAGGCAGTATCTCGTTGGCTCCCCTGCCTCTGTGCCCCGATCCGACCCGACCGCTGCCGGCCGTGTTTCTCAAGACAGCTACCCGGCACCCGCTGATCTATCGCAAGCGGATCGTGCGCGTGGATGCCTCGGCCCAGCCCGGCGACCTGGTCGCGGTGTACGTGGAGCCCAACGAGTTGATGGGCTATGGGCTGTACAATCCCCGCTCCGAAATCGCCGTCCGCATCGTACGGCTGGGGCCGGAGCTGCCCGACGACGCGTTCTGGCGCGACCGGCTGGCCGAGGCGGTCGACCTGCGCCGCCGTCTGCTGCGGCTGGACGAAGTGACCGATGCCTACCGCGTGATCCACGCCGAGGCCGACGGTTTCCCGGGGCTGGTGGTCGACCGGTTGGGCGATACCCTCAGTGCCGAAGTGTTCAGCCTGGGCATGTTCCGCCGTGTCGGCGAGATCCTCGAACGGCTGGCACCGCTGTGCGGCACGCGCCACACGGTCATTCAGCCGGCTCCGCACGTGCTTGCGCAAGAGGGCTTCACCAGTGCGGCGATCACATCGCCCGTTTGTCCTCAGAGTGTGACCATCCAGGAGTTTGGTACGCGGTTTCGCGTCCGCTTCGAAGGCGGCCACAAGACCGGCTTCTTCTGCGATCAACGCGACAATCGCCGGATGCTGGCCTCGTATTGTCGCGGTGCCAGCGTGCTGGACCTGTGCTGCTACAGCGGCGGGTTTTCCGTCCAGGCCAAGCGGCTGGGCCAGGCGGCCGAAGTGATTGGCGTGGACCTGGATGAAGCCCCGCTCAAGTTGGCTCGCGAGAATGCCAACCTCAACCAGGTGCGCGTACGGTTCGTGCAGGCCGACATCTTCCCGTTCATGCGCGACATGCTCCAGAACGGGCGGCAGTTCGACGTGGTGGTGCTCGATCCGCCCAAGCTGATTAACAGCCGCGCCGAGAAGGAAGAAGGCACCCGCAAGCATTTCGATATGAATCGTCTGGCCATGCGGCTGGTGAAGCCGGGAGGCCTGATGCTGAGCTGCACCTGTGCCGGGCTGCTGCCGGAAGAAGAGTTTGTGCGGCTGCTGTACGCGGCGGCACGGCAAGCGGGGCCAGCACTTGGGCCTGATGCCGACGGCGTCGTCCGCCATGCTCCGCGTACGATGCAGGTTCTGGCGAAAACCGGGGCGGCCTCCGATCACCCGGTGGCTTCGCACTGCCCCGAAGGCGAATACCTCAACGCCGTATGGATGCGGCTGCTGTAGCGTGTCGGCGGCACGGCTACTTGCCTTGACGGGCCGGCGCTGCCGCGTTGTGCAGTAAGTAGTACTCGAAGAACGCGTAGATCTGGTCGTTCGACTCCGGCGTGGGACCGTGCGTCTTGCGGTTGGTCATCGCCACGCGGTTCTCGTAGCCCAGCAGCTTGTTGACCGCGATGGTGTGTACCAGTGGTTGCCATCGGGCAGGCGGATCTTCCGAACCGCCAGAAACCAGGAACGGCCTCGGCGCCATCAGGGCGTGCAGTTCATGCAGGTCGCGGCCTTCCTCGATCATCTGGGCGTAGGCGCCGGTACGGGGATTGGACGCCGAGGGGATGCCTGGCGTGCGCGTCTGCTGCCGGTCCAGCCCCAGGTACCACGGCTCCCAGTAGTTGACGTTGCCCCGCTTTTCGTCGAAGACGATGCCGCCGTCGGACCAGGCTGCGCAGGCGAACCGTTCGGACAGGCACGAGGCGAACATCGCCCATTTGCCGCCGTACGAATGGCCGACCACGCCGATGCGATTGCCGTCCACCCCAGGCAGGTTCGCCAGGGCCTTGGCGCAGTTATCGGCGACGTACGCCATGAACGACAGCGGTTGCAGCGGCGGACCTTCGGCATTGTGGTACTTGGGCGGACCGCCGATCGAGAGCGTGACAAAGCCCCGCCGCGCCAGTTGCAGGCCGAAGTCGCGTAGTTCCTTTTGCAGGCCCACGCTGGTTTCCGGCTCGTAGTACACCACCAGTGCGGCCGGGAACGGGCCGTCGCCCGGCGGCACCAGCAGAATGCCGCGTTGCTTCATGCCGGGGGCGATATCCACCCGCACCTCGTACTGGGTGAGCTCGCCGCGCTTGGTCGGCTGCCGCAGTTCGATGGCGGGCTTTTCCAGCGGCTCGGGCCACGCTCCCATCAAGCGATGCCAGGTGGCCAGGATTTCCTGCCGGCGGCGCTGCCAGTCCTCGGGTGTCTTCACCTGGCTGCCATCGTCGAAGATCAATGGCGAACGGTATGCGCCGCCACTGCGGTACTCGGCCGGCGGTTCAAAGTGCGGCTTGAGGATCGCCCAGAGTTCGTCCTTGCCACGCGGGGCCAGCAGGGTGAGTTCGGCGGCGTCGATGGTCGGAGAAGCTTGTTGAGCCAACACTTGGCCCGGCAACAATGCCAGGTAAACGAACGCCGTCGTGATTCCAGAGAGCTTCATGGTAACACCACCCCAGTAGGCCGAAATCTCGCCTGAGCGCAACTGAAGCGCGCACTGCGAGTCTAAGCTACCCGGCGGCGGAGTGCCAAAGCACAGGGCTGAGAAATGTCGTCCCGCAGGTTTAGCCCTTGATACCCTTGGTGAGCGTGAGGAACGCCGTTTCGAGGTTGATCTCTTCCTCGCGGAACAGCGTGAGCTTGTAGCCTTCGGTAATCAGCAGGCTGGGCAGGTCGCTGTAGTCCTCGACGCTTGGCTGGAGCGAAACCACAATCTGCCCTGCCCGAATGTCGACCGACTCCACAATCGGTTGCTGCTCCAGCAGCCGGGCGGCACCGTCGGGATTCTCCTTCACGGCCAGGTGCAGCACCGTTTGCTGGCGGACCTGCTTCATCACGTCGGCCACGCTGGCATTCACTTCGAGCTTGCCGCGTTCGATGATGCCGATCTTGTTACACACGTCGGCCAGCTCGGGCAGGATATGGCTGGAGACCATGATTGTCTTGCCCATCTGCCCTAGCTGCTTGATCAGCCGGCGAATCTCGATGCGGGCACGCGGGTCCAGGCCGCTGGCCGGTTCGTCCAGCAGCAGCACTTCCGGCTCGTGCAGCAGCACGCGGGCCAGGCCCAACCGCTGCGTCTGGCCGCGTGAGAGTGTGTTGGCAAACGCATCGCGCTTGAAGTCCAGGTCGACCAGTTGCAGCACTTCGTCGACGCGGCGGCGACGGTCGGCACCGTTGATTCGGTACGCCGCGGCAAAGAACTCCAGGTACTCCGTTACCTTCATGTCGTCGTACACGCCGAAGAAGTCGGGCATGTAGCCGATCACGCGGCGGATTTCCTTGGGCCGCGTGTAGATGGAGTATCCGGCCACGTACGCTTCGCCGTAGGTGGGCTGAAGCAGCGTGGCGAGCATCCGCATGGTGGTGGTCTTACCGGAGCCGTTAGGCCCGATAAAGCCAAAGACGTCGCCTTTCTCCAGGTTCAAGCTAAGTTCGCGAACCGCGTAGTGGTCGCCGTAGCTCTTGGTTAAGCCTACCGTCTCGATCACGCGACCTTCCTCAAAATCAAAAAACGGGAATCAACAACCTGGAACCAATCGCGGCCGGGGGAGGATGTGGTGCGACCGCTTTGCGACCGGCGGCCGGGCAAGTGCTGCACGTTCCCCGCCGCAGGCCTTCTACAGTGCATTGTACCGCGTGCGCTCGCGAACTGGCGGCACCAGCTCCACTTAGGCGGCTTGCTGCCGGCCGCCGACTACCTGGCGGACAGCCAGGAACGCCGTGCGGGTCTTTAGGCAGATCTGGCGGAACACGTCGGGGCGGGGAACGCCCGAAAGCTGGAACACCTCAACCGGGCCTTTGCGGAAGATGAGGTCGCCAGCCGGATACCACTCCTGGCCGGGCCGCACCACCACCTCGATGGTGTCAAAATCGTCCAGGGCGATCGCCTTATCCACGGCGTCGGTCAGCCAGCGGTGCACGACCAGGCGGCGGTTGGTCAGGCGGTAGCGGCGGCTCACGCCGGGCAGCAGCATGTAGAAGAACAGGGGCAGGGCCAGCGGGATGCAGGCCAATGCCAACAGCTTGCCCAGGGTGAAGAAGCCAAACCCCGTCTTGTTACCGCACAACCGGCCGATGAACCGGCCCAATCCTGTGGCGGCAATCGACGGCCAGACGGTCGTTACCGTCGTTTCGCCCAACTCGGGGGGCGATACTCCGGAAATCGCCTGATTCATGCCCTGCACCTTTCCCTTGATCGTTGGGACGGCTTAGGATGACGCCGCCATACGCCAGTGCGCCGAGCGTTCGCTGGCGCGCAGGCAGCGGCTGGACGCCGGCGACGGCAACGCGGCACCTCAAGAAGAAAAACCTACCAAGCCGCCGGGCCGAAAGCTAGTACGATGCCACGTCCGTGGCGGTTTTCAGCCCACGGGCGACAAGGTTTTTGGGCGGCATGGTCCAGGCGAACGCGGCAATCCGCTAAGGCCTATTCACGCAGTCGCTTAGGGCCGCTCACGTACGGATTGCCTCGCAGGGCAAATCGCAGCGGCCAGTCGGTGGCCACCGAAATCCCGATTCGCGGTGTGACCACGATGGTCTCCGGCGGCACCGAGCCGTAGCCCTCCGCGATCCAAAGCTGCTCGCCGGTGGTCAGGTTCCACCCATCCCAGGCACGGTCGACGCCCAGCGCCTCGCACAGCCGGCCGGGGCCTCGCATCAGGTCGCGCGGTTTGTCGGTGCCACGCCGCAGGGCCATTTGCTCCAAACCTAACAGCGGCTCCAATGCCCGAATCAGCACGGCACTGGCCACGCCGTCCTCGCCGGTTACGGCGTTCATGCAGAAGCGGGTATGGATGGTGTAGACGTACGCTCGGCCGGGCGGCCCGAACATCGACCGGTTGCGTCGCGACGGGCCGCGGTAGGCATGGCTCGCCGGATCATCCTGGCCCAGGTAGGCTTCGACCTCGACGATGCGACCGGCCAGCAATTCGCCATCTTCCTCGCGGATCACCCAGCGGCCGATGAGGTCGCGGGCAACTTCCTCGGCGGCCCGGGCGAAGAACGACTCGGGCAGCGGGCAATGCTCAGGCGGGGCATCCGGCTGACGGCGGGGACTGCGGCGCGGCACGGTTTACGCGTAGGGCTGGCTCGTGGGCTTGATCACCATCTCGGCAACGTGTGCCCGCGGCGGCAATTTGGCAATCATCACAATTGCCGCCGCCACGTCCTCCGGCTTCAGAATACGGGCCCGGTGTTCCGGCGTAACCGGCACGGGGCGGTTTTCGAGGATGGGCGTATCGACTTCGCCCGGATAGATGTTGGTGACGCGGATACCTTCTTCGCCAAACTCCAGCGAGGCGCAGGTGCTCAGCGCCGTCATGGCGAACTTGGCGGCGCTGTAGGCCACGCCGCCCAGCATGCTCGCCCGCTTGCCTGCGATCGACGAGATGTTGATGATCAGGCCATCGCGCCGCTGGCGCATTTGCGGCAAGGCCGCGTGCATGACATTGAATGCCCCGGTGGCGTTGACGGCCATCAGCTTATCCCAGTCGGCCGGATCCAGTTCGGCCAGCTTGCGCTTCACGACGTTCACGCCGGCGCTTTGCACGATGATATCGATCTGACCCAGCTCGCGCTGCGCCCAGTCCACCAGGTCGAAGGCGCTCTGCCGGTCGGCCACGTCGGCCACGCGGTACACGATGGCTGGTTCGCCCTGGAACGAGGAAGCCAGCTCGCGCAGCTTGTCTTCGCGGCGGCCGGAGATCGCCACGCGGCAGCCCTGGGCCGCGAGGGCCAGCGCCGCGGCAGCGCCGATGCCAGTTCCCCCCCCGGTAATCAGCGCCGTCTTGCCTTTGAGTTGCATGGTTTCCCTTCGTGAAGCTGGTGGACGATGTTCTCCGGTCGCGACGTTTCCGGTTGTATACCAAACCCCGCCGGACCGACAAGGACGTGGCCGGCCCAAGGCGCTGCGGCGTTCTTGCCCGGCGTGGATGTCGCCAAAACAAGCAAGGCTGCCGCCGGCACAGGACCAGCGGCAGCCTCGGAAATATGGGACGTTGCGGCGGTTACGAGCTTCTCCCTCGGATCAGGCTGTTGTCCGGCCCCGGCTGGTGGCGGGAGCTGGACAAGCCAAGCTCGAGGGGAACCGGCAGCGGGTTAGAACCGCAGCAGCACACCGGCGAAGGCACCGTGCAGGAACACGTTGCCGGTGTTGTCAATCTCGCTGATCGCGCGGAAGTCGTCGGCCAGGTATGGGACCTGTTCGGTCGCCAGCGCGACGCCGGCCGCCGACACCAGGCGATAACCGCCGTAGATGCTCAGGTTGCAGGTCACCTGGTAATTCAGGCCCAGGTCGATCTCGGTCAGCACGGCGAAGCAGTTCTCATCCGAGCGGATGTTGGCTACGGCGCCGTCGGCGAACCGGTAGGCGTACTCGCCCAAGCCGTTATAGATCGCCTGCCGCGAGGTAATGTGGTTGTTGTAGATGCCCACCTTGGGAGCCACGAAGGCCGTCAGCCGGCAGGTGGCACGCCAGTCGAGCCGGAAGCCGAGCTGGGCACCGATCAGGTGGTTCTGCACCTTGATGTTGTAGTAGGCATCGTACGCCGGCGAGACGCCGAACTCGGTGAAGTCGTGGGCCGTGCCAAACAGCATGGCGTCGCGGAACTGGAAGTACCGGGCACCAGCCAGCCACGATACCCGGATGCAATCGCACGGGCACCAGACCGGGCTGTTCAGCACGTTCAGTTCGACGTTGTGGAACTCGCTGCTCCGCCACACAGCCTGGGCGCGGGCGCCGTTATACAGGTCGTTGACCGTTTCGGTCGGCGAGAAGTCCAGCGACCGGAAGTCGAAGATCGAGTTCAATTGTCCGGTCGGATCGGTGACCATTCCGCTCGATTCCATCGGATCGAGCCACCAGTACGTGGCCGCCAGCCAGGTACGGCAGCCGACGCGATAACCAAGGTCCACCTGGCTGCCGCCGCTCCAATCGAAGCTGTCGTTGGTGCGCAGCAGCACCGGTTCCGAGCCGCCGGGCGTGGCGTCGAAGGTCAGGTCCACGAAGTCATCGTTGGCCCGGGTCATCACCAGACCCGAAACACCCACGAACCAGTTGCCGCTCACCACGCCGGGAACGTAACCGGCTTCGCCCAGGTAACCGGGATCGTCCTGGAACACATACTCGCTGCCGGGATCGATGATCGATTCGCCATCAAGAGCCCGGCTCATCTGCCCTTCAAACAGCGGCCCACCGGTCGGAGGCGTGGCAGGAGCTCGTTCCGCCTGCGGTTGGGGGAGTTCGGTCGGCTGGGGCAGCGTATTGCGGGCTTGGTAATATGGAACATACGCGAGGGCCGACAACGAGGCCGGTACCGCGTATGGATGATACTGAGCCGAGACGGTACCACCGGTAAGAAGCGCAATCATTGCCGCGAGGATTGAAATTCTCATCGCGTAACTCCTGAAGCGTGGGGAGACGGATAGCCACCCGACGTGGGCAGAGGGTGGGGCAGGGCGCGGGCCGGGATACCGCTCACTTGCCAGATATGAAGATCGTCTGCCCGCGCTGCGGCGAACGCGGAATTCAGCGTGCATAGGTCACTTTTGCGCACGCTGCCAATTCAAAATCCGTGCAATCCGCAACAAAATACACTCCGTCGTTCCGGCCGTAACGGAAGCACCGGACACAGGTGCCAATCGCGGTTACGTTTGCCTTTTCAAGCTTGCCGCATGACCGGTCCCAAGTACGAGCAGCCATGACGAACTTGCCGCCTGCAAGTGATGTGTGGAGCGTATCGCAAGCGCGCGTTTTGACGCGAACGCATGGCTTGCCTGCCCGCTGGTTTATCGACCCCCAAGTCAACCAGCGCGAGTGGGAACGCATCTTTCAGTCCCACTGGTTGTGTGTGGGGCACGCATCGGCAATTCCCTCGCCGGGCGACTATTGGACGTTCGAGGTGGAAGGCCAGCCGCTGCTCTTGGCACGCGGTGGCGACGGCGTGTTGCGCGGGTTTTACAACTTGTGCCGGCATCGCGCGGCGCTGTTGGTGGACAAGCCCCGCGGTACGCTCCGTGGGGCATGGCGCTGTCCCTACCATGGCTGGTCGTACGACGCGCAAGGGCAACTGGTGGCGGCTCCACACATGAGCGACACGCCCGGCTTTTGTCAGGCCGATTATCCGTTACGACCGGTCGCCACCGAGGTCTGGAACGGCCTGGTGTTTGTGAACTTGCATGAGCAAGCCCAACCGCTGCGGCAGAGCCTCGCACCACTGTGGAATACCTTTGACGCTTGGAACCTTGACTCCTGGCGGCCAGGCTGGGAGCAATCGTACCGCGTGGCGGCCAACTGGAAGCTGCTGTTGGAAAACTTCCACGAGTGTTATCACTGCCCCGGCGTTCATCCGCAGCTCAACGCGCTGAGCCCGTTTCAGTCGGCGGAGAACGACCTCACCCAAGGCCCAATCCTTGGCGGGCCGATGCGTTTGGCCGAGGGCGTGCAAACCCTCAGCCTGGGCGGCCGATATTGTGGCGTGGTTCCACCTGGACTTTCAGAGACGCATCGCCGCCAGGTGAGTTATTACGGCATCTTTCCCAATCTGCTGTTCAGCCCTCATCCCGATTACGTGCTGGTGCACTACCTGCACCGGCTTGGCATGGCGGAAACGGTCGTGCATTGCCTGCTGCTGTTCTCGCCCGAGGCATTGGACCGGCCGGGCTTTGATCCCACACCGGCGGCCGAGTTCTGGCACCAGACCAACCTGCAAGATTGGGAAATGTGCGAGCGCGTGCAGCGCGGTATCACATCGCTGGGCTATGAGCCCGGGCCCTACAGCATTCTGGAAAGCACCGTGGCGGCGCTCGATGAGCATTACTTGCAGGTGATGGGCGAAACAGAATCATTGCGGGCTAAAAGCCTGCCCGGACGCGATTCGCACGACCAACCGTCTGCGATGTAAGTAGAATGGGGCCTGTCATCGCACCGTAAATGGCTGCAATGTACGCCGCCGTCGACTGCGGTGTGAACCATCGCCAAGCCAGTGGCGATGGTGCGCAATATGGATGTCGCGAAACCACTCGCGGATAGAGTGCGTCATTCCAGCGGCCAGTGATCTCCGCCAGGGGCTGCCCAAATGGAGGCTTAACCCATGACCACCGATATCTTTCTCCAAGCCGCCATCGCGGAAGCTCGCCAAGGTCTGGCCGAAGGCGGCATCCCGATCGGTTCGGTGCTGGTCGTGGACGGCGAGATCGTTGGCCGGGGCCATAATCGCCGCGTTCAGAAGGGCAGTGCCATCCTACACGCCGAGATGGACGCCATCGAAAACGCCGGCCGGCTCACTGCCCGCGACTATCGCCAGGCGGTGCTGTACTCCACATTGTCGCCGTGCGACATGTGTTCCGGCGCGGCGCTGCTTTACGGCATTCCCAGGGTTGTAATTGGCGAGAATCGTACCTTTCGCGGTCCGGAAGATTATGTGCGCTCGCGTGGCGTGATCCTGGAAGTTGTTGACGACCCCGAATGCCGTCAATTGATGGAGGAGTTTATTCGCTCCCAGCCGAGCTTGTGGAACGAGGACATCGGGGAATAGGCTCAAGTGGAGCGAGTTGGGGGGGCGCTTGCTCGTAGGCCGGCGAAACATCAGCGCCACCAAAGCCACGCTGCAGTCGTGGCCTCAATGCCTGTCAGCGAAACATGCCAGCAGAAATTTTTGGGGGAGAAGGATCAGCGTGAAACCGGGCCGCTACCGTCATTACAAGGGCAAGGACTACATCGTGCTGGGCGTTGCCCGACATAGCGAGACTGAAGAAGAACTGGTCGTTTACTGCCAGGATTACGGGGACCGGGGCCTGTGGGTACGTCCACTGGCGATGTTTCAGGAGATGGTAGAAGTCAATGGCCAGTCCGTGCCTCGCTTCGCTTATGTAGGTGAAGCATAGAACGCGTTGGCCATCCGCGCCCTACCAGGCGGAACGGTCTTAGAGCGTGTCCAAAAAGCTAGGAGTTGCTTAGTCGCCGAGCCATAAGGTGA
>CALBRZ010000091.1 GCA_937927735.1 uncultured Planctomycetales bacterium
GATCGCACGACTACTGCAGCCGCAGGACAAAGACTACTTTGTGCTCAAGCCTAAGCACTCCGGTTTCTTCTCCACCACGCTCGACATTCTGCTTGAGTACCTGGAAGTGCGCACGCTCGTACTGGGCGGCATGGCGGCCAACATCTGCGTGCTGTTTACGGCCAACGACGCCTACATGCGCGACCTGCGGCTGGTGGTGCCTGCCGATTGCGTGGCCTCGAACACCGAGGCCGACACCCGCTACGCGCTGGAGCAGATGAAGAACGTGCTCAAAGCCGATATTCGACCGTCGCGGGCTGTCGACTGGGAGGCGTTGAAGACAGGCTGAGGCACCACGCGTTGCCGCCAATGGCGGCGGCGATCGGCGACTAGCCCCAGAACTTCCACCAGGGCTTGGTCTTCTTGGGGCAGGGCTTGGGGAACGGCAGGCCGCGGATATCCTTGGCCTCCGTGAGATCGGCCCCCACGAGAATCGCGCCCTTCAGGTTGCCGCCGGTGAAATCGGCATGCGTCAGCTTCGCCTCGCGGAGGTTGCAGTTGCTGCAATCGGCACCCTTGAGATTGGCATACGAGAGGTTCGCGCCCTGCAGCTTGCCCTGGACCATGGCCAGGCTGAGATCGGCGCCTGAGAAGTTGGCGCCGCTGGCGTCGCACTCGATCAGCTTGGCGAACCGCAGGTTGGCTTTCACCAGCAGAGCCTCGTATAGCTGGCACTGGGTGAAGTCGCCGTTGCTCACATCAGCGCCGGAGAAATCCGTGCCGTGGCAGTTGGCTCCGGTCAGGTCGGCGTGCGGCATGGTGGCGTTGACCAGCCGCGCGCCGCTCAAGTCGGCGCCGCGCAGCCGCGTATTGATCAGGCTGGCGCCGGTCAGGTCCATGCCGGCCAGGTTTGCCCCGCTGAGATCGGCCCCCGCCAGGTTCCTGCGGACGAGCGAATCGCTTTCCACCCGCAGCAGCACTTTGCCCGTCTCGCGGTGCTTGATTTCGACGACGGCCGGCTTCACCGGATTGAGCGGCGTCAGGCCATCGGAGGGCGGGCGTTCCACCTCGCGGAGCCGCGGCAACAGCGGATCGAGCAGCGACACGGTACTCGTGCGGCTCTGCGAAACCGAGCTGAGTGTGGCGTTGCTCTTGCTGATTTGCCGGCGCTTGGCCGCGGCCCGACGTTCGGCCTGGATCGCCCGGGCGTTGACGATCGCGCGGAAGTCAAACTCCACGTTCTTCCGCTGGGCAAACGGCGCGACGGCGCGGCAGACCTCGGTGCAACTGGCGTAGCGCCGCTCAGGACGCTTGGCCATCATCGTGTTGACGATCTCGACCACTTCCGACGGCACATCGGGCGCCAGTTCCTCCAGCGGCCGCGGTTTGAAGCGGCGGTGGGCGTCGAGCTTCTTCCCGATGGTATTGAGCGGGAAGGGAACCTTGCCGGTGAGGATGAAGTAGAAGGTACAGCCCAGGCTGTAGATGTCGGCCCGCGCGTCGACGTGATAACTATCGAGCGACTGCTCGGGGGCGACATAGTCGGCGGTGCCCAGCTTGTCCTGGCCAAAGATCATGGCCATGGAGAACTCCTGGCCCTGGTCGTCGCACAGGGCCAGGCCGAAGTCCAACACTTTGATATGGCCTTCGTGATCGACCAGCAGGTTGCCCGGCTTTACGTCGCGATGCACCATGCCCTGGTCGTGGGCGTATTGCAGGCCGGCGGCCGCCTGGCAGATCATGTCGCAGGCCTGCCGCCACGGGACGGGCCCCTGGCGGTCGATCAGCTCCTGCAGGCTGATCCCCTCCAGCAGCTCCATCACGATGTATTGCAGCTCGTCGGTGCTGTCCAGCCGGAGCGTGCGGACAATGTTGGGATGATTGAGTCGCAGCCCGGCTTGGCCTTCCAGGCGAAATCGGGCCGCGACTCCGGCATCATCCGGATTGCTGGAGAGCACCTTAATGGCGACCTTCTGGCCGGTGTCCTGGTCGACGGCGGCGTACAGCCAGCCCATCCCGCCGGCGCCCAGAATCTCGCAAACCTTGTAGCGGTCGACGAAGAAACCACGGAAGCGGCCGCTGAGCAGCCGTTCGACTTGAAAGGGGGTCAGCAGTCCCTCGCGGACGAATGCCTGCGCCAACTGCGCAGCGTCAGGCACCTCGCCCACATCAAATTGCCCAGTCACCTGCTCGATTTGTCTGGGGGTGACCAGGCCGCTTTTCGATAATGCTTCGAGGAACAGCTCGCTCAATTGCGGCGAAACCATGGAGACTCCATCCCGGAACCGGTGGAGCAAGAAGTGTCGGCTGCCCCCAGTCGCCCCTGAAGCTACTACTCTTCGTAGCGGATTTCAAGAATTTGCAGCCGCATCAGGCCGGCGGGAACGTCAATTTCGGCGATGTCGCCCACCTTTTTGCCCAGCAGGCCTTGGGCCAGCGGGCTGGTGACCAGAATGCGGCCGTTGTCGTAATCTTCGTCACCGGCCCCCACCAGGGTGTAGGTTTCTTCGAGGTCGATGTCCAGGTCCTTGAAGGTCACCGTCGCGCCGAAGGCCACCGTGTCGCGCGGCATGTTCGCGGTGTCGATGATCTCCATCCGGCTGATCTGATCGCGCAGAAAGTTCATCCGGGCGTGGAGCATCCCCAGCGACTCGCGGGCACCGTGGTACTCGGCGTTCTCGCTCAGGTCGCCTTCACTGCGAGCTTCGGCCACGCGCTTGGCCAGGGCCGGTTCCTCGACTTCTTCCATGTGCTTGAGTTCAGCCAGCTTCCGTTCGTAACCAGCACGCGTGACCGGAATCCTATCGGTCATGTGGCACCTCCGCAAAATCCAAAAAAAAGCGGCCCCGCCAGGGCGTACGCTGCTGGCGGAAGCCACGTGAAAATCGGTAATGTGTGCCCCCTGAAACGCTTGGGGGGCTATGTACGGCCACCCTGCGGCGACCCGACAACCGTACGGCTACCAGCCAGACTGGTCAATGCCGCGTCAAACGCTCAACTAGCTTACATACCCGCAAACGCCGTCTTCCTCAAGCCGTGATCTGGCTCGCCGCGACCATATGACCAAACGCTGCCGACCACAAAGTTAGCCCGGCGGCGGGGTTACCGCCAGCTCGGGCTGACTGGGACTCCGGCCGCCCAGGATCTGCAGCCGGAGCTTGTTGAGGTTGATCGAAAGCTTCGGAGCTTCTGGCAAATGGGGGCAACCAGGGCCGCGGCTTACGACACCGGGAAGCGAGCCTCGTAGGCCAGGCTCTCAATAAACTTCTTGGCGTCGATGTACAGGTACGACGGGATCGGGGTGTTCTTCGCCTTGCTCTCCTGCAACTGGTCTTCCAGGATCCGCAGCATAGCGTTGGCGTCATCGTTGATCTTCAGCGCCGTTTCCGGACCGATCGCGCCGTGCTTCTCGGCCCGTTCCAGGAAGGCCTGCTCCAGGCTCGCCCGCAGCGGAGCATACCGCTCCTCTTGCAGCAAGGTCGGCCAGCTGATGCGGCCGGTGATGCTGTCCAATTCGACCGACTTGAGCCGTTCGGGAGCCGCCTCGCGAGCCCAGCGGGCGAACGCCTCGGGCGAAGGCGTGGGGCCGCGCATCTCGCGACGATAGTCGCGGTTCATGCGCCGCATCTCAAAATAGGTCTGCGTCCACTGCAGACGATTCTGCAGATTCTTGGTGCGCGCGTCCTCAATATTAATCAGGGATTGCGACGTGAGCAGATTATACTGCCCTTGCGAGCGCACCACGTCGGCAATACCCCGGGCATAGCTTTCCCCCACGGTCGAAGCGCGGTTGTCCACGTACCATTGGGCCGCCGCGGTATTCGCCAGACCTACCACAGTTAGCATTGATAGAATTGGCCAGAAGCAACGCATCGTTTATCACTCCGGTGCTATGATTCGTTACGTCTACCCGCGATCCGGCCGACAACTGCTTGGCCAACAATGGCAGGACGAGACTGGATTGCCTAACTTCACCAATTATACTTTAGGTTAAAGCACCATTCCAGACTTTCCTTCGCTGAGTCGAGTGATTGCCAGCGCGTTGGCGCTCGATATTAGCGTCTCATCTCGGAGCAGATCATGGCGAAGCGGCTATCGGTCGGGCTAATCTTGTCGCTTGGGCTGGGTGTGACAGCGCCCATCGCATACGGCCAACAACAGCAGCCACCTGCCCAGGCCTCCGCGGCCTCGGTCCAGGAACTGGCCCAAGCCGTTGTCCAAGGGGATTCAGAAAGCAAAGCGCGTGCCATCGACGAGCTCGCGGCGCGCGGCAGCGCCGCCGCCCCGGCCACGTCCCGGCTGATCTCGGCTCTGGCCGATCGCGACGCCAACGTCCGCTGGCGCGCCGCTCGGGCTTTGGCCGAAATCGGCCCGGCTGCCTCACAGTCGGTGAGCGCCCTGACCGCCGCCTTGAAGGATCAAGATCCGCTGGTACGGGCCCACGCCGTCCGTGCCCTCGGCCGGCTGGGCGACGCCGCCAAGGGCTCCACCGAGCAGATCACCCAGCTCCTGGGCGACACCGACGTCGCCGTCCGCCGCGCCGCCGTCCTGGCGCTGCAGGACATCAAGCCGGAGCATAAGGTTCTGGCGCCGCTGATCACGCGGCTGCTGGAACGTTCCGACGCTTCGACCCGCACGCTGATCCTGAACGTGCTGGCCGAGCAGGGTAAGAACGCGGTGCCCGGCCTGAAACAGGCCCTGCCGAATCCCGAGAGCCGCTACTGGGCCTGCCTGGTGGTCGCCGAAATCGGCCCCGACGCCAAGGAAGTGGTGCCCGAACTGCTGGAAGCCGTGAAGGACCAACAGCCTGAAGTGCGTCACGAAGCCCTGATGGCGCTGGCCGCCACCGGCGATACGTCGCAGGCCACCGTCGATGCCGCCGTCGCCGCGCTGGGCGATCGCGAAAACTCCGTCAAGTACGCCGCTGCTTACCTGCTGGGCAGCATCGGTGAAGCGGCCGCCCAGGCTGCCAATCAGTTGCTGCCACTGCTGCGGTCGGACGATCCGTTCCTGCGCACCGTGGCCGCCTGGTCGGTGTGCAAGAGCAACCGCAACAACCAGCAGGTGTATGATCAGTCGCTGGGCATTTTGCTGCGGGCTCTGGAAGACGAAAACCGCGACGTGCGGCTGGCCGCGATCGAAGCCATCGACGATCTCGATCCGGAACCCTCGCTGGTGATGCCGGCCCTGATCAAGGCCTTTGAAAGCCAGGATGGCCTCATCGCCACCAACGTGGCCGACACTCTGGTCGACATGGGCAAAGCCGCCGTGGGGCCGGTGGCCGCGGAACTGAAGAATCCCAAGCTGCGTCGTGCTGCCGTGGTGGTGCTGGGCCGTATTGGCCCCGATGCCAAGGACGCCGTGCCGGCTCTGGTTGAAGCCCTCCGCGGTGAGACCGATAAGGACGCTCGCCGCGAGATCTTCATGAGCCTGTCGAACATCGGCCCGGCTCCGGCCTCGGTGATCCCCGAACTGCTCAAAGATCTCAAGTCCGACGATATCCAGCTCAAAGCCGGCGCGACCTATGCACTGGGCGCGATGGGTAAGGCCGCCGAGGAAGCCCTGCCCGAGATTCGCAAGAACCTCGCCGCTCGCGACGAAAAGCTGCGTCTGCTGAGCGTGTGGGCCTTGGTGCGGATCGCCCCCGAGAACCCGCAGTTGGTCGAGGCCGTGAAGCCGATTCTGATCGCCGGCCTGAGCCACGAAGAACCGCTGGTGCGTTACGAAGCCGCCAAGACGATCGCCCTGCTGGGCGGCAGCATGCAGCAGGCGGTCAGCCGGCTGCAAGAAGTGGCCGAGAACGACCCGGTTCCCCAGGTGCGTGATGCTGCCACGGAAGCGCTGAAGAAGTTGCAGCAGCAGTAGCGTCATCCACAGTCCGACAAACAACACGGCCCCGGCAGAATGACGCATTCTGCCGGGGCCGTTTCCATTGACGGCTCGTGACGCGTGGCACGTTGTGCCTGCCCGGCAGACTACTTGACCGTAAGCGTGACGCTGCCGGAATGACTGTTGAACTCGGGAGCGTACATGCACTCGATGCTGGCAACGCCCGAGGTGTACTGCCCGCGGTGTACAACCCACGTCGAGTACTCCAGGACATACGTGCCCTTGGGCAGGTAGTCGATGAAGAAGTGCGTGGCCGTATCGCGGGTGGACTGGTAGTACGCCAACCCATCGCGGAACTGGTACTGCGACAGTACATCCACCGGTTCGGTACCGCTACCGCGTTGATCCTTCAGGTGGACGTACTCCATGTCGCGATCGACGCGGACCTCAATCCGTACCACCAGCTCATCGCCCACGTTCACGGGGCCATCCACCGGCTCCAACCGCGGCCCCTGGGGCGTGTTCACCTTGGTGTACAGGGCCTTGCGAACCGTCAGCGGCGTACCTTCGTAGGCGGGCACCTTATCGATGTCCTCCAGGTACTGCCAGTGGACGGCGCCCCAGGCCACGCCCGGATCGTCCTTCTTGACCGTAATGTGGCCCATCGCCGGCTTCACGTCCGAACCGGCAAACTGCTCACGGTAGTAGCCCGTACCGGCCTCTACGTTGCCAGGCTCGATCCGTTTGTCGCCCAAGGTGACTTCGACCAGCGCGTCGGAGGCCAGCAGGTTATTCACGCCCCGCAACAGCAACGCGTACACCGCGTCGGCCGTGGCCTTGGTGGTCTTCCAGTCCTGCGTCTGCTTCTGCTTGAGCAGCCACACCTGGCATTCCTCGACGACCTGCGGATCGCGAGCGACTTCCTCGAAGGCCTCGATCATCAGGGCCTGCGTCTCGATCGGGGCCCGATACCACCACCACGAGCGCGGCCCATCGTGCCAGTACATCCCCAGCTCGTCGTTCCGCACGGCCCGCTGGCGCAGCGACTCCATGATGGCCAGGGCCGACTCGCGCTGTCCCAGCCGGTGCAAAGCGATCGCCAGGTGCGCTTGCGATTGCCGCGAATCCAGCTTCGTCCAATGCTCTTTGGCCTGGTTCTCGAAGAAGCTGAACGCCTCGCGGTGTTCGTTGGCAACCGGTTGATCTTTCAGGAAGAAGCTGCGTCCGTACAGGTACAGGGCAATCGTCGGGTTCAAGTGGCTCTTGCTCAACTGCTCCCGATCGCGCTTAGCCGCCTCGAGGATCGCGCGATAGTTACGGTCGATCCAGGCGTCGAGCCGGTGCAGCGACTTGATCGCCGGTTGCACATCGACCGGCACGCCCAACTGTCGCAGGCGGCCAAACCCGGTGGTAATGTACAGGGTGATGAAATCGTTCCCCCGTCCGCCCGGGAACCACGGCCAGGCCCCGTCGTCATATTGCCCTTGGGCTAACTGTTCGAACGCGCTGCGGAGCTCGGCGGTCAACCGGTTCTCATCGAACAAGATGGCGATGTTCCGCCGAGCCTGGCTTTCGTTTTGGGCATCGCGCAACCAGGGCGTTTCTTCCACCAGCACGTTCTTGATGTCCTGGTTCTTGAACAGCGGGCTGTCCAGCGCCGGCGTGTTCCGCCACTGCTCGAACACGCGGCGGATTGTGGGATCGGACTTCACGATGTGCTGCGCCACGGCGTTGGCATAGAAGCGATTGAACACCTGATCGTTGCACTGGTGCGGGTATTCCATCAGGTAAGGCAACGCCAGCACGGCATACCAGGCCGGGTTGGATACCATCTCCACCGTCAGCCCCTGGCTCTGCAGCGTCTTCGAATCGCCCGAGGTCAGCAGATGCTCAAACTGGAACGTCTTGGCCTGCTCGCCGCGGATGGGCAGCGGCAGCGATTCCGTAACCAAAATCCGCTTCGAGAGCACCGGCAGGAAGTTCTCTTCGCCGTCGGACAACATGCCCGTGGTGCCCACCACGCGGTACACCAGGTAACCGGCCCCGTTGGGCACGCTCAGACGCCACGCGTAGCTGCGCGACTCGCCGGAGGGCACCTCGAACGGCAACTCGGCATCCTCGATGCCCAGGGCGGCCGTCATGTCGCTGCCGGTGCGCGCGTCGGTGAACGTCAGCCGCAACTTCCCCTGCTGGGCCTTCGCCGAGCGGTTGGTTACCTTGACGGCGAACTCCAGTTCATCGCCTTCGCGGACAAACCGCGGCGGATTGGGCTCGACCATCAGATCCTTGGACGTCACCACGCGATCGTGAAGCGAGCCGCTGCGCAACTGCGTATCGTGCGCAAAGGCCATGAACTTCCACTGCGTGAGCGCCTCAGGCATGGTGAAGCTGATCCGCACCGTGCCCTCGTCGTCGGTGGTCAAATGCGGGAAGAAAAACGCGGTTTCTGCCAGGTTGGTACGTGGCGCGACGGCCTGCGTATCCGGGACGCGATCCGCAGGTGCCGCCTCGGCAGCTACGTTCGCGTCGGCCGGCGGCATGCCATCGCTCTTTCTTAGAGCCATTTCACGTCCCGGAGCCATCCCGCCCATGCCACGCGCTTGCGCCGCCAGGGGCACGGCCGCCGCATAGTCGGCTGCCAGCAGGCCGCCCCCCTTATTCTGCATCCAGCCCACACCGTTGCCGTAGCCGACAATCTCTGGGTCCAAGTGCGGGTAACGAATCACGACGTGCTCCAGGTCACTGGAAAAACCGCCGGCCAGGTGCCGCAACCGCATTTGCCCGTTGTCGAACCGCACATTCAGGGTCGAGTGATCCTGGTAGAAGATGTTCAGCCAACGCATCCACTCGTGCGGCAAGTACGTATCGAGCGAAGCGTCGTACAGGGTGGCGACCATTTCAGCCGCGGCCCGCTGGGCATCGGGACCGGTTACTACGGCCGTCCAGGTTTCTTTCTGGCCGGGCAGCAGCTTCGACGTGAACCGCTCCCAAGCCACCTTCAGTTGCTTGTTTGTCCACGGCACGTCGATCCGGTGCGACTCGATGTACGCCCGGTTCTCGCGGACCATCGTCACCCGCAGGGTGAAACCACCGCGCCACTCCTCAGGCACCGCCACCGCAATTTTGGCTTGCGTGGTCTTGGCGTCGGTCCAGAACGCCTTGACGATCTGCTGCTGGCGTTCGATCTCGACATAGGCCCGAGCGTTGTCGTAGCCGCTGCCCCACACGGCGACGAACTCCTCACCGGGCTCCACCGTCGTGCTGCGCAGCTTGAGGAGCTGCGGGACTTTGATGTTCAGGCGATCGGCTTCGGGATGGATCACCGTGAGCGGCAGCCGGGCCGTGACCGTTTTGCCGAAGCGGTCCTGGGATTCCAGCACCGCCTGGTACACGCCTTCCTGAAGCGTGAACGCAAGCTCGGCGGTGCCGTTATCCCGAGTGGCAAAGTTTTGCTCGGCCACCACCTCGCCCAGCGGCCAATTGGCCGGGTTACTCAGATCATCCGGATCGTTGCCGGCACCGTTTTCGAATCCACCTCTTGCCCCGTACCCGGGATAATACGGGTAGCTGTCATTGGTAAGTGGCGCGCGATGCACGCGATCAGGAGCCTGGAGCTGATAGATTTTGACCTTTCCGCCTGCTTCGCGGCCTTCGCCATCCAGCGACGTGGTCGTAATCTTGATCTCGACCGGATTGGCTGTGGTTTGCCAAGAATCTGCCGTCAGCGTAGCTTGCAGGGCCGCGTACCCCACCCGAATCTGGCGCGAGGCCGAACGCGTTTCGCCCGCGTTATCGGTCACGTCGGCCGTGACGCGGTACACAAACACCGGCTCGCTTGTCTCCGGCACGGAGCGATCCGGCACGGCGGTAAACGTGACCTGGAAGCGGCCCTCACGATCGGTCTGCACCGTACCGTGGGCGATTTCCTGCTGTGGCTGCGGCTGGAAACCACGCCACCACGACCACCAGTCCGGGAACCGGACTTCGCGGACCACGCGGTAGCGAACCTTGGCACCGTCGATCGGTGCCCCGGTATATGCGGAGGCCGTACCGGTCAGCAGCACTTCTTCGCCCAACCGCGGAGCTTCCTGGGCCGGGTGCAGCTGCACCTCGAACTTGGGCCGCTTGTATTCTTCGACCGCCACCTGAGCCATGCCCGGCGGGCCGCCTTGCACCTGAATCATCATCCGGCCCAGCAGACGATTCGCAGGCGCCGTGAAGCTGCCGTGGAACGCGCCAAAAGCGTTGGTCTGGTGCTGCTGCCGGGCGATCTCCTTGCCGTTGGGGTCCTGGAAGATGACCGTCAACTGCCGCCGCGGCAGGACTTCGTAGCTGCGATTGCGATGATCGGCGCGGAAGCTCAGCCCTTTGTAGTGGATGGTCTGCCCCGGCCGGTACAACGCTCGATCGGTAAAGAAAACGGTGCTTTCAAACGGTTGCTGCCGTTGATCGTATCCGTAGACGTTTTCGAAGCCGCGTGAAGCCAGGTGCTGCCCCCATTGCACCAGGACGGCAAACTGACCGTAATCACGTCGTTCGACGGGAATGTTGAAGAGGCCCGCGGCATCGGTTCGCCCCTGCGGCCCGACAATCCACTGGTTGCTGCGGGGGTCCAGGCGCCAGGTCTTGACCGTAGCACCTTCGACGGGCTCACCCGAATCCGCCAGCGTGACAAGCCCTTGGAGGGCCGGATCGCCGTGCCGTTCGCGCATCACCAGCGCCAGGTCGCTCACCCAGAACTCGGTGAACAGCAACACGTTGTTGCGCTGGCTGAAATCATCGCGGCAGCTAGCAATCAGGTAGTAGAACCCCGGCTCCAGATCCTCAGGCACCGCCACCGCTTGTTTGCGCTCGCGGTAATCGGAAGTCGGCGGCAACTGGACATCCCACGCTTTGACCGCAGGCTGAGCAAGTAGTTGCCGCTTGGCATCCTGGTCCCAATGCTCTGGCCCAAAGCGCATCTGCCTGAGCCGCGATTCCCAGTCCGCCTTAACCACACGGAAATAGATGTGGTCAATGTTGCGGTAGCTAACTTCAACGGCCGGCCAGGGTTTGTTCCACACCCGTTCGGCCAGCACGGTGACCTCGCGCTGTTCAATTTGCGCGATCAAATTGTGGCACAGCTTGGCACCCACGCTATCGGGATGCAGCTGCTTGCCCTCGGCCGCCAGCTTGTGTGCCTCGACCAGCTTGTCCTGCCGCTGGAGCACTTCGGCCCACCGGTAATAAGCCAGGCTGGCCAGCGCATGATCGCGATGCGCTTCGGCAAACCGTTTGAGTGCGGCAAGGTATCGTTCATCCTTTTCAGATCCCACCGCGTAGCTGTAGCCCAAGAGCAACCGCTCCAGATCGGCCGACAGGTACGCGCTACGATCCGCGTCGTCGGCGTGCAGCCGCAATAACTGCTGATACAGCTTGATCGCCTTGGCCAGGTGGCCGTCACTGGAAAGTTCCCAGGCCAGAAACTGATCCGGTGCGGCAAAAATCGGGCTGCCGGCTTCCAACTCAAAGGCGTCTTCCGGCTGCGTGACCGTGGCCTCGCCCGAGGCGTAAAACGCGATCGCCTCGTACAACAGCAGGTCGTACACCGTAGGCCGGTACGACGCCGGCATCGTCCCCTCTTGGAGCAACGGCTTGTACTCGGCGATAGGCGTACGTTTGAGAGCCTCGCCCTGGGCAAGCGCCGCCTGGAACTGGCGATCGATCTCAGCCACGATCCGCGGCAGTGACCAGGTGGTCAGGTCGTCGCCGGGCGAATCGGACGTTTCCGTCCGTTGCCCGATCCGCCAGCGATGCTCCTGGAAGTACCGCCAGTACCAATGCGCCAGGATGGCGTGCATCGCAGGTTTCATCGGTTCGGGCGACTGCTCAATCGCCTGCCGCATGCGCGGAAAGGCCCCCTCGAAATCGCTGTCATCGATGCCGCTTTCAAGCAGGATCTTCAGGCTCACGGCCCGGACCGCCTCGGGCCAGGCCCCTTCTTTCTTGGCCGACGCGATGATCGGCTCCAACTTCTCCAAGGCGGTACGGGGGAGTTCCTTAGCCATGGCGTCGTACACCTGTTTCCACTGGTCGGCCCGCGACTCTTGCGAAACCGCGTAAGCGACGCAGATAGCCAGAGATGCGATGGCAACGCATCCACATGCGAGCAGCAAACGCACAGGTGATTCTCCAAACGTTGCGTAAAGGGATACGTCCAAGCGCCCCCGCTTTAGCGGCAGCGATGCTCGATAACCACGAGCTTCCGGCGACTCCGACGTGCTTTCCTTGATACCACGGCCGCGATGGTCGAAGAAATACAACGTGCAATCGTTCAATGATTTACGAACGCTGCAGCCTCGTCGCGACCACCATTCAGACGCCCGAGGCTGCCCATGAGTTCCCACAAAGCGCTCGAAAACGCCGCCAATGCGCCGCCGTTGCTAGCAACGTCCTAACGGCTCATTCACATGGCTGGCCTGCGAACAGGAAAGCCGTCCGCCACCGACCAATAACCTATTGTTGATGTATATTGTGCCCCGGCCGCTCGCTGTGCCGTCACCTGTGGGCCAACCGGGGGCAGATGGCGTACCGTTCCCATGGCGGCGCTTTGGTTATACAGTTCTAAATGTGGTGGTCGTGGGACGAACCGTTGGGCTAGGTCCCGCAGCCCCCAAGTCGCAAAAGCGTTACCTGGCGCAGGCCCGCCGCTACCCCGTACCGCAAGATTTCCTCCGCCGCTGACAGTGAGAGGTACACGATGGGCTTTCCCCGGTCGCGGAATCGTACGATTGCTTGGAGCCTGGCGGCGATTCTGATCGTCGTCGGCGTGGTCGCTGCCGCGGTATGGCGCGAACACTGGTGGCCCGAGTCCGCCGCCTCGTCCACGGCCGCCAATGGCCAGCCCGGCTCCAAGAACGGCCACGATCACGGGCATGACCATGATCATGCCCACAACGCGGCGAACTCGATCGAGCTGAGCCCCTGGGCCCTGCGTAACATCAACTACGAACCGGTCACGGTGCAGCTATCGGACTACGCCCGGACCGTCACACTGCCGGCGATCGTGGTGGAACGGCCCGGACTCTCGCAGATCCAGGTCACCGCGCCACTATCGGGCGTGGTCACCCGTATCAACGTCGTGGCCGGCATGGCGGTAGAGCCGGGCAGCCCGCTGTTCGAAATCCGCCTGATGCACGAAGAACTGGTTTCCGCCCAGCGGGAGTTCTTGCGCACCGCTGAAAGCCTGGACGTGATCCGGCGTGAAATCGCCCGGCTGGAAAGCGCCGGCGAAGGCGTGGTCGCCGGACGACGCGTGCTTGAGCAGGATTACGAACGCCAAAAGCTCGAAGCTTCGCTCCTCGCCGAACGGCAGGCCCTGCTGCTGCATGGGTTATCGGAAACGCAGGTAGACCAAATCCTCCGCACCAGGCAATTGCTGCGTTCTCTCACGGTTTCTGCCCCGGACCACGAACACGAAGGCGAATCGGGAGCTTGTGCCGAGGAGCATCTGTTCCACGTGCAGCAGCTCTCGGTCGTGCAGGGGCAGCACGTCGAAGCGGGCGAAACCCTTTGCATACTGGCCGACCACTGCGAGCTGTACATCGAAGGCCATGCGTACGAGGATGATGCCGAGGCCCTGCGGGCGGCCGTGCGCGACCGCATTCCCATCTCGGCCGTGCTGCTGACCGGCGACCAACGGTCCGACGTGATCGAAAACCTGCACGTGATGTACCTGGCCGACCAGATCGACGCCTCCAGCCGCGCGTTCCGCTTCTACATCCCGCTCTCGAACGAAGTACTGCTGGACCGGACCACGCCCGGCGGCGTGCGGTTCATCGAGTGGCGATTCAAGCCGGGCCAGCGAATGGAACTGCGCGTACCCGTCCAGCGCTGGACCAAACAGATTGTGCTGCCTGTGGACGCCGTCGTCGAAGACGGGGCCGAAACCTACGTGTACCAGCGTAACGGCGACCACTTTGACCGCGTGCCGGTCCACGTGATCTACCGCGACCGCCAGGCAGTGGTGGTGGCCAACGACGGAGCAATTTTCCCCGGCGATGTGCTCGCCGGCCGCGGTGCCTACCAGATGCACCTGGCCCTGAAAAACCAAGCCGGCGGCGGCATCGATCCCCACGCGGGACATAATCACTAACGTCGTGGCGTGCCCATCCAAGCCCCAAAATCCCGCTCGTCCGGTCGTGCCGACAATCCCTTTCCCGGATTGAAGACCGTCAGGCATAAAACCGTCGCGCTGATACTACAAACCGTCCAACGAAGAGAGCCCTGGCCGAGTTTTTCGGCCAGGGCTCTAACGGAAGCTATTGGGCGGGCTGCCAACGCCCAAAACGTCCGTAGCTCATCCCTTCGCGTTTACCCGGTCTGGCTTACGCGTTCGCGAACGTGAGCAGATCGACCATCGTGAAGTCGTCTTCATTGGCCCGCGGAAAGATCGGCTTCCATTCCTTGCAATCCTTCAGATAGTTCCCGGAAATCGTGCTGAGGTAGTTGAGGAACACCTCGGCCACAATCCGGCCGCCCACCGGCCCTAAGTGGCGGCTATTCGTTGGCTCGAACTCGCTTTCTTTTAGCATGTAGAAGAATAGCGGTGCTTCGCCTCCCAGATGTTTACTGAGCACCGGATCGATGCCCAGCTCATCATTACTGTAGACCCTTACGTCCACACCGCACCTCTGCATCGCCCTAGCCACTTCCTGACCGGACGGCACTCCGAAGATCAGAGCCCGGAGCATGTTGCGTTCCGGCAGCGAGACAGGCTTGTCCTGAACCGGATCGATGAACGGCAAGTTGAAGACCGGCTCGGGAATCTTAGCATCGAACAGTCGGCTGCGCTGGGCGGGCGGCCGTCCCGGGAAATCGAAGAACTTGGTGAAATCCAGTTTCTCCAGCTCGCTATTGATCCGTGGCGTGCCGAAGACCGGCAGTTGGAAGAGATCCTTCTTGATCAGGTCATTCACGATGTAATCTTGGCGCAACATCGTGTGACCGAGCCGATAACACGCGGTAGAGAACTCCACTGGCATGAACGGGAACTTGGCGCCCATGCGTTCCCAATCGAAAACCTTGAAGCCATTGGTCAGAACATCGTCGACCATCTCCTGCCCAACGACCTTCGGCAAGAATTCATGCACAATGATCCACTGGTAATGCCATAGCACGTTGTGCCAGGCGTCCTTGAACAGGAAAACATTCCCGTGCAGCCCTCGGTATTTCTCCGGCTGCGTAGCCAGGAAGTAATCGACGGCCGCATTGTGGAACTTGATAAACGCCAGGTGGAGCTGCGAAATCAGAAAGTTCTCATCATTCCGCAAGTCGCCAATGATCGCCGTATTACGACTATTGCGGGGAAGGTCGAAGCTCCGGCCGAAGTCCAGGAGCAACTTGTAGGGGTTCTTGTCGCCCGGCGGCGTCACGTCATACATGAAACGATCCACGCCAGGGCCGGCACCATACAGACAGTCGAGATCCAAGTTGGGTGTCCGAAAATCCGTAATCCCCTTGGGATCCTCCATTTTTCCGAACATCGTGGTCGCATCCAGGGTCAAGTCATGGTCGATGAACTGACCGAGGAACGTGAAACCCAATGGCACGTCCGGGTGATCGTTTGGTGCCAAGCTCGGCTCGCGCATCGTCTCGGCCAGCTCGTGAATGGCTTCATCGCTGGGCCTGTAGTTGGACCTGCAGAAGATGCGTCCGAATCGGCCGGGCTGAACGCCACCATCGCCACGGGTACAAATCAACGCCTCGCCAGGGCTTGCCCCGTAGGGGCTGTCGGCCGTAATCAATGGCCCCGGCTTACAAGGCAGGTCTGCCAGGTTATCCAACCCTCGAAACGGAAGCGAACCGTGGCCTGGCCCGATCACCTTCGTGTGCTTCAGATCCATAACCCTACCCTCCGCATATAAGAGTTCGTTCGCCATCCTTGCTTGAACAGGCCAGATCTCCACTGGCTGACGCAAAAGCGTGCCATAACCGGCGTGACTAGACGTCCCCTTAGCCGAAATAATGGTCTCTAGCCTTGTAGCGACCTAGCAATCTATCAACACTGGTCACCAACACTGCGCAATTGCAGGTTTAACCGTGACCATTCGCTGACGCGAAGGCTAGGCATCACTGCTCCGTTCACCCTTACGAACGGAGCGTACCGGCAACACCAGACTGCAGACTGCGATCCAGAAATGACTGTGCCGTCCAGATTACAGATTTAATAGATAGTGTCGCGCAGCACGATTGCTGCACGTTCACCCACAGAATCGATTG
>CALBRZ010000092.1 GCA_937927735.1 uncultured Planctomycetales bacterium
CCGAGCACCGCCACTGCACGTTTGAGATCGTCCAGAAGGCCAAGGAACAAAGCCCCGGGACGGTCAAAGGCGGCCAGGGGTTGTGCCCGTTTCCCGACTGTGGCCGCGTGTTCGACGGCGACGAGATCAAGGCCCAGGCTCAAGCAGGCCAGATGGGCGACCAGCTTTATGCCGTGGTCTACAAGCAGAAAGTCAAAGTTGGCGTAACCAAGGCCGGCAAGGACAAGTTCAAGACCGTCCGCGGCTTCCGTGCCCCCCGCCCCGAAGACGACGTCAGCCAGCAGGTCGCGAATGCCCTCGCCGCCAAGATGCCGGAGTGGGAAGCCAGGAACCTTGTGCCAGATGAATTCTTTCCGGAAGGCACTAATGATGCTCGGCCGCTTCAGTACGGGATGCCGCGGTGGCGGGACCTGTTCAACCCTCGTCAACTCTACGGCCATTGCACCAGCGTGGAGGTGTTCCATGACCTCGTAGATGAACTCCGGCAGCAGCACGGCGGCGAGATTCCGGAGCTCGATAAGGCGGCTCTGGCCTACGTCGCCATCGCGATTGATAAAGTACTGAACTATAACGCCCGGATGGTGAGGTGGCACGCGAATCGAGAGGTGGTCGCTGGTGTTTTTGATCGTCATGATTTCGCGTTCAAGTGGAGCTATGCCGAGATGGCCCCCGCTATTACCGGGTTGGGTTACGACTGGACCATCGAACAAACTGGCAAAGCCCTCAAGGAACTGATCGAACTGAGCACCGGAGGCGATGGCAGCAGGCAATTGTTTACTGAGCGGCACGAGTCCAACGGCATCACCATCACGCAAGGTTCGGGCGATACGCTCGCGCTGGCCGATGCCAGCGTCGACTGCGTCGTGATGGACCCGCCGTACTACGACAACGTGATGTACGCGGAACTGTCCGACTTCTTTTACGTGTGGCTCAAGCGCACTGCCGGGCTGCTTTACCCGGAACCATTCTCGTCGTACCTGACCGATAAAGACCGCGAAGCCGTCGCCAATCCGGCCAAGTTCAAGGGCCAAAAAGGTGGTGCGAAGAACCTCGCTGGCCGGGACTATCAGGAGCGAATGGCCGCCATTTTCGCGGAGTGCCGCCGCGTGTTGAAGCCCGAGGGGGTGATGACCGTGATGTTCACCCACAAGGCCAGCGGCGCCTGGGACGCCCTGGCCAATGGCCTGGTGCAGGCGGGCTTTGTCATCACGGCGTCCTGGCCGGTGAATACCGAGGCCGAGGGAAGCCTGCACATCAAGGAGAAGTCGGCGGCCAAGAGTACGATCTTTCTCGTCTGCCGTCCCCGCGAGCAGCGCTCCGACGACGAGGTGGTGTACTGGGAAGACGTTGAACCGGTGGTGACGGCCAAGGTCCGCGAGCGGGTGCAGGAGTTCCAGACGGCCGGGATCGGCGGCGTGGATCTGTACCTGGCTTGCTTTGGGCCGGCCCTCCAGGTGTTCAGTGAGAACTGGCCGCTGAGGCGAGGCCGTCCCGTTCAGATGCCCAAGAAGACCAAGTTGGCCGATGGTGAGGTTTGGGACCCGTATGCGGTGAGCCCAGAGGATGCCCTCGACGCCGCCCGCCGTGAAGTGAAACGTTGGCGGATGGAGCAGCTTGCTACGGTCAAGCGGCAGCATCACCTGGACCCGCTGACCGAGTGGTACGTGCTGGCCTGGGACGCTTTCAAGGCGCCCCGCTTCCCCAGCGACGAAGCCCTGAAGCTGGCCCGCGTTGTCGGGCTGGACTTTGACCGGGACGTGAAGAACGTGGTCTGCGAGGTAAAGACTAGCGACGTGATTCTCTGGGACAGCCGGACCCGGCAAGCCAAGTCCAAGTTGGGACCGGTCGGCGAAGAGGTGATGCTCGATACCCTGCATCACGCCGCCCTGATCGGTCGGGAACGGAACACTGGGGCGGCCCAAGCGGTGCTGGAGGAGGCGGGGCTGTTGACGGACTCCACCCTGCTGACGGCGCTGGAGGCGCTATTGAACGTCCTGCCGGCCCCTGGGGCGGCCGCCGGCAAGAAGAAGGATGACAGCCTGGGCGGGGCGGCCAGCGACTGTGCAGCGCTGGAGCAACTCCGTCGCCTGGCCCTGGCCGACGAGGTCCCCGAACCAAAGTTCAGTCAGCAGATGATGTTCAACGAGCCCGCAGGAGACGACGAAGACGGGGAGGGATGAGCGATGCCAGACATCCGGTTGCTGCCGACGCACACCTGGGAAACCAGTTACCGGCATGAGCAGGGGGACCTGGTTCAACTGTTCTATGTGCCGGCACTTGCCTGTGCGGTCCAGTACGATCGGATGACCGGCTACTTCACCGCCGACGCGTTGGCCCTGGCGGCCCGAGGCATCGAGAAGCTGATCGCCAACGGCGGGAAGATGCGACTGCTGGTGGGATGCACCCTGGGGCCGGATGAGGTGCAGGCGATCAAGGAAGGTTACGACCTGCGGCAGAAGGTGGAAGACCATCTCCTCAACGAGCCGCTGACTCCGCCGAACCCCGAAGCGCGGCATGGCCTGGAGGCACTGGCCTGGATGATCGGCCACGAGCGGATGGAGGTCAAAGTCGCCATTCCGGTGGGGGCAGACGGTCAGCCGATTGCCGCCGTCGGAATCTATCACGAGAAAGTGGGCATCATCACCGACGCAGAAGGGAATCGGATCAGTTTCATCGGCAGCATCAATGAAACCCGGGGCGGCTGGATCAACAATCGAGAGTGCTTCCACGTCCACTGCTCCTGGGAAGGCGGCCGCGAGGAGAAGCACGTACTCGACGGGGTTAAAGCCTTCGACCAGTTCTGGCACGACCAGGCAAATAGCGTGAAGGTTCTTGATGTTCCGGAGGCCGTGAAACAGCGGCTGCTGGAGTTCCTGCCGGAGGACGATGGTTTCGCTACTCCGCCGGCCGCGGGCGAGCAGCAGGGAACCGCGGCTGGTGCCGGTGCGCATGTACGAGAGGTCGTTACAGAACTGACCGAGGAACGGTCGCGTTTGCTGCCGGATGAACTGCGGCGGCTGGCCTGGACCTACCTGCGATACGCAGCCCAAATGGAAAACGGGGTGCGGGTAGGGGAAGTTACTTCTGCCATCCGGCCGTGGCCACATCAGGTGCGGGCGTTCAAACGGCTGATGGATTCATGGCCTTGCCAGATGTTGATTGCCGACGAGGTCGGCCTGGGCAAGACCATTACGGCCGGCCTGCTGATTCGCCAGGCCTGGATCAGCCAACTGGCGAAACGGATTCTGCTATTGGTTCCCAAGGCGGTGATGCGCCAGTGGCAGGACGAACTGTACGAGAAGTTCAACCTGAACGTACCGCTCTACGACGGCCAGAAACTGATCTGGAAGCAAACGCACGGCTGGCAAGGGCCGAGCGAACGCAAGGTCGAGCGGGACACCTGGCATCAGGAATCATTTGTCATCGCCTCCAGCCACCTGATGCGGCGGCGCGACCGGGCCAAAGACTTATTGCAGGCCGCGGACTGGGACCTGCTGGTGGCCGACGAGGCCCACCATGCCCGGCGAAAGTCGCCAGGCACGGCCCAGGAAGGCGGCCCGAACAACCTGTTGCGTCTCTTGCAGGAACTCCGGCCCAAGTGCCGGTCGCTGCTGTTGTTGACGGCCACGCCGATGCAGGTCCACCCGGTGGAACTCTGGGACCTGCTCAAGCTGCTGGGACTGCCCAAGCGTTGGGCCGAGAGCAAGGAGGCTTTCCTGCGGTACTTCACGACCGCGGCCGGGAACCCGAGCCACGCTGAAATGGAGTTTCTTACCCGCATGTTCCGCGAAACGGAGGCAGAGTACGGCGCAGTCAGGGAAGACGACGTGGCCAGGATTGCCGACGGCCTCAGTTCGCTTGGCTGCCGGAAGATTCTGAAGGCCCTTCACGACAGCAGCGGTATTCCGCTGAAACGCCTCACGGCTGACCAACGGAAAGCGGCCTTGCAGGTGCTGCGGCGGTTCAGCCCGATCCGGCATCGCATGTCGCGGTACACCCGCAACCTGCTGCGGGAGTACCACAAACGGGGCCTGATCCATACGCCGATCGCCACGCGGGCGGTACGCGACGTTGCCGTGGAGATGACCAAGGCGGAGCGGGAGCTGTACGACGCGGTCGAAGACTACATCAGCACCACGTACAACAACGCGGCCGCCGAGAAACGCTCGGCGGTTGGCTTCGTGATGACGATCTACCGCCGCCGGCTGGCCAGCTCGTTCTACGCGCTGCAAAGCACTCTGAACCAGCGGCTGGCGGGGATGCAGGGCGGTCAGGTTCAGGTGGTCGACGAAGACGTCTCGCAGGATGAGCAGCGCGATGAGGTCATGGACACGGACGAGGCCGAGACGCTCTCGCGCGAGGCCCTGGTGGCCGAGGAGCGGGAATCAATTCAGGGGCTGTTGAAGCTGATCGCCAAGGTGGGGGCCAACACGAAAGCCCAGCGGCTCGTGACGGAATTGGAAACCGCGTGGGCCGACGGATACGACTCCGCCATCGTCTTCACGCAGTACACCGACACGATGGACTGGCTGCGGGGCTACCTCGCCGAACAAATGCCGGGGCAACCGCTGGCTTGTTTCTCCGGTCGCGGCGGTGAAGTGCGCGACCTGGCGGGCCAATGGCAGCCTTGCACTAAGGAGCAGATCAAGCAGCGGCTGCGCGAAGGGAAGATCAAGATTCTGCTGTGTACCGATGCCGCAGCGGAAGGCCTCAACTTCCAGGTCTGCGGGGTGCTGGTGAACTACGACCTGCCCTGGAACCCCATGAAGGTGGAACAGCGAATCGGTCGTATCGACCGCATCGGACAGAAGTATCCCACGATCCGGATCATCAACCTGGCGTACAAGGATACGGTCGAAGCGGACATCTACTTTGCGCTGGGCGAACGGATCAACCTGTTCGAGGGAATCGTCGGCAAGCTGCAGCCCATCCTGTCACGGCTGCCCAAGCAGTTTGAGCAGACAGTGCTGACGGAACGAGGAGCCCGAGATGCCGCTCGGGAACGGCTTTTGGCCGATGTGGACCAGGCGGCCGAAGAGGATACCGGCGGACTGGATATCGACGAAGTCGCCAAGGAGGCCCTGGAGATGCCCACGCTCCCGGCTCCCTCCCTGACGCTGGAGGACATCGAGCGGGTGATGAACCGTGACGACTTGCGGCCGCCCCAGGTCGAGTGGAGAGTCCTGGACAACGGCAGCTACGCGTTCTCGATGCCTGGCATGCCTGAAGCGATCCGCGTAACCACCCGGGCGGAAATCTTCGACGACCACTTTGAGAGCCACGAGTTTTTTGGCCCCGGGAACCGGATCTACGAAACGCTGGTGCGGGAGATGTCAGACGGCGGCCTGGAGACTTCACCAGCCGGCTCGGATGGGGAGGCGTCGTCCTCACCGGCCTCGCGCAAGATCGAATGGGTGCCCGAATCGTGCTCGCACGTTCCGGTGAGAACCTTCAACGAGTTCCTGGCGGCCGCGGAACAGGCCGGGATCCGGCCTGTACGCGGCTAGGCGGAGGCTTGTCGCATCCGGCTGA